>CAYJFM010000001.1:0-51755 GCA_964369805.1 uncultured Oscillospiraceae bacterium
TTTTGAATAAAAAAATATTGAGATAGAGAGTTTACTTTTCTCCACCCCAATATTTGACAAAGAGCCATTAAAAAAACCTCTTGGGAAGATTTAACCAAGAGGTTTTTTAGCGAAGTTTGCTTTATTATTTATTATATCTATTTATTCTTTAAAGCTTTCTTTTCTGCTTTCGCGGCCTTATCTGCTAAGTAATATAGGCCAGGAGTGTTAAAGAATTCGTTTTGTAATTTCTTGACTTGAGGTACTAAGATAATTACTCCTATCATGTTTGGTAAAATAATTAATCCTAATAAGAAGTCTGTAACAGAATAAAGAACTGCTAGCTCAATTCCTAATCCACCGATTGCAATTGCAGCGATGTAAACAAATCTCCAAATTTTACTAAAGCCAACACCAAACAAGAACTCTGCTTGTCTTTGGCCATAATATACTAGCACAATTAAAGTTGAAACTACAAATAAGAATACGCTAACAGATACAAAGGTTGTTCCAAATGCGCCAAATACCGAATTGTATGCAGCTTGTGCAATACCACCAGTATTTTCGCTAGCACCTTCAAACATCCATGCGCCAGATGTTAGTACTGCTAAGGCTGTTACTGTACAAATCATCATAGTATCAACAGTTACTTCGAAAACTCCCCACATTGCTTGTCTGATTGGGTGGTCTACATGTGCAGAAGAGTGTGCTATAGGAGCAGTTCCCATACCTGCCTCATTAGAGTAAACCCCTCTAGCAGCTCCCCATCTTAGTGCAAGTGCGACTGTAGAGCCTGCAAATCCGCCTGCTGCAGCTGTTCCGCCAAAGGCTCCCTCGAAAATCCATATAAAGGCTGATGGAACCTTGTCTATATTTACAAATATAATTATTAGTGCACCTAATAAATATGCAACTGCCATGAATGGAACCATTTTATCTGTAACAGTAGTGATTCTTTTTAGTCCACCAATGCAGACAATACCAACTAGCACTGCTAATATAATTCCAACGATTCTTTGGTCTAATCCGTATGCTACTACTTGAGAAGTTGCTGATGCAGCTTGAGTAGTAATTGATGGGATTAGTTCAAGCATTAAGAAGAATGTAAAGAAGATTCCAAGGAACTTCCCTATAGGTCCGCCCAATCCTTTTTTTAGGTAATAGTATGGGCCTCCAACCCATTCTCCGTCTTCATTTTTTTCTCTATATTTTTGTCCTAAAGCTACCTCTACGTACTTTGTTCCAGCTCCAATAATTCCAAGTACCCACATCCAGAATATTGCTCCAGGGCCTCCTATTGCTATAGCAACAGGCACACCTACAATATTCGATGCCCCTATAGAAGAGGCTAATGCTGCTACAGCTGCAGAGAACGGAGTAATTTCTCCTTTTTTTTCTGCCTTTGAGAACATTTTTCCAAATGTTTGAGAAAAAATATAACTTACTTTTGTAATTTGTATAAATCCGATTCTAATTGAGGCGTATAGCCCTCCCACACCAATAAGTATAATTAATGGTGGCCCCCACATCCAGTTTGCCATGGCTATAATAATGTCAAATATGCTGGTTATAATTTCCATCTTCGCTCCTTTCTACATAAATAATTTTTCTACACTTTTGAAACTTCGCTGTATATTCAAGCTTGCTAAAATTCTATTTTAGCAAGCCTAATACCGTATTATATATAAGTTCTGGTGTTGTTGCGAAGGAATACTCGGCTTCTAATCTTTCAGTAAATCTGTGAGCATCTCTTCCCGCGACGCCTATATCAGCAACCGGAACGTCTAAGTCTTGCATGGCCCCTAAAGGAAGGTCATATAGATCTCCAAAGCCTGGGATATTTTCTTTTAAGCTTCTTATTATTGAATCTTCCTTTGGTGCTCTTGCAAAACTAAGATCTGAGATAAATGGAAAGAACTTCTTTTGTACAATCTTGTGTTCACAAGTCTTTGAAACAGTTTCTACTGCTTCAGTCATTGCATTTAATAAGGCCCTATCTTTTTCCCTTGCATTCTCATCTACATAAACATGTGGATAATATGGAGGTGTAAAGAATACAATTACAACAGGTTCTTTGTCACTCCATAGGCTATGAACATATTCCGTCATTTTTTGAACTTTATCCCTTACATCAAGAGACTCATCGCTTGAAATTTCCAAGGTATATGCTTCAATGAGCTTGTCAAGTTCATCACCCTTTTCTTTCTTTACGTTATTATACAGCTCTTGATACGAGATAGTTCTTGCTACCCAAGGCTTTTTACTGTATTCTCTATTTACTCTTTCGCAATACTTTTGATAATTTATGTCTAAATTATCAACGACTTTTTCAAAACACTCTTGTCCTGCGGATATCATTTGCTCCATTACTTTGTCTGGGGTTATTTGATGAGTTGCATAATTAAAGAAAATAATAGACTTATTCGAAGTTTGAACTGAATACTCAGGCTTTAGATCTCTTTGCTTTAGGCTAATTGGAGGAAGTGTAACCTCTCCTTCAGCTTCATCGCAAAATTCGATATTCATATCAATTTTAGTCATAATTGCAGAAGCTATCAAGTTAGAATCTAGCCCATCAAAGGCTTCTCCTACATGTGTTTCTTTTCCAACTACTAAAAATGTTGGCATTAATTTTCCGACGGTGCCTATATATACATATTTTTGGGGATCTCCAGGGAAAATAGGAGCACAATAATCAGGGTCTAATAAAGCTAAGTAGTTATAACCCTTTTCTTTTTTTAGCGTTTGAAGGTGAGGTACGAGGTTTAGCATTCCTACAGAGTCTCCTTCTTCGTCACAAACTGCTCCAAAAATAAGATTTCCGTCGAAGTCATCTAAATCCTCTGAAATTTTTTCCATCATTGCCATTACGCCAGCACATCCAGCTTTCATGTCGAAGATTCCTCGTCCAAAGATAAAATCTCCTGATTCAAGGTCTTTTCTAACCTCGTCACTAAGTTTTAAACTGCCAAATCGCTTAGCAAGTTCTTCAGGATTGGTAGCATACTCTTCGAGCTCGCCATAATCAGAAGTCCCAACAGTATCAATGTGCCCGATTAAAAGGATGGTGTCATTTTTTTTGCTCTTTCTTCCATTAAGTTCTGCAACCACTACTTTTCTACCTATAATATCATCTTTACAATCTAAAAGATATAAATTTTCTGGATTCTCTTTAAAATATTGCATCTCACTTAAAATATTATATGTCTCATGAGCTATATCTACCTCTCCACTTGTTCCAACTACGCTTTTTACCCTTGTCATCCTTAGGGTTATTTCTTTAGTCCTTTCTTTTACGTTAAATTCCATATCTTTTGGTCTCCTTTCGCCAAATGCGTTTTACTTTCTCATGTAAAACAAAAGATTAAACTTATAATTTACACACATATGTTTTATATACATTTTAATAATTGTTATTTACTATTTCCTTAAATAATTGGTCGTCAATATTTCCTCCAGTTAAAACCAGCACTGTTTTTTTGCCTATAAATAGGTGAGAATACCTTTTATATGCTGCATATGCTGCTGCGCTATCTGGCTCTACTATGACTCTTTCTTTTTTGAAAATTTCACCTAAGGCTACTTTTACCTCCTGATCATTTACTAGTAGGATGTCTTCCAATGTACTCGCATTATTATATGATAGCTCAGCACAGCCCCCTACTAAACTCTTTAATAGAGGTTCTTCTGTACCAGTTATAGGAAAGTTCTTTGTCCACTTACCTTCTTTCAAATTAGTGGTGAGAGCTGGGCAGGACTCTGCTTCGACTGCATATACCTTTACACCTGCTTTCCTTTGTTTGAAGTAAGAGGCATTACTAGTAGCTAAGGCTCCACTGCCCTTAGGGATAATTACAACATCTACCTCAGGTAGTTGTTGTATAATTTCAATGCCTACACTAGCACCTCCAAGAACGCCTTCCTCATCTTCTCTAGCATCTATGTTTATATATCCCTCTTTTTCCACTTCTAGCTCAGCAATATTATGGACCTGATCGTAGTTTTGACCTCTTTTTTGAACATCAGCACCAAGAGCTTCCATTTTTTTTATTTTATTTTCAGGAGTAGTTTCAGGTACAAATATTATCGGTTTTTTGAGGCCTAGCATATTTGCTGCATAAGACAAGCATATACCTTGGTTTCCTGAAGAAATAGCTGAAGTTTGAACTTCTTGAATAATGTTTTGCTCAATATGTGAAAGCTTACCCAAAACACCTCTTATTTTAAAAGATTTAACTATTGAATGTTCGCTTTCCATTTTTAAATAGACCTCTGTATCTCCAACAGTTAAGTGAAAGCTTTTATCTAGCCTTGTAGGCGTTATAAATTCCTTGATTTTATCATAGGTTTTTTCAATTTTATCAATTGGAATCATATTACCCTCCTAATATAACTTTAATATCTTGCTTTTAATATATATCCTTTGACAATATTCTTCAAACCTGCATCTTTGTAATATTTTACAAATCAGATGCGTTATTTTATATTAATTTACTTGAAAAGCATAGTTACACACCTCCCCCTGTTTTAGCTGAAAAGGATATTAACCATATTTTTTCAATGCATTATTACTTTTTTGCTATTAATTTATGGTTTGATTACAAGTTTATGGAAATTAAAAGAATTATAAGAGCTTAGCTGTTGATAATTTTTACATTTTTAATTATAATAATTATAAGAAATTACATTGTTAGGAGGTGTCATATGTTTCCGACTATAAAAGATATTGTTTCGTTACCTGACTTTAAAGAAGTTAAATTGATTGCTGGGGAAGGGGGACTTTCAAATCGTGTTATTGATTGCGGGCTTTTAGACTTCGAATACGATCCTGCCTTATATAGCAAGTACTATCACTCTCACTTTCATGATAATCAGCTGGCAATAGCTTCCTTTGTATATGCAAAGGACAACCCTTTTCTAATACTTGATGCGGTGAAATACTTAGTTCAGAAAAATGTTGCTGGACTTTTTATAAAAAATGTATATAAGTTACCCATTCCAGATTCTGTTATACGTTACGCAAATCTTATGAACTTCCCCATATTTTTAATTTCTGCAGATACTATGTATTTTGAAAAAATAATATTAATGATTAATAATTTGGTTAAATTTTCGGAAAGTTTTGAAAATCGAAATCTAGTACTACATAAGCTTTTGCAACTTCCTACGTCTCAAACTGAATCCATAGATAGGCTGTCCTTCGAATTTAACCCATATATTTGTGATACATTTTTTTCTGTTTCTATGGCAACTAGGACGGGAGTTTTCGAAAAAGATATTTTAGTTAAAATTACTGAAACTTTTAAGGAAGATTATAGTTATACAATTTCCTACTATCACAAAGAGATAGTATTAGTATATTCTGCAACAGAGTTCGACTATGATAAGGTAATAGAGTCTACATTGTCAACTATGTCACCAATTTTAGAAAACTCTAATGAAAAATATTTTTTGGGAGTTTCTAGTAATGTATTACCTCCAAATAGTTTGCTTGACGCTATTACGGAGAGTAGATTAGCATTGCAAACTGCCCTAATAAAAGAAAGTCCAATTGAGTACTATGCCTCAATTGGATCATATAAGTTTATTCTGCCTTTATTAAAAGATGGCTATTTAATAAAATTTTCTCAAGGTATATACAACCAACTAAGAGAATATGATGTAGAAAATGGAACTAAACTACTTGAAACTCTATTAAGCTTATCTAGGTGCGATGGAACTCTTAAGGAGGCATCAAGAATATTAAATCAACATGAAAATACTCTTAGATCTAGATTTAGAAAGATTAAAGAAATTACAGGATTAGATTTTTTCTTTGCTCCAGATTATGAGCAACTTTCAATTGCTAGTAAAATTTCATTAGCAAAGGAGTTTCCTCTACTGTTTAACATAACAAAGAGCCCTTAGGATCCTTAGGTGTTACATAGATTGTATTGTTCCCAGTGAATACAACCATACCTGGTTTTCCGTTTCCCATTTTTTTTATATTCTTAATGTCCACATAGTCAACAGGTACATTGTCAGAAGTCGAAGCTTTACTGAAATGTGCTGCCAGTGCAGCGGTTTCTCTGATTTCATCATCAGTAGGGATATCGCCATCTAAAACCAAAACAACATGAGACCCTGGAATATCCTTGGTATGGAACCAAATATCTTTTCTAGAAGAAACCTTAAAAGTAATTTCTTCGTTTTCTTTGTTATTGCGACCTACTAAAATTTTATGATCATTGGAAGATAAATAACTTTGGTAACTTATTTTCTTTTTCTTCTTACGCCCCATAGGTTCTTTTTTATGAGACTTTCTTAGATATTCACCTTCTAGAAGCTCATCACGTATAGCAGCAATTTCCTCAGAAGTGGTGGTCATCTCAAGGAAGGCCAATACACTTTCAAAATATGTAACTTCATCTTCAGTTTTCTTCAGCTGTTTGCCTTTTTCCTCTACAGCTTTTTTAGATTTTGCAAACTTTTTAAAGTAAATTTGCCCATTCTTTGCTGGAGCTACTTTAATATCTAAAGGTATTTCTACAGTAGTGCCATCATAATAGTTTTCTAATGTGGCTATGGAATCACCCGTTTTAATCTTATGAAGATTTGCCATAATTAATTCCCCGTAAACTCTCAAATGGGAAGAGTTTTCAGCGACAAGAATATCATCTTGAAGCTTTCGCTTTTTAATAATGGTTTTCTTTAGCAAGTTGGAGATGCTCCTTGTGAGTGCAAAGCGTTCTTGGTCTATTTTGTTTGAAGAGGTTCGAGAAGAATAGTAAAAATCCACAGCTTCATTTGCAGTTTCAAAAGAAACCTTCTCCAAATTGGAGAACTGTTCAAAATCAAATAGATGAAAATCTTTTGGACTCTTGTTTTCGGTAAGCCAGACAGTTGGAGTATAGTTGAGGCGCCCTAGTTCCTTGACATAGGCTTGCATCACAAGTAGGGGGTTGGTATCAGTACTATTAGCTTTTCTTACGATTTGGCTAGCCATGCCTGTTGAAACTCCTTGAAAATAGTTGGAAATGTTTTTCGAAGCATCAAATAGAGGTGAAGAGTGTTCTAAAACAAACTCTGGGTCGAGTACTTTTGTGAAAGGAAGCTTTTCTCCGCTTGGAGGGTAATGATAGGGCTGGCCTGGTAGTACAACGCGCTCAGTGTTAACGTCTAAAGAGCCACGTTTTGCACAGTCAAGGATTTTTCCACAAGGAAAATCATCATACAAAGAGTTTTCCTCATTATATGTCTCTACTAATATTATGTTGCTGTAGCGGCCAAGAAGTTCAACTACAACTTTTTTACTAACTTTTTCTCCAAGTTCGTCAATAGAATCAACATGAATTTCTAAAAAACGCTCTGTTTCAAACTGGGTAACTTTTGAAATCCTTCCTCCTTGTAAATGTTTTCTAAAGAACATGCAAAGTCCTGAAGGAACAGGGGGATTATCGTAAGAATTTTTTGTCAGATAGACTCCGGGATGATCGCTATTACATGAAAGTAGAAGCCTAACATTTCCATTTTTAGTCTTCATAACAAAAATAAACTCTGTTTTTTCTGGTTGATATATTTTATCTATCCTACAATTTATTAGTAGTTCGTTTAACTCTTTTTGAATTGCTGATATTACTAAGCCATCTAATGCCATATTTTGCCTCCTAATGTGTTATAATATTAATATTATCATAAATGTAAGTATAAAAGGAGAAAATTGTATGATAAGAAGTATGACAGGATATGGAAAAGGAAACTTTTCTGATGAAAAAAGAGCATTTACAATAGAGGTTAAGTCAGTAAATCACCGATATTTAGATGTAACAGTGAAAATGCCAAGGAAATATAACTTTGCAGAGGATACCATAAAAAACGAAGTGAAAAAATATTTAACTCGTGGTAAAATTGAAGTTTCTGTACAGATTGATAGCAACCTTGAAAATGAAACAGTGGTGGTATTAAATGAAAACTTGGCAAAGGAATATGTTGATGCTATCAAAGAAATCAACAAATATACTTATCAAACAATGCCAGCTTCAGCAGAGTTTATAGCTACACTTCCAGAAGTTCTTAAAGTAACAACGGCAGATATAGACGAGGAAGAGGTTTTACGTGCCTTTGCTGCTACAACAGTAGAGGCTATTAAGGATAATGTGTCTATGAGAGAGAGGGAGGGAGACTCTTTGGTTGCAGACCTGAAAGAAAGAGTAGAAACCCTCAGGACTTTACTGGCCAATATTGAAGAAAAAGCTCCATTATTAACTGAAATATATAGAGAGAAGTTAAGAGCTAGAGTGGCAACACTGTTAGAAGGGGTAACAGAACTTCCTGAAGATAGAATTGCCCTTGAAGCCACAATGCTATCTGACAAAGCTAATATTACGGAAGAGATAGTAAGAATGAAAAGCCACTTAGATTTAATGGGAACTTTGCTTATGGGTGGGCCAGGAAGTGGTGGTAAAAAAATGGACTTTTTAATACAAGAGATGAATAGAGAGACAAACACCATAGGATCTAAGGCAAATGACTTAGAAATTACTAATTTTATGCTAGACATGAAAAGTGAAATCGAAAAAATCAGAGAACAAGTACAAAACATTGAGTAGAGTATGCTTGTAATTATAATAAAATAATTGTATAATAAAATTTACTGTAATTAGAAGATTGCAAATATTGGAGATAAAAATGGAAAAAGGAAAATTATTTGTTCTTTCTGGCCCATCAGGAACAGGGAAAGGTGTAATTTGCAAGAGATTGCTTGCGAGGAAAAATCCTATAAGCCTTTCAATTTCGATGACAACCAGAGACCCAAGGCCAAATGAAATAGAAGGAAGAGAATATTACTTTACCTCAATGGAGAACTTCAAAGACTGTATTGAGAATGATGGATTACTAGAATATGCTGAAGTGTATGGGAATTACTATGGTACACCTAAAGATAAGGTTCTTGAGCTAATTAATCAAGGAAAGAATGTGCTATTAGAAATTGATATAGATGGCACAATGCAAGTTAAGAAAAACTATGATGAAGCAATTTTGATTTTTGTGATGCCCCCGACTATGGCGGAATTAGAAAAAAGAATTCGCGGAAGAGGGACAGAAACAGAAGAAAAAATTCAATTGAGAATGAAATCAGCTTTAAATGAAATTGATTTTGCAAAAGAATATGACTATTGTGTTGTAAACGACAAAATAGATGTGGCAGTAAGAAATGTAGAGAAAATAATAAGAGCCGAAAGACTCAAAGTGAGTGACAGGACTCTAATACAGATAAAAAATTTCAAGGAGGAAAAATAATGTTATACCCATCAGTAGATGAAATTAGAGAAAAAGTAGACAGTAAATATGCAACAGTAATTTTGGCAGCAAAGAGGGCTAGAGACATTCTTGATGGTGCACCACCACTTATGGAGGGGTTAGATGAAGAAAAGGCTGTATCAGTGGCAGCATATGAAATTGCAGCAGGCTATATTACTCCAGGAGAGCCTTTGGAAGAAGATGACTTCAAAGTATATGATAGTGAGTTTCAAGATATGGATGTTTTCGCAGATGTAGAAGCTGTGCCAGTTGAGGTTGCTAATTCTTCAAAAAAGCCTTTAGATATGTTTGAAGAAATATATGAATCAGAAGAATTATAGGCATTATAAGCATAAGGAATATATAATTAAAGAAGCACAAAATGTGCTTTTTTTATTTAAGACAATCTTAGCCTGGGCGACAATATTACTCATTTGGAAAGATAATAATTCGAAAATTTATGTAATATACACAAATGTTACGCATAATATAGAGAAAATTAGTGTCAAAACATAAAAAAATAAAATAATTAAAAAAATTTTTCTATTTTTTGAATATTTCTGTGACTTTTGTGGTATATTATTAACAATGTGATGCACTAATATATATTGTGCGAATTATCCAAATTAAAGAAATAGAATATTTATGTAGTTGAAGGCAGACATCGTAGTAGAAACATTAAGGCTGGAATAATTATGTTTAAGTGAGACACTTAAACAATCTATTTTGTTGTGAAGATAATTTGTGTGGGGTATATAATTGCAAAGAATGGCGAAAGCCAAAGCAAAAATACAATTACTAGTATATTTGAAAGGAAATGTGTAATGAAGAGATTTAAGAAGGTAGGAATTTTTGTACTAGCACTAGCATTATTAGTGCAGACTATAAACTTTCCAGCACTATTGGCAGCAGACACATCTGGATTGAATGATGTAGAGCTAGCTATTAATTCAGTTGAAGAAAATGGCACAGAAATAGTGAATCTAGAAGCAACGACAGCTTTAGACAATGTCGAAATTGATGGAATTATTTTGCCAAGCGATGGCGAGGAAACAAAAGTGGACGGGGCTAACGCGCAGTTCATAGCTACACAAAATGGAACTTATGAGTTTAAAGTAGCATATTATATTACAGAAGAAGAAGGGGCAGATCCTGAGTACAAGACTCAAGTGTTCCAACACTCTGTAACAAGTATAGTAAAGGAAGAGCCTGTAAAGGAAACAGAAGAGACTCCTGAAAAGAAAAAGAGTGCTGCTACTTTAAATGAAGAAGACTTTGAACTTAATAATGTCGGAAAAGAATATGATGGAAAAGTACTTTTACCAGAATTAACAGGAACTATAGAAGGAGATAAAGTTACATATTACACAAAAGACGGAACTGTGTTTGAGGGAATTACTAACGCAGGGAAAGAAAACGTTTATGCTGTAATTGAAAGAGATGGATATGCTCCATTAACTGTATATGCAGGAAAAGACGATAGTGGCAATGACTTGTTAGCAACAGTATCTATCACAAAAAAAGTACTAGATTTAACACCAACTACTAGTAAAATTGTTGCCTTTGGAACAGAGACATTAACTTTTGATAGAAATGACTACACAGTTACTGGATTTATAGAAGGTGAAGACGAATCTGTTTTAAACTTTAAACCAGGTACTCAAGTATTGACTTCGAGCGCATATAACTATGCATTTGCCACAGACACAGTAGAAGTAGGAAGGTCATATGTTGTAACATTAAAAACAGAAGGAACAGATTCATATACTTCTGAAATAACAGCAGACAACTATATAGTTAGAGCACTGACTAAGGGAAGCCTAACCGTTGTTGCAGGAGAAAACCCAAATAAAGATAATTTTGAAATAACAGGGAAAGAAGTTACATATGATGGAGACACACACTTCCCAGAGGTTACAGGAATTACAAAAGAAGATACAGTAACATACTACAACGAAGATGGTACTGTGTTCACAGGGATTACAGATGCAGGTAGCTCTAATGTTTATGCCATAGTAACAAGAGAAGGTTATGCACCAGTAACTTTATATACTGGCAAAGATAGTGAAGGTAACAACATATTAGCGAAAGTAACAGTAAACCCAGCAGAATTAACATTAACAATGGCTGCAGATAAAACTGTTAAATTTGGAACAGAGACAATTAACTTCAGCAAAGATGACTACACAATTGAAGGATTTGTAAATGGTGAAGATAAATCAGTTCTAAGCTTCAAAAATGAAGGAAACGTACTATCATCACCAGAATACGATGCTGCATTTAAAGCAGGAGAAGTAAAAGTTGGAGATACATATCCTATCTTTATCGAACTAGATGGAACGGGACCCTATACAACAGCAGTAACAGCAGATAACTATTTAGTAAAAGTTGTTGCAGCGAATGTTGAAGTTGTAGAGGGAGACAACCCAAATGCTGCTGACTTCACACTTGAAGGAAAAACAGCTACATATGACGGAAAGACACACACAGCAACAGTGACAGGAGTTACAGAACAAGATACAGTAACATACTATGTTGATGGAACAGAAACTAAATTTGAAGGACTTACAGATGCAGGTAGAGAAAATGTATATGCAGTAGTTACAAGAGAAGGATACAAACCAGTAACAGTTTATGCAGGAAAAGATGATGAAGGTAAAGACTTACCAGCAGTAGTAATAGTAAACCCAGCGGAATTAACATTAACAATGGCTGCAGACAAAACTGTTAAATTTGGAACAGAAACAATTAACTTCAGCAAAGATGACTACACAATTGAAGGATTTGTAAATGGTGAAGATAAATCAGTTCTAAGCTTCAAAAATGAAGGAAACGTACTATCATCACCAGAATACGATGCTGCATTTAAAGCAGGAGAAGTAAAAGTTGGAGATACATATCCTATCTTTATCGAACTAGATGGAACGGGGCCTTATACAACAGCAGTAACAGCAGATAACTATTTAGTAAAAGTTGTTGCAGCAAATGTTGAAGTTGTAGAGGGAGATAACCCAAATGCAGCAGACTTTAAACTTGAAGGAAAAACAGCTACATATGATGGAAAGACATATACAGCAACAGTAACAGGCATTACAGATCAAGATACAGTAACATACTATATTGATGGAACTGAGACTGAGTTTGAAGGACTTACAAATGTAGGCAGAGAAAATGTATACGCTGTAGTTACAAGAGAAGGATACGAACCAGTAACAGTTTATGCAGGAAAAGATGATGAAGGTAAAGACTTACCAGCAACAGTAATTGTAAATCCAGCAGAATTAACATTAACAATGGCTGCAGATAAAACTGTTAAATTTGGAACAGAGACAATTAACTTCAGCAAAGATGACTACACAATTGAAGGATTTGTAAATGGTGAAGATAAATCAGTTCTAAGCTTCAAAAATGAAGGAAACGTACTATCATCACCAGAATACGATGCTGCATTTAAAGCAGGAGAAGTAAAAGTTGGAGATACATATCCTATCTTTATCGAACTAGATGGAACGGGACCCTATACAACAGCAGTAACAGCAGATAACTATTTAGTAAAAGTTGTTGCAGCGAATGTTGAAGTTGTAGAGGGAGACAACCCAAATGCTGCTGACTTCACACTTGAAGGAAAAACAGCTACATATGACGGAAAGACACACACAGCAACAGTGACAGGAGTTACAGAACAAGATACAGTAACATACTATGTTGATGGAACAGAAACTAAATTTGAAGGACTTACAAATGTAGGCAGAGAAAACGTATATGCAGTAGTTACAAGAGAAGGATACAAACCAGTAACAGTTTACGCAGGAAAAGATGATGAAGGTAAAGACTTACCAGCAACAGTAATTGTAAACCCAGCAGAATTAACATTAACACCAACATCAACTAAGACAGTTAAATTTGGAACAGAGACAATTAGCTTTAGTGAAGATGACTATGTAATTAGTGGATATGTAAATAATGAAGATTCATCAGTATTAACATATGTAGATGGAGGCCCAATTCTATCATCACCAAACTACGATGATGCATATAAAGCAGGAACAGTAAAAGTAGATGATAAGTATGCAATTCTTGTAAAAACAACAGGTACAGACAGAATTGTAGAAGAAGTTGTAGCAGATAACTATATCGTAAAAGCAGTAACAGGAACTCTAACAGTGGTAGAGGGAGATAACCCAAATGCAGCTGATTTCAAAATTGAAGGAAAAACTGTTACATATGATGGAAATGCGCATTTTGCAACAGTAACAGGAGTTACAGAACAAGATACGGTAACATACTATGTAAATGGAAAAGTAACAAAATTTGAAGGAATCACAAATGTAGGCTCTGCTGATGTATACGCAGTAGTTACAAGAGAAGGATACAAGCCTGTAACAGTGTATGCAGGAACAGATGTTGAAGGTAATAATACTCCAGCAACAGTAAAAGTTACTCCAATAATAATTGAATACACATTAAGTGATATTATCACTAAAGTGGATACACCAGTTAGTGATGAAAAGAAAGCTGCAATAATGTTAGACGGGGAAGCTCTTGAAACAGCAGGAGTTCTGGCAAAAGATACGAATGCAGTACTTGGTGGATTAACAGTAGAAATTCCAAATGAAGATACTCAAATCCAAGCTATAGGAAGTTATGAAGGAGCGATTCAGTTAAAGGTAGATGATAGTATTATAAACTATATATTCATAGACCCTACTACTGAAAAGCTACCAGTAAGCACGCTAATTGTAGAATTAAAAGAAGGATTAATAGTAGACTTTGCAGATGCAACAGGAGCTGATAGATCTAAAATTTATGATGGAAGCCCATTAGTAGCTTCAAGAGCGATGTTTGATATTTCTCTTCCAAATGGAGAAGTATTTGATGAAAGCAAAATGTCAATTTCATATTACGCAATTGATGATACGGAATTTGCGACACCATTAGCTGAAATTCCAAGCATTACAAATGTAGGAACAACTACATTCAATGTAAAAGTAGAGTATGAGAAATACCAATCAGTTATCGTAGAGAATATTAGCTTATTAGTATCACCAAAAACAGCAACTATAATAGTTTCTGACACTAGTAAAGTAGAAGGAGCAGTGGACCCTACATTTGTAGCAACAACAGCTGGAACAGTGGGTTCAGATAGATTAAACTATACATTGTCAAGAACTGCAGGTGAATCAGTAGGAGAATATGTAATTACAGCAACACTACTAAATAATCCAAACTACAAAGTAATAGTAGAAAATGGAACACTTACAATTAATCCAGCACCAGTAGCACCTGTTATTCCAACAGCGCCTATTGCACCAACACCTGTTATTCCTCCAATTGCAGTGGCAGTAGCTGATGCAGCGACACCAGCAGTAGCTTTAGTAGATGGATCAACACCAGGAGCAGCAGCAATAACTGATACCATTGATGATGGTTCAGTACCACAAAGCCAAGGTGGATCAGGAGCGTGGTCATTAGTAGATTTACTTTTAGCAGTAGCAACTGCTATTATGAGCATCATGTTGTTAGCGGGA
Organism: uncultured Oscillospiraceae bacterium; assembly: GCA_964369805.1. Classification (GTDB taxonomy): domain Bacteria; phylum Bacillota; class Clostridia; order Peptostreptococcales; family Anaerovoracaceae; genus CAYJHC01. The sequence continues at coordinate 14,787 of CAYJFM010000001.1, forward strand.
TACTTCCATAAGAAAAAAGAGGAAGAGGACGAAGATGCAGAAGTTAAGAGGAAAGGTCTGCTTAGACTGTTTAGTCTAGCGCCGGCTATCGCTGCAGTAGCACTATTTATAGTAACTCAAGACTTAACTCAACCAATGATTATGATTGACCAGTGGACAGTTCTATTTGCAGTTATTGCATTAGTACAAGTGTTAACAGCTGTTTTTTCAAAGAAAAAAGTTGAAAAATACGAACCAACTGCAACAATTTAATTATTAGTAATTAAGTTCAACAATTAAATAATAAATAGAACACCTCCAAGTTAGGCCACTAAACCTAACAATGGGGGTGTTTTTTATATAGAAAATATATGCCGTATATGGCATTTCTGAAACTAAAAAACGAAGTTCATGAGACCATGCTCATAAACTTCGTTTTGCATAATACAATTTACTATTATGCTTATTAAATATAAGTAATTATAGCTTACCAATCAAATCAATATTTGGAGTAAGGGTATCGCTGCCTGGTGTCCAAGCTGCTGGGCAAACTTCATTAGCTTGACTCGCAACAAATTGGCAAGCCTGAACTCTTCTAAGCAATTCTTTGGCACTTCTACCAACGCTGCCTTGTAGTACTTCATAAGAAACTATTTTCCCTGCAGGATCTACGATGAAAGTTCCTCTTTCTGATAGACCAACTTCATCAATATACACTTCAAAGTCTTTAGCTAAGCAAGCGGTTGGATCTCCTAGCATTGGATAGTTAATTTTCTTGATGGTATCTGATGTATCATACCATGCTTTGTGCACGAAATGAGTATCGCAAGAAGTTGCATATATTTCACATCCGATTTTTTCGAATTCTTCGTAAAGATCTGCCAGATCTTCAAGTTCTGTCGGTCAAATGAATGTAAAATCTGCTGGGTAGAAGAAAAATACAGACCACTTACCTAAAATGTTTTCTTTTTTGATTTCAGTAAAATCATTATTAACAAATGCTTGCACTGAGAAATCAGAAATTTCTTTTCCAATTAATGACATAATTGTACCTCCGTAATCATAAATTAAAGTTTTAATCCGCCTGTAGTTGACAGGCGGATTTCTAAATATTATAAATTTTATACCCTATAAACTTTCCGTGAAACTAACTTTTATAAATTTATTTACACAAAGAAGTTCTCAATTCAATTTAGGGCTCTATACCTTTATTCTTTTGTTCGAAATCAATAGCACCATCCTTAAGTAGTGGTGTCATATTATTCATGCTAATTAACAAGGTTGAAGCGTTATGGAGCAATGAACTCAGTGCTGGGGTGATTACCCCAAAAACACCCAAAGCGATAAGCATGGTGTTAATACCTATTACTTGATCGTATGTTTTTTCGATCCGATTGCTTAATTGGTTTGAAATTGCTTTAAGAAAAACAAGTTCGTTTAAATTTTCCGCAGCAATAGTAATATCTGAGATCTCTCTTGCAATTGCAGAGCCATCGCTAATTGCAATGCCAACATCGGCAGCAGAAAGCGCTGGAGAATCATTAACACCATCACCTACCATTACAACCAAATCGCCAAGTTCTTGTGCTTTTTGAACATAGATCGCTTTCTCCTCTGGAAGCACTTCTGCCAGGTATTCATCACACCCTATTTGGGAAGCAATTTTGCTTGCTGTTTTTTTATTGTCCCCCGTCAACATAACTATTCTTTTTACACCAAGACGTTTTAAGTCTTCCATTACCTGATTTGCCTCTGCTCGAATAGGATCAAAAATACATATAACAGCAACAACTGTGCCTGAAATAGCCATGTAAAGAAGAGAGTACTCATCTGGAAGGGTGTCAAACAGCTCTTGATCTTCTTCAAGGACGGTGCAGTTTTCATCATCGAAAATAAAATGAGAGCTGCCTATTAGGACTTTATCCTCATTGATCATTCCCGATATACCATGGGCTACTATATACTGAACCTCTTGATGGAACTCATCGTGCTCAAGGCCTTTATCGGCGGCATATTTTACAACTGCATTAGCCATTGAATGAGGAAAGTGTTCTTCTAAGCAAGCTGCAATTCTTACCATCTCATTTTCATCTTGTCCTGCAAATGGGATAACTTTAACAACTGAGGGGTTTGCATACGTCAGGGTACCAGTCTTATCAAATACTAAAGTATCTACTTTTGAAAAAGACTCAAGATAAGATCCGCCTTTCACAGTTACATTATGTCGTGCAGCTTCTCGCATGGCTGATATAACAGCTAACGGCATTGAAAGTTTCAAGGCACATGAAAAGTCAGCCATAAGGACTGCAAGAGCTGCTGTGGCATTTCTTGTTAGAAGAAAAACTGCTAAGCTGCCGAAAAGGGAATAAGGTACAAGTTTATCTGCAAGATGAACTGCGCTATCAATGGATTTAGAGTTCAAAGCCTCAGAGTTTTCTATCATCGTAAGGATTTTATCATATTTGCTTTGGCCTGCTATATGTGTAACTTTGATTTCACACTCACCCTCCTCTACTGTGCTTCCTGCAAAAATAGTAGAGCCGATTTTTTTATGAACAGCCAAGGACTCTCCCGTTAAGGAAGATTGATTAACTGAAATTTCTCCATCTAATATTATCCCATCAAAAGGAACTAAGTTCCCAAGCCTAACTATTACGATGTCATCTTGCTGAACTTCGTTAATAGGAACTAGAAGTTCCCCAGTTGTTGTCTTAACCCACACTTTGTCAACACCGAGGGACAGGAATTTAGCTAAATCATCCATTGATCTTTTTCTAGTCCAGTCCTCTAATAGTTCACCGAGGCCAAGAAGAAACATAATGGAACCTGCAGTTTTGAAGTCATTTCGTAAGAGCGAAACGGAAATAGCAACTGCATCCAACAAGTCTACATCTATTTTTTTGGAAAATAGAGACTTAAGTCCGTTAATAATATATGGGATAGAGTTGATAGTTGTTATTAAAACTCGAACAGGAAGAGGAAGGAAGGTAGTTTTAACAAAATGCTTGATAATTTTGAAAACTAATTTTTCGCTACATTCGCGATCAATGATTCTACTACTATGGGCAGGAATAACGCTAAGAAGGTTATGTGTTTCTTCGCTTGTGAAACTAAACCGACTGATTGCCTGTATAATATTAGAACGCATAGTTGGTTCGAAAAAAACAATTACGTTTCCTGTTCTTTCATGAACTGAGGCTGCTTTAACACCTTTTGTAAGGTGTAGATATGCATCCAGTACATCTGCCATTTCAATAGAAAGACTAACATCAGGAATATTAAACCTAATTCTGCCTGGTATTTCGTGTTGAATTATACCTTTCATATTTCTAGCTCTGCGCGTAGGCGCAGGCCCTCCTTTCTAATAAGTAAAAAAGAGCCGAGGCTCTTCTTTAAACTCTCTATTTTACTGATTCCTCAGAAGTGTCTTCGATAATGATTGTATCTTCCTCAACTTTAACTTCTGATTCTTTTTTTTGAGCCTTATCTCTGTTGATGTGTTTTGCATGCTCTACAATATCAGCTGTACCCTCTTGTACACAAGTTACTTTTTCCATTACGCAATCTTTAGCCCTTAATCCAGCTGCCACTGAGTGCACATAAGCTTTTTTTGCTTTATTGCTTGTAAGAACCTTCATACCAGCAGAGCCTATCACTGCTCCCACTGCAACTAATCCTAATCCTAAATGTAATGCCATATTCTACCACCTTTCACGTGTGAGTTAAATTATTTTCTTTTGTATCCAGTTACCATAACCATGAACATTGATATAACTGCTGCCCATGCCCAAAATATGTGATGTTTCATAAGAACCTCCACTCCACTTATTAATATTTTTCTGAGTTTTACTCTTGTTTAAGTTTAGCACTGCATGGAGTGGATGTCAACAACAAAGTGCAAAAAACGTTGAATTAGCAAGCTCGAACTAACTTTTGTTAGTTGAATGTAACTAAAAGTTGAAGGGGGATTTTAACAAAATTAAAATATAAAAAGTCTTGACTTGCAAAAATAGTTAGTGTATACTAACTATAAGTTAGCGAAAGCTAACCTGAAAATGTGAAAAGTGAGAGGGGAACATGGTGAACAAAACAAATTTAGAGAAGGGCATAATTGAACATGGGGCGCCTACTTTAGCAAGAATTAAAACTGGCAGCCTATTCACTGTGAAAATTACAGAAGAAAACATAGTAGATGAAGTGGAAAAATGGAACCGTTTTTTTGTCGAAAAAGGCGTAGCTTTGAGAGTCCTTAGGTGTACAGAAAGATGCGCTTTAGTATATATGTATAGGGAAGTTAGCCTGGAAAGGGATTTTGAAGATCTGCTAACAAAAGAAATTTTGAAAGAATATGGTTACGAAGGATTAGCGTTGAATCAAGCAATAGATAGATTAACAGAAAGGCTCAAAAACTGTGAAGAATTTCCCCATGAAATAGGGCTGTTTTTAGGGTACCCTGCGGAGGATGTTAAAGGATTTATATGTAATAATGGATTCAACTGCAACCTTTGTGGATACTGGAAAGTATACGGGAATACAAAAGAAGCTTTGATAAAGTTCGAAAGATATGATAAATGCAGAGCGATATACAAAAGACTATGGGAAGAAGGGAAGGAAATAAGCCTTTTAACTGTAGCGTAAAAGAGAGGTAAGTGGTTACACCATTTAAGTAGGTGGCTAAACCATTTATATATAAGCAAACAGAGAGAATACAAGGAGGTATTTATGAGCAAAATAGCAGTAGTATACTGGAGTGGAACAGGAAACACAGAGGTAATGGCAAACAAAATTGCAGAAGGTGTAAAAATGAATGGTAAAGAAGTGGACGTGTTCACTCCGAATGAGTTTAACGCTGAGATGGTTGAAAACTATGACGTGTTAGCTTTAGGATGCTCGTCTATGGGAGACGAAGTTCTTGAGGAAATTGAATTCCAACCAATGTACGATTCTATTAGAGGAAGCTTAAATGGTAAAAAAATAGCTTTATTTGGTTCTTATGGATGGGGCGATGGACTATGGATGAGAGAATGGGATGAAGATGCTAAGGAAGCAGGCGCTACTCTTGTTAATGAAAGCTTGATATTAAATGAAACACCAGATGCAGATGGTGAAAATGAGTGTATTGAATTTGGAAAGAGTTTATAAACCATACAATTGTATATGAATTTATTATGAATTCTCCTAATTAAATAATAATAAATGTAATAGAAAAGTCAGCGAAAATGATCAAGAATTGTTTATGCTGATTTTTCTTTTGTAGGATGTTTTACTCCTTGCGAAGAAGGTAATAATAGTGTAAAATGAAGGACAAAGCAAATTAATAAAAATTTAAAACAAAAATGTTAAGAATATAAATAATAGGAGCAATAAATGATTACAATTACAAATTTAAGCTTGAATTTTGGTGGTGCAGCATTATTTAAGGATGTAGACTTAAAATTTACTGCAGGAAACTGCTATGGTGTTATTGGAGCTAATGGGGCTGGTAAATCTACTTTTTTAAAAATCCTGTCTGGTGAACTTGAACCAACAACGGGAAGTGTATCAATGGTGCCAAATAAGAGGTTAAGTGTATTGAAGCAAGACCACTTTGCATATGATGAATATTCTGTATTAGATACAGTAATTATGGGGAACAAAAAACTGTATGACATAATGAAAGAGAAAGATGCTCTATATGCAAAAGAAGACTTTAGTGATGAAGACGGAATGAGAGCGTCGGAACTTGAAGGAGAGTTTGCGGAGATGGATGGATGGGAATCAGAATCCAATGTTAGCATCCTTCTTCAAGGCTTAGGGCTTAGCACGGACCTGCTATATGCAACAATGTCAGGATTAACAGGTAAAGAAAAAGTAAAGGTGCTATTAGCGCAAGCACTTTTTGGAAAGCCAGATATAGTCCTTCTTGACGAACCTACTAACCATTTAGATATTATTGCAATTGATTGGCTAGAAGACTTTTTGCTAGACTATGAGGGTACAGTTATAGTAGTATCCCATGATAGGCATTTCTTAAATACAGTTTGTACAAATATAGTAGATATTGATTATAATAAAATTAGAATGTATGCAGGAAATTATGAGTTCTGGTACCAATCAAGCCAAATTATGCAACAGATGACAAGAGATCAAAACAAGAAGAAAGAAGATAAAATAAAGGAGCTACAAGCCTTTATACAAAAATTCTCAGCTAACAAGTCAAAAGCGAAACAAGCGACTTCGAGAAGGAAGATTCTAGATAAACTTACAATAGAGGAAATGCCAGCATCTTCTAGGAGATATCCTTTTGTTGGATTTAATATGGATAGAGAAGCAGGAAAAGAAATACTTTTTGTTGAAGGAATCAGCAAAACTATCGATGGCGTTAAGATACTAGATAATGTGTCATTCAATGTGAATAGAGATGATAAAATTGCCTTTGTTGGAGAAGAGGAAATTGCAAATTCTACCTTATTTAAGATACTTATGGGAGAGATGGAGCCAGATGAGGGAACAGTGAAATGGGGAGCAACAATTACAAAGTCATACCTACCGCTGGATAACTCAGAGTTTTTTAATGATTGTGACTTAAACTTGGTACAATGGCTAGGCCAATTCACACCAGAAACAACAGAGACATTTATGAGAGGATTTCTTGGAAGAATGCTATTCTCAGGTGATGATGTATATAAAGCTGTGAAAGTGCTTTCAGGAGGAGAAAAGGTTAGATGCATGCTTTCGAGGATGATGCTATTTGGATCCAATGCCCTAATTCTTGACCAGCCAACTAACCACCTTGATCTTGAGTCAATTACAGCAGTAAATAATGGTTTAATGGATTTTAAAGGAACATTATTATTTTCATCACATGATCATGAATTTATTCAAACAATTGCAAATAGAATTATTGAATTCACGCCAAATGGAATGGTAGATAAGCAAACTACCTACGATGAGTATCTGCATATTGCAGGAAAATAAATTGTTGATACTGCTAAGTTTCTAAGATATAATATGGACAGACAGAGATATAATATGGACAGAATGATGTGTAAATTAAATTTTGAGGTATTAAAAATGAGGAAAAAGAAAAATGCTAATTGCTGTAAAGGTTTCACTTTGATGGAAATTATTATTGTTATAGCAATAATAGCGATTTTAGCAGTAATAGCTATTCCTAGCATAACAGGATATGTCGAAGAGGCAAAAGAGGCAAGTGACTTACAGGTTGCTAGCAATATGATAAAAGCAACACAAATCGCAGTGAGCTTTAATCAGGCAAATCTGCCTCAGGATGCAATAATAGAGGTACTATGGGCTACAGGTCACGCTCAAAGTTCTGGCCATCGTGATAAATTCATGGTGAGAGAAGTTTCGAATAGTGGCAGGACTTCGGCGATTAGGCCGGCAGGATACCAGGCTAAAATACCAACTGCAGTACTTCAAGAAATTCAGACTATGATTATTGAAACTTCAGGAGAAGATGTGGTTGAAACCCATTGGGGCGATTGGTATGCGATAATGGATATAGACAAGTCAAAGGTTGCCAGTGAAAACAATTTTGCTTTTCATATAAATACAAGTACTGGAGAGTTGGCATTAGCCCATAGCTCGGTCGATGGGGTTGAAAATATATGGGTAGATGAGATTGGTGTGGATATTACAAGGCACTAATAGTATTTTATAAAAGAAAGTCAACGCTTCTGTGTAAGCATTGACTTTTTTTATGATTTGCTAGCTATATTGATAGCCATTTTTAAACTTACTAAATTATAAGGTGATTAATAAATTAAACAAACCTAATTAAATCTTCAACTTCTTTTCTTCTAGGTGTCTTCGGCTCTTCATCAGGATATCCGAAGGTAATTAAAGCTGCAACAGTTTCGTTTTCCGGTAGGTTGGCTATTTTTCCAATAACTTCATCATCGATGATTCCAAAAATACAAGTCCCTAATCCTTTCGCATGTGCAGCTAGACAGAATGTTTGGCAAGCAATTCCAGCATCGAAAGTCTCCCAAAGGTCTCCTTTGCTTGTTACAAACTCACCATCATACTTGCCGCTTTTTCCTTGAACATAGCTAAGTACACATACACCCTTTGTGTTTTTTAAGGTACCTGCATTATACGCAAAACCATTTACACCTTCCTCTGCGATTTGCTCTATTGCAGAAGGATTATCAATGATAGTATATCTTGCGATTTGAACATTTGTCCATGAAGGTGCAAATCTTGCTGCCTCAACGATTTCTTTCAGTAGCTCACGATCGACGATTTCATCCTTGTACTTTCTGACACTTCTTCTTTCTTTTATTGCTGTAATTGCCTCCATAATTGGTCTCCTTTTCTTATTTTTATTAATAAATAGTAATTCCTGTCTAAGGATAGACAGGTACAACATTTCTCATTGTTGATCAATCTCAGTATACACCATTATACCACAGTAACATAGATATTATATTAATAGTTAGGGAAACATGAATAAGTAGGAATAAAGTCAAAGAAAGCATCTAGCCAAAGAAAGAATGCCCAAGATCTAGCCCTATTTCATCAATCCATACTGTTTTATAAGTGCTGTGCACCTCGAACTCCCCAGTGGCCGGATCATATTTTAATAATAGATCTGCAGACTGACCGTATTTAGATACTGCATTTGTTTTAAAATCTTCACCTAAAAGTTTTTGTAATTCAACATTAAAAGTACTAATCCATGCTTGATCAGATGAAGTGTGAATATTACCATAGGTTCTCAATTCAGCAACAACTGAACCATCCCCAGAGCCTAAGCTAGCATTGGTATCCCATCTAACAATTAGCAGTTTACCCTCTGGTATAATATCTGCATTTAAATTGTATGCAAAAACAACTGCAGTCATTATTTCAGCAGACTTTTGCAAATCAGCACTTTCTTTGGCCTCTTCTACATACCCTGTAACACTAGGAACTGCAACGGTGGCAAGTATAGCGATTATTGCAATAACAATGATCACCTCCATAAGGGTGAATCCTTTTTGATTAAATAAACTATTTTTTTTATACATAATTATTTACCTATAATGTTATTATTACTTCTTTAATATTATACAAAATCTAAAGATAAAAAAGAAGTGATATTGATATTTTGAATAGCATTGATGTACATAAGACTTCTCATAAATAGCGGAGAGTAGGTTTGGCCAAATCATAATATGAGAGTTATTATTTGTTATACTTTTAAAAAGCTGATATAATTGTATACAGTAATTATAGAAACCATATGTAGGAGGCAAAAATGGATAGAAAAAAACAAGTTGGGGAACTTCATGATAAAGGATATAACTGTGCTCAATCGGTACTTTGCACTTTTAAAGACAAGGTGGATATAGATGAAAAAACTTTATTTAGAATGGCAGAAGGATTTGGCAGAGGGATGGGACATAAGGGTGTTTGTGGTGCTGTATCAGCAATGACTATGCTTGCCGGAATAATAGTGAGCGATGGAAACTTAGAATGTCCAAAAACTAAGTTAAAAACCTATGAACTTTCAGAAAAAATGATAGGTGAATTTAAGGAAAAAGTAGGGTCAATATGCTGCTACGAAATTTTAGGAGAAGAAGCAGGTGTGCCTCTTAGAAGCTGCTTAGGCTGCATGGAAGATTGTTGTGAAATTGCAGAAAGAAATTTATTTTAAAGTATAATTTAAATTATAAATACATTTGATGAGGTAGAAATATGGACAAAAATAATGAAAAATATTCAGCATACTTAAGGATACTAGAAGAAGAATTAATTCCTGCGATGGGTTGCACTGACCCAGTTGGAATTGCTTTTTGTGCAGCATATTGTAAGAAGCTAATAGGGGATAATGTGTCCTTTGCAGATATTACAGAGATTAATATCGTGGTTAGCAATAATCTTATGAAAAACGCTAAAAGCGTAATAGTGCCTAACACTGATGGAAACAGAGGAATAAAAACTGCTGTTGCAATCGGAGTTGTGGCAGGAGATAGTGAAAAAGGCCTTGAGGTAATAGCTGACGTAAGTGAGAAAGATATAAAAAGGCTAAATGAAGCATTAGAAATTCTGCCAATAAACATCTCTGCTTCTGAAGGAGAACTTGTACTTGAGATGGCTGTAGAAATTAAAACTAATGAAGCTAGGGCCTATGCTCAAATTTGGGATGAATATACTAATGTGGTTTTCGCAGAGCAAGACGGAAAAGTTATACTGGACACAAGGGAAGCTCAAAATAAATGTGAAGATAAGTCAGACTATGACCTTCTAAGTGTGGAGGATGTTTATGATTTTTCAACGACAGTGAACATTCAAGAAGTTAAAGCGATATTACAGAACCAGATTAAATGCAATATGGAAATAGCTGAAGAGGGTATGAGTGGTAATTATGGTGCTAGCATAGGAAAGATTATAATGAATGGCGCAGGGGGCAGTGTAAAAGAAAAAGTAAAGGCTATGGCGGCGGCGGCATCGGATGCAAGAATGAATGGATGCAATATGCCAGTAGTAATTAACTCTAGTAGTGGTAATCAAGGGATATCTGCGTCGGTACCAGTTATTGTCTATGCTAGGGAATTAGGAAAGTCGGAAGAGGAGCTTTTAAGGGCGCTAACATTGTCAAACTTAATTACAATTTATCAGAAAAAATATATTGGAAGGCTCTCAGCTTTCTGCGGGGCTGTAAGTGCAGGAGCAGGCGCATCCGCAGGGATTGCTTTGCTAGATGGGGGTGGCTATGAGGAGGTTATTCACTCCATAGTTAATACACTTGCTATAGCGTCGGGAATGGTCTGTGATGGGGCGAAATCTTCTTGCGCAGCAAAGATTGCGATAGCAGTGGAAGCAGGATACCTAGGGTTTGAAATGTTTAAAAATGGGCAACAGTTTTATGGTGGTGAAGGTATTATTGCGAAAGGTGTAGAAAATACAATACAAAATGTAGGGTACATGGGCAAAATAGGCATGAAACAAACAGACAAAGAAATAATAAAAATTATGATTGAAAGAACCTAAAGTATAGCAAAATCAACATATACATGATATAATTAATAGATATAGGTAAATTTATTTTAAGTAGAAAATACCGATAAATCCAAGTGATGCAAGAAAATTATTTATAATGGAGGGAATTATGCTAGAAGCTAAAGACTATGAAGCTTTAAAGTTAGCTGAAATGAAAGAAGCGGAGATGATTGTTGATAGAATAAACAATGATCCTCATCCAAGTGTAAGATATAAAGAAAGTAGGCCTATTACTGATATCAGACACATGTTCAAGACAAGTGTGGAACTATATGGGAATAGAGTTGCATTTAGACATAAGCCAACAAAGCATAGTGAGTATACACCAATAACCTACAAAGAAACAGATCAAGATGTTGATTCTTTAGGCACAGCTTTGATGAGCCTAGGACTAAAAGGCAAAAAAATAGGAGTTATTGGAGAAAACTCATATAAATGGGCCATATCTTATCTTGCAACAGTTTTTGGGCTTGGCGTTGTGGTACCTCTAGATAAAGAGTTAAATAAAAGGGACTTACATAACCTAGTTAAAAGATCAGAAATGTCGGCTGTAATTTATCAAGACAAGTTTAAAGATGTTTTTGCTGATATTGAAGACTGCCCTCTAGAATATAAGATAAACATGGCTTTAAGCGAAGATAGTGACAAAGAACTATCTTTTGATAAGCTACTGGAAAAAGGTAACGAATTATTAAAATCAGGGAATAGAGAGTTTGTGGATGCACAGATTAACAATAAAGAGTTGAGCATTATTCTATTTACTTCTGGAACAACTGGAATGTCAAAGGGCGTAATGTTGTCTCACCTAAACATTGCTGCTGACTTAATGGTAGCTCCAACGGTGCTGAAGATATATCAAGAGGACATTTTCTTTTCAGTTTTACCGATACATCACACCTATGAATGCACCTGCGGATTTTTACTGCCTCTATACAAAGGGGCTTCAATTGCCTTCTGTGAAGGATTAAAACATGTAGCAAAGAATTTAGGAGAGGTTAAACCGACGATTTTCCTAGGTGTACCAGCCTTATTCGAAGCTCTATATAAGAAGATCTGGCAAAATGTAAAGAAAAAAGGGAAAGAAGACACTTTAAAGAAAGTAATAAAACTTAATGAGATTACAAAAAAAGTTGGTGTTGATTTAGGAAATAAATTCTTTAAGGACATTAGAGCGGTATTTGGTGGCAGAATGAGAATAATGATCTGTGGTGGTGCTGCAATTAATCCGGAAGTATTACAGGGGATTAGAGATTTCGGGATCATGGCTCTTCAGGGCTACGGAATGACAGAATGTGCGCCGCTTGGAGCTCTTAACCCAGACACTGCTCCAAAGAATGGTGCTATTGGGAGAAAGTTGCCAGGGTTTGATTTGAAAATACACAATCCTAACGAAGAGGGTATTGGAGAAATTTGTGTTCAAGGCGAAAATGTCATGCTTGGTTACTACCAAATGGAAGAAGAGACAGCAGAAATTATCAAAGATGGATGGCTTCATACAGGAGACCTTGGATATATGGACGATGAAGGATACGCATATATTACAGGAAGAGCAAAGAATGTAATAATTACAAAGAATGGAAAAAACGTGTATCCAGAAGAGATAGAGTACAATATTAAGCAAATTCCTTTCGTTCAAGACACAATGGTATTCGGGGAAGACACAGAAAATGGTCAAGATACACGAATCGTTGCTGCAATTAAAATTGATGATGATGAAGTTGCATTACTATATCCAGAAAAAACTAGAGATGAAGTAGAGAGCATTCTTAGAGACGAAATAGATAAGATAAATAAAGATGAGCCAATATTCAAAATGATTAGAAGAGTAATCATAAAAGAAAATGACTTTGAAAAGAATACAAGTAAAAAAATAAAAAGATTTGCTGACTCAAATAAAGAAAAATAATATAGCATTGACAAACAGTAATAACTAATTAAATTAGAGAGGGGATTTTATGGGGAACTATCCAAGAGTAAATGTAGACCTGGAAAAATTCAGAAGTAATGTTTTAGAAATAACTAGAAGGTGCGAAGAGCAAGGCATTAAAGTTGCAGGAGTTATTAAAGGCTATACAGGGATACCAGAGGTTACAAAAGAATTTGAAATTGGAGGCGCAACGCAGCTTGCATCATCAAGAATGGAACAACTTGAAGCAGCAAAAGAAGCTGGAGTCACAGTTCCACTGATGGCAATAAGGTTACCTATGTTATCTGAAGTAGAAGAAGTTATACGAATTACAGACATTAGCTTAAATAGTGAAATAGAAGTAATTAGGGCTTTGAATAGGGAAGCAAAAAAGCAAGGTAAGATTCATAAAATAGTAATCATGGCAGACTTAGGCGACTTAAGAGAAGGGTATTGGAACAAGAATGAACTTATCACAGTAGCCCTAGAGGTTGAGAAGGACTTAGAGAGCTTAGAGTTAGCTGGCGTTGGTACAAACCTTGGATGTTACGGATCTATTTTAGCTACTGAAGAAAAACTAGATGAGCTGGTTGTTATTGCAGAAGCAATAGAAGAAAGAATTGGAAGAGAACTTGAAATTATTTCTGGTGGCGCTACATCATCAATTATGAGAATACTAGATGGAGATATGCCTAAAAAAATTAATCATCTTCGAATAGGAGAGGGAATTATCTTGAGTAGAGATGCCCAAGAACTTTATGGATATGATATGAGCTTTATGAACCTGGACTGTTTTGTGCTTGAAGCTGAAGTGGTAGAAGTAAAAGATAAACCAAGCCATCCTGTTGGTGAAATAGGCTATGATGCTTTTGGAAAGGCTCAGGTATACGAAGACATTGGAGTTAGAAAAAAAGCAATTGTTGCAGTAGGAAAAGTTGACTATGGCGACGTAGAGAGCATTTTCCCTAGGAAAAAAGGTGTGAATATTTTAGGTGCTTCAAGTGACCACACAATATTGGACATTGAAGAGGCTGAAGAAAATATAAAAGTAGGGGATATAATTAAATTTGACCTCTGCTATGCAAGTATAGTTTATGTAACAAATTGCCCTAATGTAAAAATCACTTTTGCGTAGAAGGAAATTTACATATAAAAGCAAATGAAAATTGGATAAAAGAAAAGGAGAAAATATGTCAGAATCAGTACTATTAACCAGAGAAGGATTTGAAAAGATAAAGGAAGAGCACGAAGAACTTGTTGCTGTTAGAAGAGGGGAAGTTGCTCAGAGGATTAAAGAAGCAAGAGAACATGGTGATATTTCTGAAAATGCTGAATATGATGCTGCGAAAAATGAGCAAGCTGAGCTTGAAGAGAAAATTAAAAAACTTGAAGATATGATGCGTAAGGCAGAAATTATTGAAGAGAGCAAGCAAAGCAGAGGAAAGGTAAACCTAGGCAGTGCTGTTAAAGTAAAGGTAACTGGTGGGGCTGAAGAATATGAAGCTGAATATACAATTGTAGGTACAATCGAAGCTGATCCAAGAGAAGGAAAAATATCTAATGAATGTGCAGTTGGTGCAGCTTTAGTAGGCAGAAAAATTGGAGAAATTTTAGAAGTAGAAGCTCCAGCAGGTAAGAGACAATATGAAATCTTAGGAATAAATAAAAGTACAAAGAAATCATAACGGCATCTAAGTTTAGGCAGAATAAGAGAATATAGTAGGGAGAAAAAAATGAGCAACAAAACAAATACGGTTGAAGAGCATGAAATAGAATTAACTCAAGATGATATTAATGAGCAGAGTAGAATCAGAAGAGAAAAACTTAAAGAACTTCAAGAGGCAGGCAGAAACCCATTCTTAATAGAAAACTGGAATGTAACTGCATTTAGTCAAAGCACAAAAAATGACTTTGAAAAAATGGAAGGCAAAACAGTGTCTATGGCAGGTAGAATGATGGCCAACAGACATATGGGGAAGGCTTCTTTCGCAGATATCCAAGATAAAGAAGGTAGAATTCAGCTATATGTTAGACAAGATGCAATTGGTCCAGAAGAATATAAATGGTTCACAACTTATGATATAGGCGATATAATGGGAATTGAAGGCGAAGTTTTCAAAACTAAGCACGGAGAAATATCTATCAAAGTTTCTAAGCTAGTGCTTCTGTCTAAGTCTTTACAAGTACTACCAAACAAATGGCAGGGACTAAAAGATACAGATATTAGATATAGACAAAGATACACAGACCTTATAATGAATCCAGATGTTAAAGCAACTTTTGTAAAAAGATCACAGATAATAAAAGAAATCAAAAAAGTTCTAGAAGACGATTTTGGATATCTAGAAGTAGATACACCAATTCTTACAACAATTGCAGGAGGGGCAAACGCTAGACCATTTGAAACTCACCATAATACATTGAACCTAGACATGAAGATGAGGATTTCAAACGAACTATATCTAAAAAGACTTACAGTTGGTGGATTAGACAGAGTTTATGAAATGGGCAAAATGTTTAGAAATGAAGGAATGGACAGAAACCATAACCCTGAATTCACATCAATGGAATGCTATATGGCATATGGTGACATGGATGATATGATAACAGTAACTGAGCAAGTTGTATCAAAAGCAGCACTTGCGGCAACAGGTTCTATGGTTATTGAGTATCAAGGAAAGAAATTTGACTTAACTCCTCCTTGGAATAGAATTGACATGGCTGATGCTGTAAAGGAAATTACTGGTGTGGACTTTGCTACTATAGTAACTGATGAAGAAGCTAGGGCAGCAGCTATCGCGAAGGGTATGGACAAAGATGATGTTAAGGGGCTAACAAGAGGTAAGGTTCTTGCAGAAATGTTTGAAGAATACTGTGAAGAAGCTCCAGGATACTTAGATGGACCAGTATTTGTAACAGGGCACCCAGTAGAAATCTCACCACTTTCAAAGAGGGACCCAGAAGATCCAAGGAAAACAAGAAGATTTGAAGCTTATGTTAACTGCTGGGAAATTGCAAATGCCTTTTCTGAGCTTAATGATCCAATCGACCAATATGAAAGATTCAAAGAGCAACAATCACAACTTGACGCAGGTGAAGATGATGAAGCCCACCCAATGGATGAAGATTTCGTAAATGCATTAGAAGTAGGCTTACCACCTACAGGTGGACTTGGAATAGGAATTGATAGAGTAATAATGCTTATTACAGATTCAGCAAGCATTAGAGATATCATACTGTTCCCGACAATGAAGCCGATTGATAAATAAGAAATATAATATAAAACATACTAAACTTAGCCCTACTAATTATAGGGCTAAGTTTAACTAGTTATTACAGGAGGAAATAAAATGACAGAAACTAAGGCTATTGATATAAAAACCTTATATAGAAACAGCGAGGAATACGCAGATAAAACTATTCTAATTGAAGGTTGGGTTAGGAATAATAGAGCATCAAATAAATTTGGCTTCTTTGAAATTAACGATGGCTCTTTTTTTAAAGCAGTTCAAGTAGTATACGAAGAAGATCTTGAGAATTTTCAAGAAATTTCAAAAGTACATCTAGCAACTGCACTGAGAATTAAAGGAAAGTTTATCCTTACCCCAGATGCTAAGCAACCTTTTGAAATTAAAGCTGAGGAAGTTACAATAGAAGCTGGATCAGATGCGGATTATCCACTGCAAAACAAGAGACACTCAATGGAATACTTGAGAGAAATAGCACATTTAAGACCAAGAAGTAATACCTTTGCAGCTGTATTTAGAGTAAGATCTTTAGCGGCTCACGCTATTCATAGCTTCTTTCAAGAGAAAGGCTTTGTTTATGTAAATACACCGATTATCACAGAAAGTGATGCGGAAGGTGCTGGAGAAATGTTTAAAGTTACTACTTTAGATTTTGATAGCGTGCCAAGAACTGAAGAAGGAGAGATTAATTACAAAGAGGATTTCTTTGGTAAGAAAACTTGTTTAACAGTAAGCGGCCAGCTTGAAGGTGAGATTTTTGCTATGGCATTTAAAGATATTTATACTTTCGGCCCTACATTTAGAGCGGAAAACTCAAATACAGCAAGACATGCTTCTGAATTTTGGATGATTGAACCAGAAATGGCTTTTGCGGATTTAGCTAAAAATACAGAAGTTGCTGAAGAGATGATTAAATACATTATTAACTATGTAATAAAACATGCACCTGAAGAAATGAATTTCTTTAATAGCTTCGTTGATAAAGGCCTTCTTGAAAGGTTAAATAACGTAGCTACATCAGATTTTGAAAGAGTAACGTATACAAAGGCAGTAGAAATTCTTCAAAAATCAGGAAAAGATTTTCAATATCCAGTTGAGTGGGGAATTGATCTTCAAACAGAGCATGAAAGATACTTAACCGAAGAAGTATACAAGAAACCTATCTTTGTAATTGATTATCCAAAAGATATTAAAGCTTTCTATATGAGATTAAATGACGATGGAAAAACTGTAGCAGCTTGTGACTTGCTAGTGCCAGGAGTTGGAGAAATCATTGGAGGATCCCAAAGAGAAGAAAGATATGATCTATTAAAAACTAGAATGGAAGAGGTTGGAATTGATCCTGAAGAATACTGGTGGTATATGGAGCTTAGAAAGTATGGCGGAGTAAAGCATGCTGGATTTGGACTGGGATTTGAGAGAATAATAATGTACATTACAGGAATGGGAAATATTAGAGATGTAATTCCATTCCCAAGAACTCCAAAATCAGCAGAATTTTAGAATTAGGAATATTAAAGGAGATAGTGAAATGAAAACTGCTACTCTAATAGCTAAAGAAGGGATAACAAAAGCTCTAAAAACAGCGCTGATGCTTCTTAAGATAATGGTACCAATATATATTCTTGTTACAATCTTTAAATATTCAGTAGCAATGGAGTGGACCTCGAAAATAATGGAACCATTAATGAAGGTTTTTAACCTGCCACCTGAGGCCGCGGTACCAATTATTGCAGGAATTTTTACGGATGAATATGGAGTTATTGCAGGCATTAGATCCTTTGACTTTACGTCTGCAACTATAACAACTATAGCGATGATAAGCCTAATGGCACATTCACTGCCAGTTGAATCTGTACTTGCTCAAAAAATTGGATATCCAGCAGGAAAAATTATAGCACTGAGAGTTTCAATGGCTATAGTTACTGGACTAATTGTAGGTTGGATGGGGGTGCTCATATCATGATAAAAAGTTGGGATTTTATTTTTAACGAAATGTTAAATGGTGTAGTTTCAATGGTTCTTACTCTTCTTGC
This sequence comes from uncultured Oscillospiraceae bacterium, assembly GCA_964369805.1. Lineage (GTDB taxonomy): Bacteria > Bacillota > Clostridia > Peptostreptococcales > Anaerovoracaceae > CAYJHC01. The sequence continues at coordinate 32,945 of CAYJFM010000001.1, forward strand.
TATTTTGGTGCCACTATTCATAGTTATTGAAGTGTTAGTGTACTTTAATCTAATTGAAAAGCTAGCAAAAAAAATGACATGGTTTGCTAAGTTAATCAAAACGGAAGAAAAGGCGATATTCCCACTTCTAGTAGGACTTGTGATGGGTGTAACATATGGAGCAGGAACTTTAATTGAACTGAACAAAAAAGAACCTTTATCGCAAAGAGACTTTACAATTATAGGAATATTCATGTATATGTGTCATGGGCTGATTGAAACAGTAGTTATCTTCGCGGTGATAGGAGCAAATATTTGGGTGATTTCCATAGGGCGATTATTAATTGCCTTAGTGATTACAATGGTTCTGGCAAGAATGAAATTTGTTAGAGACCTATCAGATGAGCCTGTGTCAATAAATTTATAGAAAATACTGAATTTAAATGCAAGGCAAGTGGAGTGGAGATATATTTTTTCACTCCTTTGCTATTTCATAAGGTTTCTTGGTATATAGCTTAAACTTGTGCTAGTTCAGCACATAAGTTTTTATATAGATATATTAAATTCAAGCTTGATAAAAATATAAAGTTAGTATATACTAACTGCGAGAATGATTCGCAAATTTGATGAAAGGAATCGATATGGGTAAGTATCACACAGAACAGAGAAATACGTTATTATCTTTTTTTGAGCAAAATAGCCATAATAGCTATTCAGCACGTGAGATTCTATCTGCAATTCCAAATGAAGGAATTAGCTTAAGCTCTATTTATAGAAACCTAAAAGCAATGGAAACCGAAGGAATCATATGCAAAACTAATGATCCAAAGCAATCGGAAGCAAGATACCATTATTTAAAGTCCAACAATTGTATTGGAGTTATCCACCTAAAATGTGAAACTTGTGATCAGATATATCATTTAAATCCGCATGTATCCGATTTGATTTTCACTTTTGCTAAAGGGGATTTAGACTTTATTTTAAACCAAGCTGGAGCCTTTCTTTATGGAAGATGTAGTAATTGTTCTCAAGTTGATAGTAATTAGACAAAAGAAAGAAGGATATCAGTTATGAAGTTTAAAAGTTTAGGAGCATTAATTTTAGTGGCAGTAATGGTATTGTCTGGTTGTTCTCAAGAATCAGACAATAGCAGTGAGTATAGCATTGTTGTCTCTACATTTCATGAATATGATTGGGTTATGGAAGTTTTAGGTGAAGAAAGAGACAGTTTTGAAGTCACTTTAATTACAGATTCAGGGGATGACTTGCACAGTTATGCTCCAACTGCAGCGGATATTGCTACTATAGGATCTGCAGATTTATTTATATATAATGGTGGGCATTCCCATTCTTGGGTAGCAGATGTCATTGCTGAGCCAACTAATGAAAACTTCCGTTCATTAAATGTAGTGGAGAGCTTAGGTGATGCTGTTAAACCAGAAGTAGCTGTTGATGGCATGCAAATTGATAGTGCTGAAGATGACCACGATCACAGTGAAGAAGCTCACGATCATGAGGAAGATGACCACGATCACAGTGAAGAGACTCACGATCATGAGGAAGATGACCATGGCCACAGCGAGGAGGCTAATGCGCATGATGATGAGCATGTTTGGATGTCCCTACATAATGCAATGACAGCTTGTGAAGTTTTAGCAGAAGAAATTGGTGCTCTTGATGCAGAAAATGCAGATATTTATGTAGAAAACGCAAATGCGTATATTCAAACATTATCAGCACTAGATCAGGATTACAAAGATGTAATTGCAGAAGCCGAAAAAGATACATTAATTTTTGCAGATAGATTCCCGTTCTTATATTTGATGGACGATTATGACATCGAATATTTTGCTGCATTCCAAGGTTGTTCTACTGAAACAGAGGCAAGTTTTGAAACTGTTACCTTCTTGGCAGAAAAGGTTAATGCACTAGACGTTGATGAACTATTGATTATGGAGGGCGGCTTAGTAGAGCTTGCGGAAACTGTAAATAGCAGTAGCGATAAACAAAATTGTGAAATCCTAACTTTGAACTCTATGCAGGCTGTATCTCAAGAGGATATTGACGCCGGCGCGACTTATTATAAGTATATGGAAGAAAACTTAGAGGTTATTAAAAAAGCACTTAATTAAAATGCCGGCAAACCTGACATTTTTGAATATAAAATTATGACGAAGATTCAAGTTGTCGTTAGAAAGGAACTGTAAATGGAAATTATATGCAAAAATCTATCTGTGGGGTACAACAACATTCCATTACATAGCAATATAAATCTAACTATCACCGCAGGGCAGTATGTATGTATTGTAGGCGAGAATGGTGCAGGAAAAAGCACCTTTATGAAAACGCTGTTAGGTTTGTTACCTCCAATTGAAGGAAGTATTACTATGGGAGAAAACCTATCAAGATTAGACGTCGGGTATCTTCCTCAACAAACGCAGACGCAAAAGGAATTTCCTGCATCTGTATACGAGGTTGTAATATCAGGATGCCTAAACAAGATGGGCTTTCGGCCTTTTTACAATAAAGCTGAACATCGATTAGCAAAAGGAATGCTAGAGAAACTAAACATCGGAAATTTAAGTAAAAGGAGTTATAGTGAGTTGTCTGGTGGGCAACAACAACGAGTGTTACTAGCGAGAGCGCTGTGTGCAACAAACAAGGTATTACTATTGGATGAACCTACGGCTGGATTAGATATTGCCACAACTAAGGAATTTTATAAATCAATAAAGCAACTGAATAAAGAAGGGATTACAATTATTATGATCACGCATAATCTCAATGATGTAATTGATGATGCTGATTATGTGCTATGCATTAATGAAGTTGGTGTGAAGTGCATGGAGGTGGAAGACTACAAGGAGGGCATGGCTGTATGATGTCTACATTAGTTGAATATTTATCATATCCATTCGTTATGCGAGCTTTGATTGTAGGTGTTCTTGTTGCCTTTTGTTCCTCTCTATTAGGAACAACTTTGGTCTTGAAACGATTGTCGTATATTGGTGACGGTCTTTCCCATATTGCCTTTGGTGCTATCGCCATTGCTGGTGTGCTACATCTTGCAAATCAAGATGTCTTGGTATTTCCAATTACTGCTCTTAGTGCTGTAATGTTGCTAAGAATTGGGCAAAATGCAAAGATCAATGGTGATGCTGCCATTGCGATGATGTCAGTTGGATCTTTGGCCGTTGGATACTTGCTTTTGAATGTGTTCAGCGTGTCCAGTAATTTGGCTGGGGATGTTTGTACCACCCTTTTTGGTTCTACATCTATTTTAACCTTAACAGATAATGATGTAATGACTAGCTTAACTTTATCAGCTGTTGTGATTGTTGTGTTTATATTCTTTTATAATAAACTTTTTTCTGTTACCTTTGACGAGTCATTTGCAAGGGCAACTGGCATAAAAGCAGATTTATATAACTTGTTGATTGCCATTACTATTTCTGCGGTGATAGTTGTAGCTATGAATTTAGTAGGGTCCTTGCTTATCAGTGCTCTTGTGGTATTTCCATCGCTTTCTGCTATGCGCATTTTGAAAAATTTTAAAGGAGTTATTGTTTTATCATCTATAATCTCAGTGGCTTGTGCCCTTATTGGAATTATTGTGTCAATTTTATATGGGACACCAGTAGGAAGCACTATTGTTGTTTTTGATATTATAGCCTTTACTTTAGCTTGCGGGCTTTCTGCGGTAAAGTCATTACGAATAGGAGGAAAGTAATGAAATATAAATTTTTAATTTTAGTAATTGTAATGATACCTTTGCTGTCCGCATGTAGTCAAAATGATTCTGGAACGGCACCCCCAACACCGACTGATAATATAGAATCTGAGGAGAACACTGTCAACAGCGATCATTGGGATTACGGTATGGGGCTCGAAGATTTAGATGATTCTAAAGAGATAGACTTAACAACGATGAGCAGCACGATGGTATATAGCCATATTTACAATATGACTATTTCGCCAGAAGATTATTTAGGGAAAACCATCACTATGACTGGGGAATTTGTAGTTTATAAAGATCTTGAAAGTGGGGTTGTTTATACTGCTTGCTTAATTACGGATGCATTGGCATGCTGTGTACAAGGATTAGAGTTTACTGTAGCAGAGGAACTTGTGTATCCAGGCGATTATCCAGAAGAAAATTCGAGTATCACAGTAAAGGGAACTTTTGAATTATACGAAGAGGATGGGGCTTCATATATGAGACTAGGAGAGGCAAGTATTATATAAGCTTAGAAATATGTTTTGAAGAAATAAATTAAAGAGAGCGAAGTCTGAATGCTTCCCTCTCTTTTCTAAGGCTGAATAGAAACAGCACTTTTTTCTAGTTAAACTACTTATTTCCAAATATGTAACCTAGGAAACTTACAACTAATAGCATAGCTGTATAGGCTGTTGGCTGTGTTTGAACATCAAGGTCTGGTGCAACCTCAACCATGTCAAAGCCGACCACAGTTTTGCTCTGAGCAATTTTCTTAAGCGCACCTTGAAGCTCTTTGAAGGTAAAGCCGTTTGGCTCTCCAGACACGCAACCTGATACAAGGCTGATATCAAGGGCATCTATATCGATTGAAACATAGTATTCCAGATTGTCATCTAAAAGATCTGAAAATATTGTGTCTTGCTTTTCTCTATACTCTTCCACGCTAACTATTGTACATTTATCACTGTTTTTGCAATTGAAAGGCATATCTCTAAGGGTTCTGCCTCCAACATGAACTACCTTCTCAACGTTGTCCATTTCTAAAATATGTGAAAGAGGATGTCCGTTAGTATATTTAAAGTTTTCTTCGATTGGCAAATCATCAAAATGTGCATCAAAGTATACTACCCCAATTTTTTTGTCTGAAAAAGCTCTAACTAATGGAAAACTTACTGTATGGTCACCACCAAGTGCTACCAAAAATTTTCCAGAATCTATGATGGTCTTTGCCATCTGAGTAGTACGGTCAAGGCTTCCTACCACATCTGTTGGTATAATACTAACATCTCCAAAGTCTACTATAGATCCATTTGTAATTTCTTCTGCTAAATAGCATTTGTCATCATCTACATCATAAATACCTAGTGGACCCACTCGAAGCGACTGTTCTCTTATAGCATTTGCACAGAACCTTTGGCCTGCTTTATATGGACAGCCTTCGTCAAAAGGTACGCCCATCACACCAATTCTGCAGTTCGTATTAGCTATATTAGCTATATTAATGTGCTCTGCTCTTAAAAAAGTTTTTATACCACAGTATGGATATAGTTCAAAATCTATTGCTTTCATGTTGCCTCCTTCGCTTAGAAAACTATTATTTTATATTTTTATCTAAAGCCTTGCTTGCTCTAAAGACTTTAATATCTTTTATAATAACGAGCAAAACTATTACCATTCCAGTATAACCATAAAATACATATACATAGTTGAATAATTGGTCATAAGGTAATATTGTGCTTGTTAATGTTGCTAATGAAATAGCAATAACTGCAAATAGTTTAAAGTTTTTAGTTTTGTCTTTAAAGAACATTGTTGTAAGAACAAGAAACTCTGGTACTGCTGAAGTGTATATTGCACAGAAGATACAAGCGATAAAAGCAATTGCAAAAAGCTGTGAAATTTCAGCTGCTATGAATAAGGTCGGTATTAGAGATTGAGAAACTTCGCCGTAATTACAGAAAAATGCTGTTAATATTAGAGCTAGCGAGACTCCGTAAAGCGTAACTGCTATTGTTCCTCCAAGGACTAAAGTTTTATTATCGCCACCAAGCTTAGAGCCTATACGTGCCATAAAAGGCGCAGCTACAATTGGAGCCCAAGTTGCGTAGTTAATACCAGCATCAACCCAGGTAGCACCGATTCTAAATTGATCAGCTGAGGTTGCCATTGCAACACCTTCTGAAAAGCCAGAGAAATTTTGCGAAATGTATACTAGAGACGTAATCATTGCAATGATTACAATCAAGAAAGAAACCTTGCTAATGATATTAACTACCCCTTGGAAACCTGTTAGAATAGTTATAATACAAAGGATACCAAGTATTACATTTCCAACAAAAACAGGGGTTCCAAATTGTTGATTAAGGGAAGAGCCAAAGGCAGAAATAAGAGTAGTTGGCGATAAAAATGTAAAAGCTATTGCCATTACGAATAGGACCTTACTACCATACTTGCCAGCATAGTACCTGTAAACATCCATATTAGTTTCAAAATCTTCTCTGCGGCCAGCCTTCATAAAAGATACAGCAGTGTAACCATGAATAGCCATACCTATAATAATTCCAAAGTATCCCATAATTCCAAAGCCGCCAAAGTTTTGTAACGAGTCTTGCCCAGATGCAAAGCCAGCACCCATGCACCATGCCATATATGTGCCGCCAATAACCAAAGCGATTTTAAGAGAGAACTTATTGTTTGTATTTTCAATCATCTTACTTCTCCTTACTTTCTATATTTCCAAATAAAAGATAGCATTTCTAACATTAAGGCTGCTGCGTACATTGAAGTACTTTCGTTTTGATCATATTGTGGACATACTTCAACTAGATCGAAACCTACAACTTTACCTTTTTTATTTATCCCCTCAAACAGCTCAGTCAACTCCTCATATTGAAAACCAAAAGGCACAGGAGAACCGCAGCCAGGGGCAAGTGATTGATCCATCCCATCTATGTCAAATGAAACATAATAGTGCTTAGCATCAGGAATGATATCAAGAACCTTCTTAATACCGGCCTCTCTAACTTGCTTCATATTCATAATAATATTTCCATATTCTCTTGCATCTTTCCAATCACTAGACTGAGAACTTCCAATGCCACGCATACCTAGCTGGACAATTTGGCCAATATGCTCCATTTCGGAAGCTCTACGCATTGGACTTCCTTGTCCCTCAGTTACGCCAGCAGCGCTATTTGTAAAGTCAAGATGCGCATCAATATGTATAACACAGATGTCTTTATATTTATCGAAGCCTCTAAGAACTGGAATAGTAATAGCATGGTCACCACCGATGGTAAAAGGGATTGCACCACGTTCTACTATTTTTCTGATTGCGGCTTCACAGTTCTCAAATGACTGTTTGTAATCAGTATGAATAACATCTACATCTCCAACATCAACAACTTTCCAATTCTTATCCATATAGACTTCTTCATCTAATGGGTTAAACCATCCTTCGTAAGCATAGCAGTTAAATGTGGACGCTTCTCGGATGGCTCTAGGAGCATATCTTGCTCCTGACCTTACAGCTGTTCCAAGATCGTAAGGCATACCAAGTACGGCAACATCTGCATCTAGCTCGTCTAAATTATCTTCATAGGGAGCCTTTAGGAAGGTTGATATTCCCACATAAGGGTTATGCATTGAGCGTTCTGGGTTTGTTGTAAAACCCCAATTTTGAATTAACATTTTTACCTCCTTATCAATAACAACAATGTTTTCATTAAGAATATATAAATTTGCACAAAAAAATAACCCGACATTTTACACAGTAAACTGACGAGTTTATATATTTTATTCCTTATTTACAGATAATTATGGCTGATTTTTAGATAAAATCTAATGTTTAACGAAGATAGTAGAGACATCTACTGACGATAGGTTGGAAATAAGGAATGACTTGTTATTTGACTCCTTAGACTTAATCCTAATAGAGGTACCTTGAATAATGGAAATATTATCGTAGGAAGTAGCAATTACTTGGAAAGAGCATTTTCCGTCGATGAAGTACAAATCCCCATCAGTACCTTCTAATACTTTTACTCCAGGAGCATACTCCGAAAGACCATTAATAGTAAAATGTTGAGTTTCTACTTGCAAAAAATCCTCTAAAAGTAGCCTTGTGTTTAGTAGGGTGAATTTAAAATGAGGTATTGCGTTAGCTTTTCTAAAAGCAGCAGGGGAGCAACCCAGATAAGTTTTGATTGCTTTGTAAAAATACTTATCACTAGAAAATCCCGATTTTTCTACTATTTCACTGATAGTGTAGTCTGAATTAAGCAATAAGGATACAGATAGTACAGTCCTATAATAGGACAATATAGATTGGAAGGTTTGATCAAACTTGGCATGAAACTCTGCTGATAAATACGTTGAAGTAATATGAGTGAAGCTGCTTATGTCGCTCAAAGTAATTTTATTAGAGATGTTTTGTAATATATATTTATCAACTTGAATAAACCTTTCTGCATCTCTAGACTGGATACCTGGAATTGCATATAGATTTTCACGGATATCATCAAAATTCATAATTAGGAAATCAAAGACTTCTCTACAGGAGTCTTCAGATCTAAAGTTAGAGACAGTATAATTATGAGAAGAGGAGAGGAGTCTCTCAGCTTCTCTGGAATACTCTTCTTGAAAATCAAGGAACAAAACTTTTAGCTTTTCTTTTAGGCTAGAGACGCTTTTTTTTCTACGCTCTTTAGAAAAATTCACATTCATAAAAAAAGCAGTAATACCAATATTAATGTTCTTGTACAGGATATCTGAATCCCATTCGACACAAAGCTCTTGAGGTATAGTTATTAGTATTACCTCATTACCAGGAGTCCCTGAAACTTGTACGGGTTCATTAATGTTGATAACCTCAACTTCATCTGAAGAAATATTTATACTTCCTCCTATAACGTCAAGAGTGATTTCGCCGCTGATTACCCATAAAAGCCTTAGCGAAGGGGCACAGTGAAATGACATTTTTTCAATTGAGACTACCTCAATATTAAAGGTATTACTGCTTCTCATAATATAGTCCTTTTATACTCTATTTATACATCAGACCAAAAGGCTTACCTTTTATAAGTTTTCCTTGGCCTTGAGTTCCAATGTATTCACCATTTTCAACCACAACTTCTCCACGAAGAAGAACCGTTTCGACCTTACCCTTTTTTGGCATTCCTTCATAAGAGCAATAGTCAACACCTTGCAGGGAGCCCTCATTAGTAAAATAACCTTTATAGCTTGGATCAAAAATAACTAGGTCGGCATCATAACCAATACTTATGTGACCTTTACAATAATCAATCCCATTATTTTTTGCAGGTGTGGTTGCAAAAAGATCAACTAACTTCTGTCTAGATATTTTACCTTCTTCAACACCATATGTCCATAGAACTTCTAACCTATTTTCCAATCCTGGTGCTCCATTAGGAATCATTCTGAAATCATCAATGCCCATGTGCTTTTGCTTGGACCAGTTAAATCCACAGTGGTCTGAACTGATTGAGTTTAGATCTCCGTTGTTCAAACCTCTCCAAAGTTCATCAAACTGGTCTGAGGTTCTTAGCGCAGGAGAGCAAACATATTTTGCTCCTTCGAAGTTAGGCTTAGCAAGATTTTCGATATCTAAAGTTAAGTAGTGAGAACAGGTTTCACCACATACTGGTTGACCTTTTCCTCTTGCTAGGGTAATTTCATCAAGGGCTTCTTTGCAAGAAACATGAACTACGTAAAGTGGAGCGCCTGCAAGCTCAGCTAAATAGATAGCTCTTTTTGTTGCCTCAGCCTCAACTACAGGAGGTCTTGAAACGGCATGGTAGTATGGAGATGTATCACCTTTTGCTACGCAATTTTTTTGCAAAACATCTATGGCATCAGCATTTTCAGCGTGTACCATTACAGTAATCCCAGCTTTTTTACCTTCCATTAGAGCCTTAAGGATAGCATCATCATCTGCATGAAAAAACATCCCTTTATATGCCATAAAGAGTTTCATTGTTGGATATCCAGCTTCTGCAAGCATTGGAATTTCCTCGATTACTTCATCTCTTGGATCAGTCATTACAGAGTGGAATGAGTAGTCAACCATTGCAATACCATCTACATTTTCTCTTCTATAATCTTCTATCGAATCAACAAGCCCCTTATCCTTAACTTGATTAACAAACTCTATTAAAGTTGTAGTTCCTCCAAGAGCAGCTGCATTTGAAGTTTCGAAACCTCTCACTTGCTCTCCGAAAAAATTGAAAGAGAAATGTACATGTTGGTCAACTCCGCCAGGTAAAACATATTTCCCTGTAGCATCAATAACTTTATCAGCCTCAACCTCTAGGCCATCTCCGATTTGCAAAATAGTGCCATCTCCAGTTAGGATATCACCTGTGTATTCGTTTTCACTGGTTACAATAGTAGCATTTTTTATTAACGTTTTCATTTTCATCTTCCTTTCATATTAAAGTTTAGTATGCTTGTTTTATACTTACCTTGCAAAGTGAGCTAGTTTATATGCAAAGTTTTAGTACGGTATTAAATAGTAGCTGTACGCCCATATATATGTGACGCCCTTCAGTAAACTCTTCAGGGGCGTGACTAATTCCATCTTTGCTAGGAACGAATATCATTCCTACTGAAGTGATCTCGGACATCATAGCTGCATCATGAACAGCTCCGCTATTGATAGAAATGTATGAATCTGTTAAATTTTTTGCAGATTCTTCAATAGTAGAGATGATTTTAGGATCAAGCTTTACACATTGAGAGCTACCTAGTATGTCAGTTTGAGTTTTGAAGCCATAGTTTTTTTCCAATAAAACAAGTTCGTCCTCAAGGAGTTGGCAAAATTTCTTGATTCCAGACTCCTCAATATCTCTAACATCAACGTTAAAGCTCACGACTTTTGGTATCACATTAGATGCGTTAGGTTCGCATTTTATGTAGCCAACAGTTGCGACAGTTGTATCAGAGATTTGCTGGGATGCGATAGCTTCGATTTTGCATATAAGCTTGCTTGCAGCCACGAGGGGATCAAGTCTTAAATTCATTGGAGTAGAGCCTGCATGATTTGAGGTTCCTTCAATAGTTATGGACAAAGTCTTCATTCCAGCGATGGCATTAACAATTCCAACAGATTTACTTAGCCGATCAAGGATGATGCCTTGTTCAATGTGAAGCTCAATCATAGCAAATATGCTACCCTTGTCAATTTTACAGGAATAGACGTCTCTGGGGTTAAGGCCAAATTCTTCGATTAATTGGCTGGCAGGGATGCCGTCAGAGGATGTAAGCGAGTCTAAATATTCAGGGCTCACCGCGCCCACGAGGGCTTTGCTACCAAGCATGGTGGTACCAAAATTTGATCCTTCTTCTTCAGCAAAAATCATGACCTTTAGAGTTCTTTTAGGAATTATTTTGTTATCTTTTAGGGCGAAGAAAATTTCTATTCCTCCAACAACTCCTAGGATACCATCGAATTTTCCGCCATTTCTTACACTATCTAGATGAGAACCAACAATCAATGGTTTAAGGGCGGGATCTGTGCCTACATAGGTAAAGGTTAAATTTCCAATAGCATCAGTATTGTTTGTTATGCCTAGACCTAATCCATCGACTAACTCTATAAGATAGTTACGTGCCTCTCGATCTTCATGGCTATATGAAAATCGGGTAACTCCAGGATCGTCACATAGAGAATAAGCAGCTATATCATCTATAATAGAAAGAATTCTACTTTCTGAGACATTCATATAATTTACCTCCTTTAGTTTGCACATACATTTTATTTTAAAACAATTGCAAAATCAAGAAGATAAGCAGTTTGAAAGGGGAAAGTGCTAAAGTAATAATAAGTTTGCTATAAAAATAATCGAAAGCGGCAAAAAAATAATAAAAAAAAGTAGTACTTTGCGTTAAATTTTGACTATTTAGCTTGGTTTTTCCATAAATTAAAATTTGCTTGAAATACTAAAATTCTGAATGTATAATTTAGTAAATTTATTTGTAAACACAGAAACAAAGTTAGGAGGTCTAGTTATGAAAGGCTTTAAAAACGACACAATTAGAAACGTTGCTTTGGTTGGTCATGGCGGCGTAGGTAAAACAGCATTTATTGAGGCTGCCCTGCTTGCGACAGGTGCGATAAGCAGGTTAGGTAAGATTGAAGATGGTACTACCGTATCAGACTATGACAAAAAGGAGATTGAAAAAGGACATTCAATTTCCGGTACTATTGTGCCTGTGAAATATCAAGGGGTTAAAATAAACTTCATTGATTCTCCAGGTTTTTTTGATTTTATAGGAGAGGTAGACTCTGCTCTAAGAGCTGTTGAAACAGCAGTTATTATGATAGACGGAACAGTTGGCTGGCAGGTTGGAACTGACAAGGCGTGGGACACAGCAGTTGAATTTGATGTTCCAAGATTCTTCCTGATTAATAAAAAAGATAAAGAAGACTTAGATGTGGAAGGAATAATCGCCCAATTAAAGGAAAAATACGGACACTCCGTAGTTGACTTTAACAATAAAGAAGAAATGAATGAGTTGATCGCTGAAGAAGACGAAACTCTTATGGATAAATATTTCGAAGAAGGAACTTTTTCTAAGGAAGATTTTGACTTCGGACTTGCAATGGCTATTACAAATGGCGACATTGCACCAGTATTTACATGCTCTGCAACAACAGGCGAGGGCATTGAAGAAGTGTTAGAAAAGTTAATTGACCTAATCCCTAAGGCTAGTGCTCATGCAGAGTACCCGGCAGTAAATGAATTAGATGAAGATATTATGGTTAAAGTAGACCCAGACGGGCCTCTTGCAGCCTTTGTATTTAAAACAATAGCAGATCCAGTTTTAGGTAAGGTATCACTGGTTAAGGTTATTTCAGGGAGTCTTAAATCAGGTACTGAGGTTTATAATGCTAATCACGAACATGCAGAAAAAGTTGGAACTATGTTCTTCCTTAGAGGAAAGCATAGAGAGGATACAAATATTGCAGAAGAAGGAGATATCGTTGCAGTTGCAAAACTTCAACATACAAAAACTGGGGACACACTTTGCATGAAGAATCAGTTTATTAAATTCCCTCCTATAGCATTCCCAGAGCCAACCTACTATGTGGCCATCGAACCAAAGAAAAAAGGGGAAGATGAAAAACTTGGAACAGGCCTCCATAAATTAATGGAAGAGGATCCAAGCTTTGTTCTAGAAAGAAATCCTGAGACGCATCAAACCTTACTTGGTGGTCAGGGAGACATTCAAATTCAAACAATTATTTCAAAACTTAAAGATAAATTTGGTGTGGAAGTAGATATTGTACCACAAAAAATTGGGTATAGAGAAACCATAAAAGGAACATCGGATGTTCAAGGTAAGCATAAAAAACAATCTGGTGGAGCTGGTCAATATGGTGACGTTCACATTAAATTCTCTCCATCAACAGAAGAATTTGAGTTCAAAGAATCATTGTTTGGTGGCTCAGTTCCAAAGAACTATGTCCCAGCAGTAGAGAAGGGCTTAATTGAAGCGATGTTAAAGGGACCTTTAGCTGGATGCAAAGTTGTAAATGTGAAAGCAGAGCTTTATGATGGATCATATCATGATGTAGATTCAAATGAAATGGCTTTCAAGCTTGCAGCATCTTTAGCTTTCAAGAAGGGGATGGCTGAGGCTAAACCAGTTCTTCTTGAACCAATTATGCATGTTGAAATTACAATCCCTGATGAATACATGGGCGATGTAATGGGAGATATGAGCAAACGTAGAGGCAGAATTTTAGGCGGAGAACCTTTAGCAAAAGGTGGTGGACAAATTGTAATTGCAGAAGCTCCACAAGCTGAACTTTTTGATTACACAATAACTCTTAGGGCTATGACTCAGGCGAGAGGCTCATTTAAGATGAAACATGAGAGATATGATGAGGTGCCAAGCCAAATTGCAGACAAAATTATAGCAGCACATCAGGCTGCTGTTGAAGCGGGTCACTAAACTTAAAAACTCTTACGTAATACGTAAAATATAATAGCAAAACAGGTAGCTTTTACAGGCTACCTATTTTGTTTGTACTTATTTACTCAAATTGAAAAAATATGGGAAATATCTTGACATAATCGAGTTAGTTAATATATACTTACAAAAGTTAGAATAAGCTAACAAAAAAGGAAGTAATAAATGATATTACGTATGGAGGTTATAATGAATAACAAAAAAATTATTATTCCTATTGCCATAGTGCTATTTATAGCATTAGTAGCAGGGGGATATAGCCTTTCAAACAGTGGGGGTTTTGTAGGGGCAGATGCCGAGACTACTACAATAGGAGATAATGAAGTCCCGACTGGAAGTGGAAACGGTGATGGAAGTGGAAGCGGTGATGGAAACGGAAGTGGAACAGGAACCGGAAACGGTGATGGAAGTGGAAGTGGAACTGGAAGCGGAACAGGAAACGGAAGCGGAACAGGAAACGGAAGCGGAACTGGAAGCGGTGATGGAAATGGAAGCGGAAATGGAACAGGAAACGGAACTGGAAGCGGAACAGGAAACGGAAGCGGAAATGGCAATGGAAACGACAACGATAACGATAACGATAGTGTCGTTGCAGATTTAATTGTAAATGAGACAGCTCAAATTTTAAATGTTGAGCAGGTTCACTTTGCAATATTAGAATTAACTACAGGTAGTATTAATGACTATTCTTTTGCTTTGAATGGGCTTGCAATATCGCCAACTAAGGTTAATGACAAAGGCAGCATTATTAAGTTTGCAGTAAATCCAAAAGAAGTTGCAGAATTTACAGCTACAAATAGCAGTTCTGAATCAGAAACTATTAAACTAGGTGTTGGGCAAGGAGCCTTTACAGGAGAGGTAAATAGCCAAATTCCTACAAATGTTTTAGCAAGCGGTCCTGTAGACCTATTCGAATACTATCTACCACTATATGGTGAAGATGGTAAAGTGCTAGTAAACCCATCTAAAACAACTTTTGATACTGAAAGTGAAGGAGCTACAACAGTAGACCCAACTTTACCAGAGTTGTATAGCCCAAGAAATCCAGTTGATGAAGATATTATAATCAAATTCAACTTAACAGATGAAGCTGAAGTTTGGAAAAATGGAATTACAAGTGTTGAGAAGAGATTTGACAGTTATACAACTACACCAGTAGCCTATAGCATCAAAGTTGAAGACAGCGACTATAGTCCTACAGGAAAAGTTGGATACATTATCATTGATAAAGATGATCCTTCAATTGATGGACGTAACGGAATGCACACTATAGTAATAAAATCTAACGGACATAACAATTCTACAATAACAGTAGAAACTGTAGAAAAAGCAGGCAAAATGAATTTAAGTGGAAACTTTAACTATTGGGCAAACCAAGATTTATTATTTGTGCTTGAAGATTTTAACTATGCTATAACAAATCCAGTTCATACAGTAATGCTAGATGGAGTAGTGCTAGACAATCTATTAGACGTAGATGAAGATGCACCGTATGATTATCATGTAGTGTCAAACTTAGTTCGACTAACTGATGGAGCACTTGAAAAACTAACTCCTGGTGAGCATACACTTGTTGTTAGAGCCACAGGATTTGAAGACTATACAAAAACTTTTACTCTTGAAAAAGCGCCTGCAGGAACTACAAACCCAACATGGGGTGATAGTGGCGACACTAAAACAGAATCAAAATCTTCAGTGATAGATAACTACGGAATTGATGCAGTTTCATCTGCAACATCTTCAGGTGGATCTATTGGAGGATCTTCTGATGGAAGCGGCAGCGCAGGATATATTAGAGCAAATGTAAATATTGAATTTGATATGATAGCAAATGCTAAAATTTTAGCAGCCCTAGGCAAAAGCACTGGATACTCAACAGGTGTAACTGAATGGTGGGATGCTCTAACTAAAGATGCTCTTTTCTTTGAGGATGGAACAGACCTTCTAATTGATTATACAGCATATAAGAATGCGGCTGGAATGGCATACTCTAATGAAGATGATAACTACAGTGATGATTACTTAACTTTCTTAGAGTTATACACTAAAATGAGTGGAAGTACATCTTACTGGTACGAGGATGAGTTTGAATATTTAAATAGACCTTACTGGGTGAAAAACCTATTGGAAAACGCTACCCTTGGAGATATGTACTTATATGGTGAAATGTCTGCGAAGGAACCAGCAACACTGAGCGTAGAGGATACTAACTGGGGAGAGGATATTGTAATATCAATTACAGGTGATACTGAGTGGATAAATAGCTTCTTGGCCTTAAAAATTGATGGAACAACAATGATTATTCCAAAAGAGGACCTAGTAATTTCAGCGGATGAAATTGTGATTCCTGCAGAAAAATATGGAAATCTATTAGGTAAAAAAGAGATAACTCTATTTGCTTATTCAGAAAAATACAAAACTGCAAAAGTTACATTTGACCTTTTTGAAAAGAACGACAGTGAGTTAGATGTTAAAATTGAAGCTAATGGAGATGTTACAATCTCAGGCATGAGTGAGGATTTTGCAAAGAAACTGACATCAGTAAGTGTTAATGGAAAAACTCTATATAATGATAACCAAGTAGGCGGAAACAGTGGCTCATACGAACTTTCTGAAGAAACATTAACATTAAGAGCTAAACTGTTCGAAGGTGAGGATGCAATTTCTGGCCAGGTTACAGTTACTATGAAATCAGATGGATTTAGAGACCTGCCTTTCACATTTGACTACGATTCATTAGGGCTAAATGGTCCTCTAGTAGATGTACCAGCAGAAGTGAAACTTTCGGAAGAAAACACATTTGAAATAGGTGAGGATGTTGTTATTGATGGAACAGCAGATTATCTGTTAACACTAAAAGACCTTGAAGTAGAAGGACAAACTGTTGAAGGAACAATTTCAGAAAATAAATTGATTTTACCAGGAAAGTACTTTGATGCAGCAGGCGAATATACAATAACGATTAAATCTACAAAATATAAAACTAAAGAATTTAAAATAAATATTGCAGGTTCTACTTTAGAAACAGTGCCATCAATAGTAAAAGCAGATAAGGAAAAAATAAATCTTGATGGTAAAGTAAGAATTACACTTGCAAACTTCTCTTCAGGAGATGAGTACAAAGAGGCTTTTGTTGGTATTACAGTTGATGAAGAGTCTAACTTTATTCACGCAAGCAAATTAGGTAGCTTAGATTGGTTTGACTACTTTGACCTAACAGGTGAAGATCTAGGCGGAATCGGAACACATGAAATAACTTTAAAAGCAAAAGGTTACAAGGATAAAGTAATCACAGTAGAAGTTGTAGGAAAATCAGTGCCATATGATTTAGGCATTATTGATAGTAAAGGTTACAAAGTAACATCTCCAACAATTGAAGCTGGTGGAGAAATCATGATATGGGTTGGTGATCAGTGGAGCGCAGACTATGAAAAAGCGTATACAGGAGTTTCAATTAATGGAGCTGAAGCAAAGGAATATGCAGTTGAAGAATTTGAGACTGAAGGCTTCTTCGGTGAAACCTTATCAGTTATAAAAATTCCTGCTAGCAACTTAGAAACTGGCGAAAACACTGTAACAATGAAGGCAACAGGTTATGCAGATGAGGATCTAACAGTTAAAGTTAATGCACCACCTTTAAAAGAAGTGCCATCAGTAGTATCAGCAAATAAAGAGAAAGTAAGCGCAAATGAAACAGTTAGAATTGCTTTGGCAAACTACTCTTCAGGAGATGAATACAAAGAAGCATTTGAAGGAATCTATATTAATGATAAAACTACTATGATAGTGGCTAGTGAACTAAACGATCTTAGCTGGTTTGACTACTTTGAACTAACAGGAGAAGAATTAGGAGGCGTTGGTAGCCGTACAATTACTTTGAAGGCTGAAGGTTATGAGGATAAGACAATCGAGATAGAGGTTGTAGGCAAATCAGTACCATATGATTTAGGCTTTATTGACAACAGTGGATATAAAGTGAATTCTCCGACAGTTGAAGCTGATGGTGAAGCAATGGTATGGGTTGGCGATCAGTGGAGCTCAGACTATGAAAAAGCATATGCAGGAGTTTCAATTAATGGGGCTGAAGCAAAGAAATACGTAGTTGAAAAGTTTGAAACTGAAGGCTACTTCAGCGAAACATTATCAGTTATAAAAATTCCTGCAAGTGATCTGACAGTTGGCGAAAATATTATAACGATGAAGGCGACTGGCTACGCAGATCAAGACCTTAAGATTACAGCAAAAGAAAGCACAACTACTCCGGAACCAGAAGCAAAAGAAGTGCCAAGCCAAGTAAAAGTGAACTATACAACAAGAGATGCATCATTGTATCAATACTTCCAATTTACAATATACAATATGTGGCTAAGTGGTGGCGATGAATCTTACATGGATGCATTTACAGGAATGCTGGTAGATGGTGAAGTATTCACTGATTATACTAGAAACACTAGCTCAGGATTAGCGGTTAACATTAATGCAGAGCAACTAACAAACGGAGACCATGTAGTTACATTAAAAGCTGATGGATACAAAGATAAGGTGATTAATATAACTGTAATCGGGAACGCAGAAACTCCAGAAAACAAGTTAACACCACCAGAGGGTATAGAGGTGGAAGAGTATTCAGCTAGTCCATTTGACCCAGCCAGTGACATAAAATTAGAAATTTATAGTTATTATAACTGGGGTGTTTCAGCTGACCAACAAGCAGCAAACATAGCTTATGGAAACCTTATAGAAAGCGTAACTGTAAATGGTGTTGAAGTTTCACTAGAGGATATCTTCACAAATACAGATAACGAAAAATATGTAATGATTAGTTTAGAGACTTTAACCGATGGCGAGAATAAAATAGTAATCTCAGCAGATGGATATGAAGATTTAACGCTAACATATAATAAGTAAAACAAAGAAACACAGAAGAATCACAAGTCTTTCAGTAACTCATCATAAATAAAGAGTAGAATGAACTTGTTAGTCAAAGAGATGTACTCCCAAACACACATCTCAAAAAAAATAAAAAATTTCATAATCTTCTAAGACGGGGTTGGTGTATGCTAGCCTCGTTTTCCTTTTTTGCTTGTCTTTTTCGCGCTACACTGCGTCATCGTCCTT
>CAYJFM010000001.1:51855-84697 GCA_964369805.1 uncultured Oscillospiraceae bacterium
CACACATTTAAAGCTATTTATTAAAGGATATTACCGATTTTATACGTGTTTTGGACTTAATGACACAGACGAAGTAGACGGGGCTTTATTTCGCAATTTAAAGCCTCTTTTCCTTGAAAAAAAAGCCCAAATATAGTATAATTAAATATAACTTTGGGCAATATCAATGTGGCTCATAATTAAAGAAAGGGATAAAATGACCGAACAAAACAAGAAACAATATAATGCCGAGCAAATACAGGTACTAGAAGGGCTAGAGCCTGTAAGAGTAAGGCCAGGTATGTATATCGGAAGTACAGGGGAAAAGGGTCTACACCACCTTGTATATGAAATAGTAGACAATAGCGTGGACGAAGCCTTGGCAGGATACTGTAAGCATATTACAGTATCAATCTTAGAAGGCAATGGAATAAAAGTAACAGATGATGGTAGAGGGATGCCAGTTGATAAACATCCAAAGCTTGGAATACCTGCAGTTGAAGTAATTCATACAGTTTTGCATGCAGGTGGTAAGTTTGGTGGAGGCGGATACAAGGTATCGGGAGGTCTTCACGGGGTAGGAGCTTCAGTTGTAAACGCACTTTCATCAGATATGAAGGTAGAGGTAAAAAGAGGCGGAAAAATTTACGAGCAGAAATACTCTAAGGGTAAGGTAGTAACTAAGCTAAAAGTTATTGGTGAAACCGAAGAAACTGGATCTGCAACAGTTTTCTGGCCAGACGACACAATATTTGAAGAAACAGTTTTTGACTACAGCACACTTCAATACAGATTAAGAGAAATGGCTTTTCTAAACAAAGGAATTTCAATAACCTTAACAGACGAAAGAGAAGAAGAAAAAGTCAAAGGCGAGTTTAGACAAGATCAATTCTACTACGAAGGCGGAATAAAAGAGTTCGTAAAATACCAAAACGAAAGCAAAGAGCCTATTCATTCAAATGTAGTGTACTTTGAAGTACAAGGAAGAGACAAGTCTGGAACAAATGAAATGGAAGCGGAAGTAGCATTCCAGTATACAGACAGATACACAGAAGTTGTTTTCTCATATGCAAATAACATTAACACAACAGACGGTGGATACCACTTAGTTGGATTTAGAACAGCCTTAACAAAAGCTATAAACGAATATGCGAAGAAAAATAAATTCTTAAAAGACGGAGAATCAGGACTTTCTGGTGACGATGTTAGAGAAGGCTTGACGGCAATAATTTCGGTTAAACTTACAAACCCACAGTTTGAAGGTCAAACAAAGGCGAAACTAGGTAACAGTGAAATGAGAGGCTTTGTAGAGACAGCAGCCAATGAAAATATAACGGCATTTTTACAAGAAAACCCAGCCCAAGCAAAGGCAATAATTACAAAATGTCTTCAAGCGCAAAGAGCTAGGGAAGCAGCTAGAAAAGCTAGAGAAATCACAAGAAAAAACAGCATGATGGACGGGCTATCTCTGCCAGGAAAACTTGCTGACTGCCAAGAAAAAGATCCAGCCTTATCTGAAATTTTCTTAGTCGAAGGGGACTCTGCGGGAGGCTCTGCAAAACAAGGAAGAGACAGAGCTAGACAAGCGGTCCTACCTCTAAGAGGAAAGATTCTTAACGTAGAGAAAGCAAGGCTAGATAAAATCCTAGGATCAGATGAAATCAAGAATATGATAACAGCTTTTGGCTGCGGAATAGGTGATGACTTTAATGTAGAAAAACTAAGATATCACAAAATAATTATCATGACCGATGCGGACGTAGACGGAGCACATATTAGAACACTTTTATTAACCTTCTTCTACAGATACATGACACCACTAATAGAAGATGGATATGTATATGCAGCTCAGCCGCCACTATTCAAAACGAAAAAAGGCAAAAGAGTTCATTACACATATTCAGAGCGCGAACAAGAAAAGCTAATGGAAGAACTATCGGAAATCCCAGGTAAAGCTGACATCCAAAGATATAAAGGTCTTGGAGAGATGGACTATGACCAACTATGGGAAACAACTATGGACTTCTCAAACAGAACGCTAATCCAAATCACGCTAGAAGACGTAGCTGCTGCAGATAATATCTTCACGACTCTTATGGGTGACAAAGTACCACCACGTAAGAAGTTTATCGAAGAAAATGCAAGACACGTACAAAACCTAGATATTTAGTAATTGTATAGGTAAGGAGAAAAAATGACACAAAACAATATGTTGGAAGACCAAAGATTAATTCAGCATGAGATTCATACTGAAATGAAGAAATCATACATCGATTATGCAATGAGCGTAATTGTTGGTCGTGCTCTTCCAGATGCGAGAGATGGACTGAAGCCAGTACACAGAAGAATCCTTTATGGGTTGCATGAACTAGGAATAACTCCAGATAAACCACATAAAAAATCAGCCCGTATTGTCGGGGAAGTAATGGGTAAGTATCACCCTCATGGTGACAGCTCAATCTATGATGCTATGGTAAGAATGGCACAAGACTTCTCAATTAGATATATGCTAATCGACGGACACGGAAACTTCGGCTCTGTAGATGGTGACGGCGCAGCGGCAATGAGGTATACGGAAGCAAGAATGACACCTTTTGCTCAGGAGCTTCTAAAAGATATCGAAAAAAACACAGTAAATTTCCAACCAAACTTTGACGAAGAAGAGCAAGAACCAATTGTACTTCCAGCAAGATACCCTAACCTTTTAGTGAATGGGTCAAACGGAATCGCTGTAGGGATGGCAACATCTATACCACCACATAACCTTAGAGACTCAATCGATGCAGCTATTATGTTAATCGATGACAAAGAGGCAACAGTGGAAGACCTTATTAAAATCGTAAAAGCTCCAGACTTCCCAACTGGCGGAATTATAATGGGTAAAGGCGGCGCAAAGCAAGCCTATAGAACAGGACATGGAAAAGTACTAGTAAGGGCAAAAACTGAAATAGAAGAGTTCAAAAAAGATAGAACTCAAATTGTAGTTACAGAGATCCCTTTCCAAGTTAACAAATCTAGACTTATCGAGAAAATCGCAGAGCTTGCAAAAGACAAGAAAATTGAAGGAATCTCAGCAATTAGAGATGAATCAAACAGAAATGGAATGAGAATTGTTATCGAACTAAAGAGAGAAGCAAATCCTCAGATCACATTAAATAGAATTTTCAAGCATACACAGCTTCAAGATAGCTATAGCATGATCATGCTAGCTTTAGTAGATGGACAACCAAAGATTCTAAATCTGCATGAAATTCTAACAGAGTTTCTAAAACATCAAAAAGATGTTGTAACTAGAAGAACACAATTTGATTTAGCAAAGGCAGAGGCAAGAGCCCATATTCTTGAAGGATTAAGAATAGCACTTGATAATATTGATGAAGTAATAAAAATAATTAGAGAAAGTTACAATAATGCTAAGCAAAATCTTATGGATAATTTCTCATTAACAGAAATTCAAGCACAAGCTATTCTAGATATGAGACTGATTAGGCTACAAGGACTAGAAAGAGAAAAAATTGAAGATGAATACGCAGAACTACAAAAGAAAATTGCGTACTTCCTAAGCCTTCTTGCAGATGAAACTTTACTAATGGGTGTTGTAAAAGACGAGCTAATTGAAATCAGAGATAAATATGGCGATGATAGAAGAACTGAAATTGTAGCAGACCATGCAGAGATGGATGAAGAAGACTTAGTTGAAGAAACTCAGGTTGCAATTACATTAACTCACCTAGGATACATTAAGAGACTCCCAGCAGACACATATAAGGCGCAAAAAAGAGGTGGGCGAGGAATAACAGGATTAACTACAAGAGAAAATGACTTTGTAAATAACCTAATTATGACATCAACACATGATAACTTATTATTCTTCACTAGCCTAGGAAAGGCACACAAACTGAAAGCTTACGAAATTCCAGAAGCAACTAGAACTGCAAAAGGAACTCCAGCTGTTAACTTCTTAAACTTAATGCAAAGAGAGAGAATTACAGCGGTTATGCCAGTAAAAGAATTTGCAGAAGATCAATATCTAATTGCAGTTACAAAAAACGGAACAATAAAGAAAACCTCGCTTTCAAACTTTGCAACTAACAGGAAAAATGGGTTAATAGCTATAAATCTAAAAGAAGATGACGAGCTAATAGGAATCAAGCAAACTACAGGAAACGATACAGTAATCATTGTAACTAAAAATGGAAAATGTATCTCATTCCTTGAAGAAGATGTAAGACCTATGGGCAGAATTGCTGGAGGGGTTAGAGCAATAAGACTTGACCCAGGTGATGAAGTTGTAGGAATGGAGCTAGCTCAACCAGAAGAAGAATTACTTGTAGTAACTAAGAACGGATTTGGAAAACGTACTTCAGTTAAAGAATACAAGGTACAAGTTAGAGGAGGAAAAGGCCTTCTAACATATGATTCTAAAAAATTCAAGAAGACTGGCGAATTAATTGGCGCTATGATTGTAAAAAAAGATGACGAAATACTATTAATTAACTCAGATGGGGTAATAATAAGAATAAAGGCTTCTGATGTTTCAAAACTCGGAAGAGCAACCCAAGGAGTTAAAATTATGAAAGTTTCAGAAGAAACAGAGATTATCTCACTGGCTAAAGCTCCTCGCGAAGACGAAGTAACAGAACCTACTAAAGCTAGCACTGCTGAAGAAGCGGATGGTCAAACAAAAATGACTCTATAGAAGGAAGGTAACTAAAGTGAAGGAACTACTAAAAATTACGGTGAAAGGAACTCCAGATTATATCGATGTAGCCAAAATGGGGGTTGGTGCATTAGCATCTAAATTAGGATTTGATGTAGAAAAAGCCCTAGATATTGAAATTGCAGTTGGTGAAGCATGTAAAATCACCACCTGCCACGAAAACGAATGTTGGAGCGCAAGCTATACTATAACTTGCTCCTTCGAAGACAACCAATTATCAATTAGTGTTAAGGACACAGGTGAAGGTACTATTGATAAAGGCGGTTATAGATGCTGTCTTGACTGCCCAAGCGAAGGAGATTTAGGTTTCCACGTTATTAAGAGTATTATGGACTTGGCTGTAGTTGAAAACGAAGGAAAAGAAGACGCTTACATTCTTATGAAAAAGGAATTGTAAAACACATGGAACAAAAAAATGAAAAAAGAACACCAATACCTTTAAGTGTTTTTGAGGACTTTGTTGAAACAAGAGACGAAGCCTTAAGGAACAAACTTATCGAAGAATACCTTTACATGGTAGATATTTTGGTGCGCAAATACTTGGGAAAGGGCATTGAATACGATGACCTTTACCAAGTAGGAGCTATGGCTCTAATCAAAGCTGTTGATAGATTTGATCCGAGCAAAGGTTTCACCTTCACTAGCTTTGCAACACCAACTATCCTAGGTGAAATAAAAAAACATTTTAGAGATAAGGGCTGGTCTATGAAAGTCCCGAGAAGGTTAAAAGAAATAGCAGGCTCAATCCCGAAAGCCAAAGAAACACTACAAACGAAACTTGGCAGGCCACCAACACCAAAAGAGATAGCAGAAGAACTTGAGTTAACAGAAAAAGATGTCCTTCAAGCAATGGAGGCTAGCTTAGCATATACTTCTTTCTCAATTAGCCAAACTTATGATGATGATAGTGAGGGGTTGATGTTTGAAAAGTATTTTGCAATGGATGAGTCTGGATACGACACTGTAGAAAACAGAGAGGTCATTGAGGAGGTTCTCAAAAACCTAAGTGATACCAATAGGTATATTTTCAAAAAAAGGTTTATGGAAGGACTAACCCAAGGAGAAATTGCAAAAGAACTAGGAATATCCCAAATGTCTATATCAAGAGCAGAAAAAACTATTAGAAAAGAGTTTGAAAAGGGTATAAAAGTAAGTTAAAGAGAATTATAAAAATTATAGAAACGAGAGAGAAGATGGAAGGTAAAATGAAAAGAGTTTTTTCAGGGGTTCAACCTACTGGAAACATTCATATTGGAAATTATTTGGGAGCGCTAAAACAATTTGTTGAGCTGCAAGATGATAATGAATGCATTTACTGCATTGTAGACCTGCACTCAATAACTGTACCTCAAGATCCAAAGGCACTAAAAGAACACATCAAAGACGTAGCAGCTTTATATATTGCGGTAGGTGTAGATCCTAAAAAATCCATTGTATTTGTACAGTCAGACGTACCTGGACATGCAGAGCTTTCATGGATACTTACTTGTAACTCATCAACAGGAGAGTTATCAAGAATGACCCAATTCAAAGACAAGAGCAAAGGGAACGAATCAGCAGGAACTGGATTGTTTACTTACCCAGTGCTAATGGCAGCTGACATTTTACTGTATGATACAGACGTTGTACCTGTAGGAAATGATCAAAAACAACATATTGAGCTTTGCAGAGATATTGCCATGAGGGTAAATAACAAATACAAAAAAACTTTTGTAATACCAGATGGAAGATTTCTGAAAGAAGGAGCCAGGGTAATGGCTTTAGATGAGCCGACAAACAAGATGAGCAAAAGCGCCGAAAACGAACATAGTAGAATTTCTCTCTTAGATTCAGATGCAAAAATCAAAAAATCAATTATGAGAGCTACAACCGACTCCGACGGAATAGTAAAATATGACATCGAAAACAAGCCAGGAATTTCAAACCTTCTAAGTATATACGCAGCTTTTTCAGGAAGAAAAGTAGAAGACATTGAAAAAGACTATGAAGGCAAAGGTTATGGAGACTTCAAAAAAGATTTAGTAGCTATAACAATAGAAGCCCTTACTCCTATAAGAGAAAGATACGAAGAAATCAGAAATTCTAAAGAACTAGACCTAATACTAGAAGACGGCGCCAATAGAGCAAATGAAATAGCAAAAAGAGTAATTGAGAGAACAAAGAAAAACTTTGGACTAGGAAGATAGTATAAAATAAAATAAAGGCAGGCTAAACATTAGCTTGCCTTTTATAATTTTATGTCATTGATAAACAAGTAAAATAAAGGTATAATTAAGTGTTATGGAGAATAAAATTAAAGCAATAAAATTATATAAAGTGACTGAGAAAAAAGGTGAATCTGTTAGCTGCAATTCTCTAAATTTGATCAAAGAAAAGGGAATTGAAGGGGATTACTATGCGAAGGGTGGTTCTAGGCAGATTACATTAATGAGTCCTGAGTTAGAAGAGAGAATTAAGAAGGCTATTCAAAAAGCTAAGGATAATAGGGAAGCAGGAATTTGCCTAAAAAGATACAAGTACAATATATTGATTGATGGTGCGTCAATAGAGACTTTTGAGGTTGGAGATAAGATATTTCTAAATGATGTTGAAATTGAAATCTCTGAGAGAAAAGGATGCCATGAGGACGACTGCCCTCTTGCCAAAAGTAAAAAAAGCTGCCCAATAAGAGGTCTTGCACTTTATGGAAGGGTAACAAAATCAGGAAAAGTGGAAGTAGAAATAAAGTAACGTAATATAATATAATTTAAGAAATATTAATTTATGGGTGAGTGGTCTATATGGGTTTGCTAGGAGAAAAATGAAAGATAGTTTTAAGCGAGATATTACATATTTAAGAATATCAGTTACAGAGTTATGTAACTTAAGGTGTGGATACTGCATGCCAGCAGAGGGGCTCCCAAAGAAGTCTCACATGGACATGCTTAGATACGAAGAAATTCTTGATGCAGCCAAGGCAGCGGTATCACTGGGGATTACAAAAATAAGGATTACAGGAGGAGAGCCGCTTGTAAAAAAAGGAATAATAGACCTTTGCAAAGATATAGCAGCAATAGACGGACTAAAGGAGCTTTGCGTGACTACCAATGGAACTTTGCTTGAGGAAATGGCGCAGCAGCTGAAGGACGCAGGAGTTAACCGGATTAACCTAAGTTTAGATACACTTAACCCAGAAAAATTTAAAAAAATAACTAGAACAGGGGATTTTGCATCTATACAAAGAGGCATGGCTGCCATGAAAAAGGCTAATTTTGACAAGGTTAAAATAAACACTGTATTAATAGGCGGTTTTAATGATGATGAAATTGAAGATTTTGTAAATTTAACTCTTGATGATGACATTGAGGTTAGATTTATAGAGCTTATGCCAATAGGAGACAATCTAGACTTTAAAGGTGAATTTATATCTTGCGATGAGGTACTAAAGAAAATGCCAGCTCTAGAACCTGTAGAAAAAGATGAAGCGGGGGTTGCTACCCTATATAAGCTTCCAGAGGGAAAAGGAAAAGTAGGTTTGATCAGACCAATAAGCTGCGACTTTTGCGAGGAATGCAATAAGATAAGACTTACTGCTGATGGCAAAATAAAGCCCTGTCTTCACTTAGAAGATGAGCATTGCTTAAAGGGTGAAGACTATGAAGGCATGAGAAAAATTATTGAAGAGTCAGTTTTACAAAAACCTGAAAGACGTAAAGAGTTAGGCGAGGGAAACCTAAGTCAGGCAGGTAGAAATATGAATCAAATAGGGGGATAAAATGGCTGAATTTACGCATTTTAATAAAGATGGAAGAGCAACCATGGTAGATGTAACTGAAAAAGCTGATACTAAAAGGGTTGCAGTTGCAAAAGCGAGAGTGTTTTTGAATGAAGAAACATATATGAAGATTAAAGAAGGTGGTATGAAAAAAGGAGATGTACTTGGTACAGCTCAAATTGCAGGGGTAATGGCTGCTAAGGAAACAAGCAGGGTAATACCAATGTGCCATCCGATTTTTATTAATGGAGTTGATATTTCCTTTGAGATGCTTGGCATACTTCCAGTAATGCTTCCAGGCACTAGCCTTGAAGGCGAGGGGGAAGAAGCAAGCATTGAACTTGAAGAAAAATATGTTATTGAGATAGAAGGCAAGGTTAAATGCACAGGCCCAACTGGTGTAGAAATGGAAGCCTTGACAGCTGTATCTGTAGCAGCCTTAACTATTTATGATATGTGCAAAGCAGTGCAAAAAGATATAATTATCTCAGACATTCATTTAGTTACAAAGAGCGGCGGAAAAAGCGGAGATTATAGCTATAATTAATCCTTAAAGTGATTTGAGGACAAAATTATTTTCAAATATAATTTCGAAATTGATTTGATAGAACATAGAAAATTATAAGAAATAAAGTGCAAAAGGATGGAAAAATAGAAATGAACGGGTATAAAGCAGCGGTTATTACCATTAGCGATAAAGGATTTGTAGGGGAAAGAGAAGATTTAAGCGGGCCTACACTTGTAGAGTTGCTTGAAGAAAATGGATGGACGGTAGTACATAGGGGACTGGTTCCAGATGATAAGGAAATGATAAAGGCTGAGTATATTAAATGCGTGGATGAAATGGATATACCTTTGATTGTGAGTACAGGAGGGACTGGGTTTTCGCCTAGAGATATAACCCCAGAAGCTGCAAAAGAAGTATTTGAAAGAGAGGCACCAGGGATTGGAGAAGCAATGAGGGCGGAAAGCATGAAGATTACATCTAGAGGGATGTTATCTCGCTCTGTGGCAGGACTAAGAAAGGGCTCGCTGATTATCACCTTGCCTGGAAGTCAAAAAGCCTCTAAAGAGTGCTTGGAAGCAGTAATTGAGCCAGTAAAACATGGTATAGAAATATTAAGAGAAGATGATTCAAATTGTGGAGTATTTATAAAATAAACAGTCGTTTAGCAGGAGGAAATAAAATGGCAAAAGTAATAGCGCTATGTATAAGTGAGAAGAAGGGTGAACAAAAAAAACCAATCGAAGAGGCGGTTTTCATTGAAAATCACGGTATTGAAGGGGATGCTCATGCAGGTGAGTGGCACAGACAGGTTAGTTTGCTAGCATCAGAAAGCATTTCTAAAGTACAAAAAAATATTGACTTTGCACTAAAGAATGGTGATTTTGCAGAGAATATTGTGACAGAAGGTATAGAACTTTTCACATTACCAGTTGGTACTAATCTAGTAATTGGAGAAACACTTTGCGAAGTGACTCAGATTGGGAAAGAATGTCACCATGGTTGTGCTATAAGAGAGGCGGCAGGAGACTGTGTTATGCCAAGAGAAGGAATTTTCGTAAAGGTGCTAAAAGGTGGAAAAGTTAAGGCCGGTGATAGCATTGAAATCAAATAAGAAAATAGAATTTTGTTCATTTTCAAGTGGAAGTAGTGGGAATTGCTACTTAATAAAAAGTGCTGGGACGGCAATCTTGGTAGATGCTGGTATAAGTGGAAAAAAGACTCTAGAGGGTCTAGAAAAAGCAGGAGTAGAGACAGATAGTGTTAAGGCTATTCTTTTGACACATGGCCATGATGACCATGTAAAAAGCCTTCATGTTTTGGCAAAGAAGATACCACATGCAAAGATATATTCTACTGCAGGTACGTGGAATACGCTGACAAAATTTGATGATCACACAAGGCATATTAACATCTCGCAAAGAGAGGAGCTTGTGATTGGGGATATTAATGTAAGGGCATTCCCAATATCTCATGATGCTGAAGAGGGTGTAGGGTATACATTCAAAAAAGAAGGCAGACAGGTGAGCATAGTTACGGATACTGGAGAAATTAGCAGTGAAATTTTTGAACAGATTAAAGATGCCGACGTACTTGCTATTGAAGCAAATCATGAAGTAGAGGTTCTAAAGGTAAGTCACTACCCATATTTTTTAAAAAGGCGAATTTTGAGCAACAAAGGGCACTTAAGCAATTTGGCTTGTGGAGAATGTATCTCGGAAATAGTAAAATATGATAGAAAGCCAAGAACAATTTTGCTAGCGCATTTAAGCAAAGATTGTAACACACCAGCGCACGCTCTATTAACTGTAAGAAATCATTTAGAAGAAGCAGATATGTTGGAACATATACATTTAGATGTAATAGTGAGAAATGAAATGAGCAAGGTGTATTAAGTACAAAACTAACTAGAAAATTGCAAATTTAGAGAAGGAGCGGTGGGCAGTGGCCTACCGTTTTTTGAAAGGATTAACATGAACATTAAGGTGATAGTGGTTGGAAAGCTGAAAGAGAAATACTGGAAGGAGGCAGAAGCTGAATACAAAAAAAGGCTTGGTGCTTACTGTAATCTAGAAATAATAGAGGCTAAAGAAGACAGCAGAGAAAGAACCGATATAGAAGGTGAAGCTATTCTTGGAAAAATAAAAGATTCTGACTTTGTAATAACTTTGGAGATTAAAGGGAAGCCCTTAAGTTCGGAAGGGTTAGCAGAAAAAATAGAAGAACTAGGAGTTCAAGGTAAAAGTAATATTGTATTTATTATTGGTGGTTCTTGCGGACTTGACGAGTCTGTAATTAAAAGATCAAACTTTGCACTATCTTTTTCAAATATGACTTTCCCTCATCAGATGATCAGAGTGTTTTTATTAGAGCAAATATATAGAAGTTTTAAAATTATAAAGAAGGAAAAATACCATAAATAGTAGGAGGAAAGATGATAGAAAGTAGATTGTTTAAATTACAGGTGGCTCTCCTAAGAGAAATCGATTTTTATGAAGACAGAGTGACAAGAAAAACTTTAGATGCTGACTGGGAAAGGGTTCATATATCGTCATGCGCTAGATTAGGGTATATTTTGGGAGAAAAAAGAGGTCTTGACCCTGACTTTGCAGCCTGTGCCTGTGCTATTCATGATTATGGAAGAATTGTAACCGGAAGGCAAAAAGACCATGCGGAAAAAGGATATGAACTAGTTGGAGATTTCTTAAGAAAAACAAACCTATTTACAGAGGAAGAGGTAGAAATTCTTAGATTAGCTGTAAAAAACCATAGCAGTAAGGCAGAAATAGGAACGCCTATTGAAGAAATAGTGAAGGATGCAGATGTTGTGGATTTTTATCAATATGGACTTCCTTTTGCTAGGCAGGAGCAGGAAGATAGATATAAAAATATGCTATCGAAAGGTGAATTGTAGACAAAAACAAATTTGTCATGATTAAATATTAAGACAATTTTGCATATTAGTGTATTTACATAAAAAAGAAATATTTTTCACTATTGCCAATGAATTACAAGCAAATTAATACGGAATTAAGATGGAATAGTTAATTAAAATTCGTAAAAGGGTTATAGAAATAACAGGAAATCAGCAAATTAGTCATATAAAAATAAAAGCAATATGGAAAAAAGAAAAAAATATTGAAAGAATGTTGTTTTATATTGTATAATGTATTCATTACGTATTTTATAAAAGGAGATTTATAATGAATAACAAAATAAGAGAGTATTCTCTTCCATTAATTATTGGTGTTCTAGTAGCGATAGCTTTCGCAAATATAGCACCAGAGCTTTATGACAAAATCGTCTATACACCAATCATAGGTGAGAAAATTAGCCTTTCTTGGCTAGTTAAAGATATCTTCATGGTATTTTTCTTCGGTATTGCTGGTTGCGAAATAGTAAACAGCTTTGCCCCAGGAGGACCGCTAAATCCAATTAAGAAGGCAGCTACACCATTATTTGCGACAGCAGGTGGTGTGCTTGGCCCAGTTGCTGTGTTTTTTGCACTAAACGCAATAATTGGAACTCCAGACTACGCTAATGGTTGGGGGATTACAACTGCAACAGATATTGCACTTGCATGGCTAGTAGCAAAAATCGTATTTGGTAAAAACCATCCAGCAGTAAGTTTCCTACTGTTACTTGCAGTAGTAGATGATGCAATAGGACTTGCAATCATCGCTATCTTCTACCCAGACCCACATCACCCAACACAGGTGCAATATCTAGCATTTGTACTAATTGGTATGGCTTTAGCATTTGCACTAAGAAAGTTCAAAGTAAAATCAGCACTACTATATGTATTAATAGGTGGGGGAGTTGCTTGGTTTGGTTTATACAATGCAGGGCTTCATCCTTCTCTTGCTTTAATCTTTATAGTGCCATTTATGCCACTTGGAGGCGGATCAGATGCACATGCAGATCATCATGGAGTTGCAGATGCACATGGCGGCACACTTCATAACTTTGAGCATAAGGTATCACCTGTTGTAGATTACGGCCTGTTCTTCTTTGGTTTTGCCAATGCGGGAGTTGCTTTTGCAGCAATGTCAAACTTGACATGGATTATCCTAATTTCTCTAATCGTAGGTAAGACACTTGGAATTAGTTTCTTCTCACTTATTGCGACAAAGGTTTTCAGATTCCCATTGCCAGATGGAATGCAAGCAAAAGATGTTGTAGTTGCAGGTATAGTTGCAGGTATGGGTTTAACAGTAGCGCTATTTGTAAGTGCGGCAGCATTCTATGATATGGATCTTCAAGGAGCGGCTAAGATGGGAGCACTGTTTACAGTACTAGCTGCACCAATAGCTATTATTGTAGGTAAAGTTTTCAAAATAGAAAAGAAAAATTAAGGTTAATATATAGCATATTAAATACATTATGAAAAGTTTAAAGGAGGCTAATCGTTATTTTCGCGGTTGCCTCTTTTTGCGTATCGGGTATAATAAAGAGTGTTAGAATGCTATGGATTTAAGTTTTGATATATTAAATTTGCATTGAAAGTAAAACTCTAAAAATGGGAGAATGATTATGGATAATATAGTACTTGGAATACTTGCACATGTAGATTCTGGCAAGACGACTTTAACAGAAGGTATTCTATATAACAGTGGACAAATTAATAAGGTAGGTAGAGTGGACCATGGAAATGCTTTTCTTGATAATAATGCAATGGAAAGAAAAAGAGGAATAACTATATTCTCCAAGCAGGCTAATTTTTCAGTAGAAGATAAAAATTTCTCTATACTAGATACGCCAGGCCATGTGGATTTTTCCCCTGAGATGGAGAGGACCC
The DNA here is from genome assembly GCA_964369805.1 of uncultured Oscillospiraceae bacterium. Taxonomy (GTDB): domain Bacteria; phylum Bacillota; class Clostridia; order Peptostreptococcales; family Anaerovoracaceae; genus CAYJHC01. The sequence continues at coordinate 65,612 of CAYJFM010000001.1, forward strand.
TTCAAGTTTTAGACTACGCAATACTAATTGTAAGTGGCAGCGAGGGAGTGCAAAGCCATACAGAGAACCTGTGGGATATTCTTAAGAAACGTAATATACCATGTTTTATATTTGTAAACAAAATGGATATAGCAGATGAAAATAAACTAGAAATAATGGATTCACTAAAGGAGAAACTAAATAGTAATATAATAGATTTTACAGCCAATCTTGATAGGGAAGAGGCGCAGGAGGCGCTAGCCTTAACTGATGATAAGACTATGAAAAAATACCTGGATAGTGAGAAAATAGACGATACTAACATTATAAAGTTAATTAGCGAAAGAAAGGTTTTTCCATGTTATTTTGGATCAGCTTTAAAACTAGAAGGTATAAAGGAGCTTGTAGACGGACTAGTATCATTTACAAAAATCGAATATAAAAAAAGAGAGTTTAGTGCAAAAGTATTTAAAATCATGAGGGATGAAAAAGGTAAAAGACTGACTTATGTGAAAATACTGGGAGGTGCATTAAAGGTAAAAGATGAGATAGAAGGCATAGATAGTAAAGGCAAGAAGTGGAAGGAAAAGATAAATGAAATAAGAAGCTATTCAGGAGCAAAATATGAAGTTTTGAAAGAAGCAAGACCTGGTGATATCTGTGCTCTAGTAGGGCTAAACAATACATTTATAGGAGAAAGCTTAGGGCAAGGAAGCGGTAGAAGTGAAAGAGAAAACTTCGAACCAGTCATGACATATGAGGTGGATATTCTTAGCGGAGAAGATAAGCAAATTGTTTATAAATATTTAAAGTCACTAGAGGAAGAAGAACCGAAGCTATATGTAAATTGGTCTGATGAATTAGGAGCTATTGAAGTACAGTTAATGGGTCTTGTTCAGCTAGAAGTTGTTAAGGCTATTCTAGAAGAAAGGCATGAACTTAAACTAGAATTTTCAAAAGGAAGTATCATATACAAAGAAACTATAGGTAAAAGAGCATATGGTGTAGGTCATTTTGAACCATTAAAACACTATGCTGAGGTTCATTTAATGCTAGAGCCAACAGGAATGGACAGCGGGCTTTCCTTTGCACTCGATTGTTCGGAAGATGAACTTGATATAAACTGGCAAAAATTAATATTAACTCATTTAAAAGAAAAACTTCTTAAAGGAGTTCTTACCAATAGTGAGATAACAGATATGAAAATTACGGTTGTCGGAGGCCGAGCTCACAAAAAGCATACAGAGGGGGGAGACTTTAGAGAGGCAACCCATAGAGCTTTGCGGCAAGGGCTTGCGCAAGGAGAAAGTGTGCTTCTAGAGCCTTGGTTTGGTTTTAAAGGGAAGATGAGCATAGAACATGTAGGAAGGTTTATGTCAGATATTGAAAGGATGAAAGGCAAATGCAATCCGCCAGAGCTTTCAGGAGATATAGCAATAATTGAAGGCAGTGGACCTGTGAAAGAGCTAAAAGACTATCAGCTAGAACTGAATAACTATGCAAAGGGCAAGGGCACAATTAGCTTTAAACAAGGCTCTTATAAGCCTTGTGCAGAACCAGAGGAAATAATTGCAAAATTTTCATACGACTTTGAATTAGATTTACACAACCCAGCAGACTCAATTTTCTGTGAAAAAGGAAAGGGTTATACAGTAAGGTGGGACCAGGTTCATAGGCACATGCATGTAGAGAGTAAAGAAAAAACTAAGGCTGATAAAGAAAAAGAAATTAGAAGAAAAGTTGTAGAATATGAGAAAAACCTTGCAAATGACGTTGATTTGATGGCGATATTTGAAAAGACATATGGGCCAATCAAGCAAAGGAGGATTATAGAAAAGAAAGTTATTTCTAGCAAAATTGATAATAAAGACAGTTATAGACCTACGAAAAAAGTGGAACCAGCTAAAGAGGAATTTTTGCTCATAGACGGATACAATTTAATTTACAGCTGGGACAAGCTAAAAGACTTACTAAATGTTGACTTTGGCAGTGCGCGAGATAAATTAATAGAAATTATCAGTAACTATGCAGGGGTAAGTAAAGCAAATGTAATAATAGTATTTGACGCGTACAAAGTTAAAGACAACCCAGGGAGCATAAGTAAAATCAATAATATTTCTGTAGTATATACAAAAACTGCAGAAAGCGCAGACATGTTTATAGAAAAAACCACATTTGAAATTGGTAAGAAACATAATGTTAGAGTAGTAACCTCTGACTATCTAGAGCAAATTATCATTACAGGACATGGAGCCACAAAGGTATCATGCGAAAACTTTATTTCAGAAGTCACCTTGGTTGAGGAGAAAATACGAGAAATTCTATGTTAACCTATGCTCCGAGTTAAGTAATATAATATTGAAACAAAAAATGACCCTATAGATTGGATTCTATAAGGTCATTTTATATTTAAGACTGATCGTATATTTTATTATCCAGAGCCAGTCAGCTTTACTTTTGAGCTAAAGCTCTAATGGTTCTTGTAACCTGGATTAATACTGTAGGTACAATTGCAAGTCCTACAATTGCCCCAAGCTGCATACCTGTTAGAGGTGTTACTAGGAACAAGCCGTGTAAACCTGGGATTAATAATACTGCGAACAGCAGAGCCGCTCCTATTAGGAAGGCATAGATTGAGAATGGATTATTCTTGAATCCGATTTGCCAAATTGCTCCATTTGATCTGCAGTTGAACCCGTGGAATAGCCTAGCAAGGGATAGAGTTGCAAAGGCCATTGTTGCTGCAGTTGCTGCACTAGCTTCCAGGCCTATATAGTATGCTGTCATTGTAGCTACTGCAATAATTATACCTTGTAAGCTTAGAGCCTGAATAAGTGTTTTATCGAGTATTGATGACTTTGAGTTACGAGGTGGTTCGTCTAGAAGGTTATTTCTAGAAGGTTCCATGCCAATTGCAATAGCAGGGAGGCTGTCAGTAAGCAAGTTTATAAACAGTAAATGTACAGCTTCAAATGGTGCTGCAAGACCTACGATTGCGGCGTAGATTACTGCGAGTACACCTGCGGTATTACCTGACAATAAGAAACCAATAACATTTTTAATATTTGCATATACAGCACGCCCATTTGCAACAGCTCTAACTATTGTTGCAAAGTTATCATCTGAAAGAATCATTGCTGCTGCGTCTTTACTTACTTCTGTACCAGTGATACCCATAGCCACGCCAATATCTGCTTTTTTTAGCGCGGGAGCGTCATTTACTCCATCACCTGTCATGGCAGCAATAGCATCCCGTCTTTGCCAAGCGGTTACAATTCTAATTTTATGCTCTGGAGAAACCCTAGCATATACTGAAACCTGAGGAAGTATTTTATCAAGTTCTTCATCAGAAATTGCTTCTAGTTCTACACCTGTTAGAGACTTATCGCCTTCCTGGAAAATTCCAATTTCAGTAGCTATTGCAGTAGCTGTGACTTTATGGTCACCAGTGATCATTACGGTTTTAATCCCAGCACGCTTTGCATCTGCAACAGCAGCAACTGCTTCTGGCCTTGGTGGGTCGATCATAGCTACAAGTCCTACAAAGATATAGTCACTTTCATCTTCAAAGGTAAGTTCAGTTGGACATGTTTCAAAAGTTTTGAATCCAAAGCCTAAAACTCTTAGGCCTTTTTCAGAAAATTCCATATTTGCTTTTTCGATATCTGCTCTTATTTCATCTGTCATCTCAGAAACTTTGCCATCATAGAAAACTCTATTTGCCCTGCCAAGAATCACATCTATAGCACCTTTAGTAAGCATACAAGGAGTATCGTCTAGCATATGTAACGTACTCATTAACTTTCTATCTGAATCGAAAGCTAATTCTGAAAGTCTAGGCCTATCTTTTCTAAATTGTATTTCATCAATTCCTAGGTCATCGCCTACATGGATTAAGGCAATTTCCGTCGGATCTCCAATTTCTTCACCGGTATTAGCATCAGTTGTAGCATCGCTACTTAGCAGGGCAATATGTAGGAAAAGGTTTTGCATTTCATCTTTTATATCAAAGTCTTTTCTAAGGATTTCTCTACCATTTATATAGAACTTTTGAACTGTCATCTTATTTTGAGTTAGTGTCCCAGTTTTGTCTGAGCAAATTACTGATACACAACCAAGGCTTTCTACAGCTTTAAGCTCTTTAATAATAGCACGCTCTTTAGCCATTTTTTGTGTACCAATTGCAAGGACGATTGTTACGATAGAAGAAAGTGCCTCAGGTATAGCTGCAACAGCAAGTGCAACAGCAAACATTAGAGAGTCAATAACAGGCATCCCTGTTCTGAATACTGAAAGTGCAAATACAATGGCACAGACTAAGAGAATACCAACTGCAAGTTTCTTAGAAAAATTATCAAGGCTGATTTGAAGTGGTGTTTTTCTTTGTTTTGTTTGATTCATTAGTGCTGCAATTTGGCCGATTTGAGTGTCCATACCAGTTCCAGTTACAACAACAATAGCTCTACCATAGGTTACAAGAGAACCCGAAAAAACCATGTTTTTTCTATCACCAACTGTAATTTCTTCTCTTGGAATAACCTCATAGGTTTTATCAACACTTTCTGACTCACCTGTTAAGGCAGCTTCATCGACTTTTAATGAAAAGTTTTCAAGTATTCTACCATCTGCAATAATAAGGTCCCCAGCTTCAAGAGATAAAATATCTCCAGGAACAACTTGGTCAGAAGGCACCTCTACAAGGCTGCCATTTCTAAAAACTTTGGCTGATGGTGTAGACATTGCCCTAAGGCTATCTAAGGATTTTTCAGCTTTAACATGCTGTACTGTACCTAAAACTGCATTTAGGATGAGAACTGCAAAAATTACAAGTGTGCTTTCACTTTTGCCAGATAGCATAGAAATTACGGCTGCTATACAGAGTATAAACACCAGTAAATCTTTAAATTGTAATAAGAAAACCTTAGCTATACTATCCTTTTTTTCTTCACTAAGGCTGTTAGGTCCGAACTCCTCTAATCTTTGATTAGCCTGGGAACTGTCAAGCCCTTCTTTTTTGCTGTTTAATATTTCTAGAACTTGATCTTTATCCTTTGTCCAGAAAGTTGTGTTTTTGACGTCCAAAATTAATTCCTCCTTTAGATTTCTCTCTAAAAATGAAAAAACTTCTCCGCAGTCTAATGAATAGTCTACAGAAAAGTCTCGTTACCAATACTATTAGCCTGTACACCAAACGCTTAGCGTTGGGTATGTTGATGCACAGCGAAAACTACTCCCTTTTCAGTTTGTATTAAATTTTATAGGCTTTTTATTTAACTAACCTATGTATTATTGAGTATATATTGATTTTGCTTAGGTGTCAAGCCGCTTGCATGAAGAGAGAATATAACTGAACTCAAACTGAATTGAAAACTGCACTCAAACTACGGTCAACACTGAATACAAATACTGACCAATTGGTAATGTTATTCATGCTATTTAAGCTATTCATTACTTAAATAGCATTTTGAATATAGGTGAAGAGGTTATCTGTGGAATCTTCTTTGGAATAAACAAAGTCAAGCTCATTAAAGTTTTTGATTTCATCTACATTAGTAATATTATTTTCAGCCATATAGCGAACCATTTTACCTCTAGCCATTTTGCATAGTGTACCTTTTTCTTTCAATTTACCATCGATTTTTTGGCAGAAGATGCAGGTTACAAATCTGGTATTTGCTGGGAGGTGAGGAACGATGGCATCGCTGTACTCTTTAGAAGCTAAGTTAATAATAACTTTAGAATCCAGGGTAAGATTATCTGCAAGTTTGCTGCCCCAGAAGTCGTAAAGGTTTTTAGCCCCATTTACTTTTAATTTGGATTGCATCTCTAGTCTATAGGGAACTACTCCATCGAAAGGACGGACTATGCCGTAAAAGCCCGAAAGAATACGTAAATGATTTTTTACATAGTCAAGCTGCTCTTCTTGAAAGGCATAGGGTGCCATGTTTTGAAACTGTAGCCCTTCATAGCTATAGATTGCAGGGACTTGGGCATTTTCTAATTGCATTGACCTAAGTCTTTCGATATTTAAACTAGCAAGTTTGTCACTAACTTTCCAAAGCTTTTGTAGTTCTTCATCAGAAAGGGCATCTAAAGCAGACTTAATTTGCTCTGTTTCTTTTGAAAAGGGAGGAACTGTTTCCGGGCCTAAGCTGTAAGGGTCAGTATTCATGGTTTTTGCTGGTGATATTATTATTTTCATTGTTTTCTCCTATAAAATAAAAAGCACAAACATTTGCCCGAGAAGGGGTAGTGGTGAGTGCCTTTAATTACATAAATTTATGAATTTGGATCTGAAATAGTTTTTTCTTTTAAATTACCTATTTTTTTTCTTCTTTCCTCTAAAATTTCATCAATTTCAGAAAGAGGAATTCCGCGTTCTGCAAGCAGGACGGTTAAATGAAAAAGCAAATCGCAAACTTCTTCTTTAACTTCATCATTTCCCATTGAAGTTGAATTTTTTGCAGCTATGATAGTTTCGGAAGTCTCCTCACCCATTTTTTTAAGAATCTTGTCTAGCCCTGCATCAAATAGATAGCAAGTATAAGACCCCTCTGTTGGATTGTCTTTTCTATTAAGAACTACCTCATATAAATTATCTAAACCTTTCATTGTGTAGGCCTCCTATTTTACTTTATTAAAGAAACAGCTATACTCTCCTGTGTGGCAAGCTACTCCAGTTTGATTTACCTTTATTAGCAAAGTATCCAAATCACAGTCTGCATGAATTTCAATTATTTCTTGAACATGGCCGCTAGTTTCACCCTTGAACCATAGAGACTCTCTAGATCTCGAATAGAAGTGAGTGAAGCCAGTTCTAAGTGACTTAGTTAAGCTTTCAAGATTCATGTATGCTAACATTAGAACCTTGCCGTCCATATCTTGAACTATTGCTGGAATAAGTTCTGACTTTTCGAATAGAAGGGATATTTCTTTCATAGTCTCTAATTCACCAGTAATCCTTACAGGGATAGCTCTTTCGTGAAGATGTTCCTTAACTTCTCCAATTTCAAGTTCCCTATAGTGAAAAAGACTAGCGGCAAGAGCTGCATCAGCACCTGTCTCTTCAAAAATCTTAGAAAAATCAGTGATTGACCCAGCGCCCCCAGAGGCAATAACTGGAATGCTCACTGCATTGCATATATCTTTTGTCATTTCGATATCGAAGCCAGCTTTTGTTCCATCAGCGTCAATGGAGTTTAGAAGAATTTCACCACAACCAAGGGCCTCAGCCTTCTTAGCCCAAGAAATTGCATCAAGGTCAGTTAGCTTCTTCCCACCATTAGTAGTAACCCTGTAAACACCATTTTCATCACGCTTAGCATCAATAGCAAGAACTACGCATTGACTACCAAACTTTTCAGCAGCCTCCTTGATAAGGTCAGGGTTATTAACGGCCGCTGAATTAACGGATATTTTATCCGCACCAGCTCTTAGAAGCCTAGCAAAATCTTCAATTGTTCTTATTCCACCACCCACAGTTAATGGCACAAAAATATTTTTTGCAACTTCTTCAACCATTTTTACGGTAGTGCCTCTATTATCATTGGTGGCATTAATATCAAGAAAAGTTATTTCGTCAGCACCTTGAGCATTATAAAGCTTAGCGCATTCAACTGGATCACCAACATCTTTAATATTCTCGAAATTTATTCCTTTTACAACCCTGCCATCAGCAATGTCTAAGCAGGGGATTATTCTTTTTGTAAGCATATAAGCTCCTTTGTGTATAAACGCTATGCGCGAAGCGGCCTATGTAAAACTATTTATTTTTTGCAGCCTCTTTCTTAGCCTTTTTTTCCATAACTTTTTTCTCTCTACCTCTTAAAGCAGGTGGAATATTACCAATTTCAATGGCCTCAGCTAAATCAAGCCTTCCAGAGTAAATTGACTTACCACAGATAACTCCATCAACCTTTAGTTCTTTTAGGTTTTTGATGTCCTCAATCCCAGAAACCCCTCCACTTGCAATTAGATTAAGATTAGGGAGTAGGCTTCTTAAAGAGGCAAGGTGGTCAAGATTTGGGCCCTCAAGCATACCATCTTTTGCAATATCAGTATAAACAATGGTGTTTACCCCCATTTGATGCATCATTGATGCGAGGACTGTAAAATCGATAGTACTTGTTTTAGTCCAACCATTTACTGCTACAAACCCACGCTTTGCATCAATACCAACTGTAATCTTGTCACCATATTGGGCAACAGCTTCTTTTACAATTGATGGATTAGTTAAGGCAACTGAACCTAAGACGATTTGAGAAACGCCGGCATCAATCCAATCTTTAATGTGTTCCATCGTGCGGATGCCACCGCCTAAATCCACTATTAAATTAGTATTCTCTACAATTTCTTTAACAGTATCGATATTAGTGGGATACCCATTTTTTGCTCCATCTAAGTCAACAACATGTAGATGAGTCGCGCCTTGCTCTTCAAAACTTTTAGCCGCAGCTAGTGGAGATTCATAAACCTCATGAACTGTGTCATAGTCCCCTTTGAAAAGGCGGACACATTTTCCGTCAATTATATCAATAGCAGGATAAATTATCATTTTTTCTTACACTCTCTTTCTGCACAGATTCACAAAGTTCTCAAGCATTTTAAGGCCTGGGTCTGCACTTTTTTCTGGGTGGAATTGAGCACCAAATACGTTACCATTTCCTACAAGTGCAGGAATTTTACCGCCGTAATCAGTGTAGTAAATCACGTCTTCGTCTAGAGGATTAGCTTGGAATGAATGTACGAAATATACGTAAGGATTTTCTTCAATCCCTTCGATTAAAGGGCTTTTCTTATTTTCAATCAAAATATTCCAGCCCATATGAGGAACCTTTAAGTTGTCTCTTTCGATTTTTGTGATGGTACCTTTTAGGAGTCCTAGGCCATCTGTCTCGCCGAATTCATAGCTTTTTTCAAAAAGCATTTGCATACCAAGGCAAATCCCAAGAAAGGGTTTCTCTTTGGTGCATTGAAGAATTGTGTTGATTAAGCCACTAGCTTCAAGGTTTTCCATGGCCTGAGCAAAGGCTCCAACACCGGGAAGTATAAGTCCATCAGCGGCCAACAAATCTTCTTTTTTATTTGTAACAATTACATCCGCCTCTAAATAATCTAAGGCGTTTTTTACAGAGAAGAGATTACCTGCTCCATAGTCGATTAATGCTATCATTTTATTTCCTTTCGATTAAGTCTTTAACTTAATGATAATTTTAAAGCACCCACATAGGTTACAGAGAACCTTTAGTTGATAAAATTGTATTGCCCTTAATTTCTGTTGCGATTCTTAGGGCATGTGCAAAGGCTTTGAAAATTGCCTCGCATTTGTGGTGGTCGTTTTCGCCATAGTGACACTTTATATGTAGCGTGATATGACTATTTGCGGCGAACCCCTTAAAAAATTCGCTGACTGAGTCTGTCTCAAGATCACCCATTTTATGCCACTTAAAGTCACAGTCATAAACGCAGTAAGATCTGCCAGAAATATCGATTGCGGCAAACCCTAGAGCTTCATCCATTGGACAGAAAAAGCTGCCATATCTTGCTATACCTACTTTATCACCAATAGCCTCGCTAAATGCGGTTCCAAGAGCTAGGCCAATGTCTTCTGCTGTATGGTGGGTGTCGACTTCTAAATCTCCCAGGCAGGTTACTTTTCCTCCAAAGCCGGAGTGTTTAAAAAAGGCAGTTAGCATATGGTCAAAAAAGCCTATACCGCTTGAGATTTCAGTTACATTCCCATCATCTAGATTAAGAACTATATCAATATCAGTTTCTTTTGTTTTTCTTTTAACTTCACTAATTCTCATTTGCATCCTTTCGTGGGAGTCTGATTAGAACCTATAGTATTTTGTTATACCATTTCATAGGTACACTAGTTTCTACAGATACCCTAAATCCTCCATAGCCTCTAAAAAGGCTGAGTTTTCTTCTGGTGTCCCAACAGTGACTCTTAGTTTACCCTTCATATCTTTTATTGAGATATCTTTTTCTAATAAAGATTCTTTAATTTCTGTACTTTTATCTGTTGCCACCATAAGGAAGTTTCCGGATGGTTTTGGAACATAGTATTTTGCAGAAAGGGCATTATATAATCTGACTTTTTCTTCTTTTATTATACCAATAAGTTCTCTTATTTTCACTTCATTTTTGAAAACGATTTCTCCAAGTAGCTGGGAGATTCCGTTGACATTGTAGGGAGATTTTATTTTCTTAACAAGCTCTGTATATTCTCCGCTGTTGATGAAAAAACCAAGTCTTGCATTTGCAAAGCCAATCCCTTTAGAGGCTGTTTTGAGAATTACTAGATTTTCAAATTCTCTATAATATGGAATGAAGCTGTCTTCTCCAAAGTCCATATATGCTTCATCAAGAATAACAAGTGCATTTGTTGTTTCCATGATTTTTCTAATACCTTCTTTGGTTATTGCGAAAGAAGTTGGATTACAAGGATTAGAAAAGATAATTATTGCAGGATCTTCTTCTTTAATTTTATTTAAAACAAATTCTTCATTAAAGTCTTCAACTCTTTCAGGCTTAGGAATGGATACACTATTTATACCTCTAAGGTGTGCATAAAACTCATACATTGCAAAATCTGGTGCAAAAGATAAAAGCTTTTGATTGTCCCCAACCATGCAGTTGAAAAGAAGGAATAAAAGTTCATCTGAGCCGTTTCCTAAAACTACATGCGTTGGATCAATACCATAAAACTTACTGAACTCAGCCGATAATTTTTTTCCATAAGGATCTGGGTATCTGTTGAACTCTAGTGTATCTAGACTTTCTTTGAACTGAGCTAGAATTTCTTTTGGGATAGGAAAACAGCCTTCGTTGGCATCCATTCTAATAGGGGGGTGAGATGTGATTGGCTGGTAGGGCTTCATCTCTTTTAAATTTTCTGGTGTTTGGTATTTCATTTTTTTCTAGTCCTTTCCCTATTACAAGCACTTAGCTAGGCTATCAGTAAATTGGTCAATTTGTGGTTTACGCATTTTTAGGCTAGCTTTATTAACTATTAGCCTTGTTGAAATGCTACAAATGGTTTCTGTTACTTCCAGATTATTTTCCTTTAGAGTGGTCCCTGTTTCTACAAGATCCACGATTGCATCAGATAGGCCTAGTAGTGGCGCAAGTTCTACGCTTCCTTCTATTTTTATCACATCAATATCAAGGCCTTCTTTTTTGAAGTACTCCCTTGTTACTCTTGGATATTTAGAAGCGACTGTTTTAACATTACTTTTATTATATTCCCCTTTGATAGCAGCTACACAGAAATCGCATTTTCCAATGCCTAGATCTAGAAGCTGGTAGCAGTCTCCATTTGCTTCAAGGATTGTGTCTTGACCTACAACTCCAAGATGGCAAACTCCAGTTTCAACGTAAGTGATTACATCTGCTGACTTTGCTAAGATAATCTCCAAATCTTCCCCTACTGGTAAGATTAGTTTTCGTCCTTTATTTTCTAGATCCGTTGTGTCTAGTCCCATTTCTTTGAAAAGTCCAACAGCCACTTTTTCTATGCGGCCTTTGGTTAGAGCAATTCTAAGTGGCCCTTTTGTTTTTTCTTCTGTATTTACCTGTCTCGCTAGATCCACGTTTACACCGAAACCTATGGCTTTTCTATTTTGTCCGAACATGGAGTAAAGGCTGTCGTATCTACCGCCTCTTATTACGTCTTCACCGATGGCCTGGATAAAACAAGAAAAGAAAATTCCTGTATAGTAGTGCATCTTACCAAGTTCACCTAAATCTATGATAATTCTAACACCCTCAGAAATCTCATTTAGATAGTTGTATACTTTTTTGAAGTATACAATGTGAGATTCAGCGGCTGTACCAGCAAAGGTAAGCTCTGCGGCTTTGATTACTTCTTCGCCACCAAATAACCTAGGAAGTGCAAGAAGAGCAGATTTTTCTTTGCTTTCAGGAAGAGTGCTTAGAGTTTCTTCTAACTCTGTGTTTTTCTTTTCTGAAATAAGAATTCGTAATGATTCCTTAGTGCTTCCTGATATTTCAAGGCTTTGACATAGAGCATCGAAAAATCCAACATATCCGATTTCGAATCTCCCGGATTGCTTCCCTTTAAGCATTTTTAGTGTCTGGAAGGCTAGAGACAGGATTTCAAAGTCTCCTTCTTCACCTTCTGAGCCGATAAGTTCCACACCGCTTTGTATAATTTCATCTGAGCGGCCAGAGTCTTTGGCATTCATTTTGAAAGTTCTTTGATTGTAAAAGAGTCTAATAGGATCATCGCTTGAGCCAAGCTTCGTTGAAACTAGTCTAGCAATTGGGATGGTATTGTCGGGTCTAACTGCTAAAACATTTCCTTTGTTATCTGTTGTCTTGTACATTTCTTCTGAGGGAATAAAGCTTTGGCTGTCTGAGAAAAGTGACATGTACTCTAAAGAGGGGGTCATCACTTCTTTGTATCCTTGATCTAGATAAAAGTTATTTAGTTTTGCTTGAACCTCTCTTAGTTTTGCTGTTTCTTCAAATAGTATATCTTTGGTACCGCTTGGTGTTATTTTTTGATTTATTATCATAAGTATATGGCAGTAGACTCTTACCGCCCCTCCTTTCGAATATAGGAATATTGTATCATATCTTAAGATTACTTGTATGCTGAGAAAAAATGTAGTTCCCATGCAAATACGGTAAATTTTTCTTCACTTTATTACTTTAACATACTAACGTGATAAAGTCAAGGGCATAAACATAAAAAATGAACCTTTTTGTTGTAAAAACCTTTACTTTGCTCAAAAAATTATATATACTAATTGAGTGTCTGTATATAGACGCTTATCCAGAAACGGAGCGCTGCTCTTGGGACTGGACTAGAAGATAATTTTAGAATCTGCCGACCAGAATTTAATATTCCAGTAGGTAGGGCCGAAAAGATTCAATTGAATTGAGTAGGTAAGAAAGGAACGAAAAATGAAATCATTCGTAGCAAAACCTTTAGAGGTAGAGCGCAAGTGGTATGTAGTTGATGCTGAGGGAAAAACTCTTGGTAGAATGGCTACAGAAATTGCGACTGTACTTAGAGGAAAACACAAGCCAATTTACACACCTCACGTTGACTGTGGAGACAATGTAATTGTTATCAACGCAGAAAAAGTAGAGGTAACAGGTAAAAAGAGAAAAGAAAAAATCTACAAGAGTCACTCTGGATACCCAGGCGGTCTAAAAGAGATCACATTCGAAAAACTTCAAGATAAGAAGCCAGAAGAAATCATTAGACACGCAGTAAAAGGCATGCTTCCAAAAGGAAAACTTGGAAGACAAATGTACAAGAAGTTAAAAGTTTATGCAGGTCCTGAGCACAATCATACAGCTCAAAAACCTGAAACATTGGAAATTTAGGAAGGGAGAATTAAGCAATGGCAAGTAAAGTACAATACACTGGTACAGGCAGAAGAAAATCTTCAGTAGCTAGAGTTAGAATTATCCCTGGCACAGGCAATGTAACTGTAAACAAAAAACCTCTAGATGATTACCTAGCAATGGAAATCGTAAAGAGAGAGGTAAAAAGACCTTTTGAAATCGCTGGATGCGAAGGTAAATTCGATGTTATCGCTACTGTAACAGGTGGTGGTTTCACTGGACAAGCTGGAGCGCTAAGACACGGTATCTCAAGAGCTCTAGTCCAAGCGGACGCTGAAAACTTTAAGAAAGCTCTTAAAGATGCAGGGTTCCTAACTAGAGACTCAAGAATGAAAGAAAGATACAAATACGGTCTTAAAAAAGCGAGAAAAGCAAGCCAATTCTCAAAACGTTAATTGGAACTTATTTCGAAGTACACAAAAATCTCCAAGTTGTCTTGGGGATTTTGTTGTTTTAAAAGATGTAGTCACCTAGTGAGTAATTAGGTGGAAATTAGACTATGGAAGGAAGTACAAGGGAACGACCACAATAAAAGTTGCGTTCTAAAACCCGCAACAATCCCTTGTAAATGTGATAAGATGAAGAAAACATTAAAGATGCTACTCTGCATCTGTATTTTCATGAGTGCGGTTAGCCCTACGAATACGTATGCGGACCTAGAATCTAATATTGTATATAAATTAAACAATCCCAAGAACATTCAGCTGACTAATGTAGAGATAGAACTAGATAAGGCAGGGGAAACTATTTCCTTTGAAGAGAGCATGGAAAATCTAAGCAAAGGCTTATCTGACATGGTAACAGGAAACACCTCTACTCAAATATATTATGAAAATGAAAAAGATCAGGCTGAGAATACTGTTAAGGTGGATTTGGACTTTGCGGGACACACCATACCTGCACCAGCTAACGTTATGTTTTTGATGGATCAATCTGGATCAATGAATATGGCTAGCCAGTTAAAGTCTTTATCAGAAAATACTACTCCGTGTGTAAATGATGATCACTACTACAGAATCAGAATAAACTTAAAAGGATATATGTATAGCTATTATTTAAATCCACAGGAAGCAGGACTTACTGACTCTTGGGGAAGTCAAAAAACGGCTGTATTAAACAAAATTAGAGAGGACGCAGTCGCTGCGGGGGTAGCAGATAGTCCATCAGATGTAATATCTGTTATGTCAACTTATGATTTAAATGATGCACCAGAATCTAATCATTTTAGGTTAGCTGATGGTGTTACAAAAAATGGGCTTTCATTAGAAAATAGGTTTTTTGATATTGATGGCTCGAATCCATGGACCATCGTAGAAGAAGAACTTGAGTATTTTGAAAAGATAGACCTAGGACCTCTAGAGGAAGCTGGAAGTACAGAACTATATTTTTCTCCCTACAGCTGGTATAACACTCCTGGTGCACCTGAAACTTTAGATTGGACTAAAGTAGGATCAGATGCATATTTTAAAGATTTAGATAGCAAATCTCTTTGTTACGATCGAATGATGATTTCTAAAATATTATTTTACGAACTATCAACTTTTTCTGTAAATGAAAATCAAGAAAATAAAATTGGTTTTGCCAAATACGCCGCGAAAACAAGAGAAAGTCAACCTCTAGAGCATACTTATTTTGACTATGATGTATTTATGGAAACTGATGGCTATGGGTGGACTAACTGGTCCGATGCCTATAGTTTTGCTGACAAAAGTTTTGATGCGGTGACTGGCGGACAAGATATGGTAATAATGGTGACTGATGGGGCACCTACTATTGGCACGACCAGTGTAGAGGGTATAAAATCTTCAGTAGATGCTTTGAATAGTGAACATGGTGCACTAGCTTTTTTCGTAGGGATTAGCTTATCAAAGGACACTATGACTAAATTTGAAGAGGCGGCTTCAACAGATACTACTACAGGAGAGCATCAAGCCTATAATGGAACCTCATTAGAAGATTTTCAAGCTATTGCAGACTTTTTGAGAGAAGTTCTTACTTCTGCAACAGAAATGAAAAGCACTCTTGGTGAAATTTTCACACTGAGAATTGATGAAAATCACCCAGTGACAGTAGAGTATGTTTATTCTTTCAACGATGAAGATATTAAAGAAACTAGAACCTTTGACTCTTTGGAAGCAGCAGAAGAGGTGGGATTAGTTTATGACGAAGAAAGCAATACTATTTCATGGGATATGCACCAAATTGGAATTAAGCAGGCGAGGCTTAGCTATTATGAAAAGATAGACGAAACTAAAGTCGACTGGGAAACAATAGAGAAGGGCGGCCAAATTGAAGGCTTCACTAATGAAGGGACGGTGGTTGACTATATTGACAGGACTGGTAAGCCATCTAATATTGAAGGGGATGAAACCGCAAGTTTTACATTAAAAAATGTGTCTTACCTAACTATTGAGAATGTAACAACGACACCATACTCTGTTAATAGAGGTGAAGATATTGATTATCTAATAACGGTAAAAAACACAGGGGTTTTGACAGCGGAAAATGTAATTGTGAGACAAAAAATACCAGAAAACACAAAATACAAATGGAGTGATAAGGCTGTATATGATGAGGGAAAAAATGAACTCATATATACTATCCCTATACTAGAGGCAGGTGGTGTAGAGAGTTTTAGCTATAAAGCAACTGTAGATGCAAATAATGTAGAAATACTTAGCTCTGCTCAATTGGGAGTTTCGGATCAAGTAGGCACCTTGGATGGAGATGGAAATCCGATTCTTTCTGCAGAAGTCTTGAAACATAAAGCAACACATCATATAGATCCAGCGCCTGTTCCTACAGATGGAGATAGGCCATCAACAGGGGATAGCTTTGCGCTTGCAGCTGTAATAACACTTATGCTAGCAGCATTAATTGGAGCAGTTTCAATTGCAATAAAAAAGAAAAAATTTAATAAAGACTAATTCTTTTTTGAATTTTCAAGGAGCCTATATATTGCGCAGGCTTGATAAAGATTATATGACTCGGGCATCTTCTTAATGGAGTGTCCGAGTTTTTCTGTTATTTGCTGCAATCTATACTTCATAGTGTTTTTGTAAGCGTTCAAGGTTTTATTAAGGCTTATTCCAATAGCGTCAAGTAGAACAGTTGAGAATGCACAAAATATTGATTTTTGGTTATAATGTGACTGCTTTTAGATTAAATCTATCGTGGTGCAGTTCGTAGTTACCATCAAATAGCACTGTTATGATAACCACTTAAATTAAATCTATTTTTCATAATAATATTATCCTTCAAGTTTACTTAGTGTTAGTAGTTTTTTACTCTAACAAAAGGATAGCATTATATTTTATCCTTTTGGCCGCTTTAAATGCGACCAAATTACTCACTAAGTAAATAAACTATTCGCTGGGCTACTTTATTAGTAAAAATCTCAAATATTTCACTATCATATAAATTGCAATAAGCTTCATTAAAATCTTTAAAGTTTGGACTATCACTTTCATTGTCATTAGGGCAGTATTCCCAATATGCCCACCAACCATGAATATGCGGAGGGAGCTTTATGATGATTGCAAGCTCGTTATAAGTAAACGGAATTGTTTTAGCTTCACCATTTGTTGGACAGCAATAGCCTAAAATGATATTGTAGTCATAATCAATTTCAAGCCTTACCCATAAATCTACATTTTCTTTAAGACCTTGCTTAAAGGTATAATTCAAACTTGGATATGTTCTTTTTCCATAGGAAAGTTTATTTATCCCACCATAATCATTAAACTCGTAGTCATGGGTGGATCTGACTTTTTCTTTTCCTACCTTATTTTCAATAGACTTAAATAATTTAACAATCAAGTCTGTGTTTGCGTGTTTGATACTACTTGCAATGTTTACAGCCGACTTCATATTATCGGCAGATGATGCGATAAGTTTCTTTATTTTCATTTCTTTTGTACAGCTAATTTTACCAGTAAATTTTTTTATTACCCCTATTAATTGCAATAGAATCTCTTTTATAGGAGGGGTTTTAATTATAGCGTTTTCTTTAAGGCATATTTCAAGCCAATTCAAAATATCATCAGCAAATGAAATGCATTCAATATTTTCGTTGGAAAGACTATTTGCACTCCACTGGCTCGGCATATCGCCAAAACGTGTAAGGTAATAAAGCTTGCTGTTTTTAGCTTTTTTGTAATAATCGCTGCACTGATTTTCCTGTTCTCCTGCATAGATTTTCACTTCAATAGGTATAAACCGTTCTTTTGTTTCGATAACTAAGTCAATTCTTCTGTTGGTATCAATTTGATATTCACGATATACTCTTGCAGTCTCAAATTCATCATCAGAAATAGAAAGTTTAAGGACATTTGATAAAAATAACTTTAAAAATATATTTCCCTTAAAGTGACTGCCACTTGGGGATAAAATTTCAGTTAACACTTTACAAATTGTAATCTCATCATGTGACTTGTTGATTATATCAAAAATATTGAAGTAGCCACCTGTTTCTTTTAGGTGCTTATCATATTTGTTAGAAATGGCTGATATTTCTAATAATATTTTTTCTTCACTCATCTTCGTTCTCCTGTATTTTTATCCGACATGTAGCAAGTTGCTCCATTTCATCCTTGCTTAAAGCAAATGAATTTACAAACTGATGTAACTGCAAGTACATCCTTAAAGCAGTTTGTAACAAGCGACTCGCAATCTTGTGGTAGTTTTTCCTGTAAAGGCTTAATTCTGCATCACTATATCCATAGCTGATAATGGTATGGGTTTGATAGAGCTTTTCGCCAGTCATGGGGTTATAGTATGGTATTTGTCAATTTCTTTCTCTGTAGCATTTTCTAAGAACAACACTTCATTACCTTGTGGCACTATGCGATTTTTAGAACTATTGATTTCGGTTAAAATTCGCTTTTTATCTTCTGTTTAGACACTCTGAATAATTTATACATCATTTTCATTTCAAAAGCATAGATTTCATCACTATCTTGTGATGTCAATAAAACATCTAAGTTTGCAGGTCTTGGAGCAATTTTTGAGGATTGAATTGCCGCTCAAAATTTTTATTGAATACCTTACTACAAAAATCGATCTGCCTAGTCCCGAAAATATTGTAAGACATAGTAGATGATGAATGAAGTGTAATCATATTATTCTGTATCTCCAATATTAGCAATGTTAATCTTACTAACGTCTAAAAAAACACTTAAATGCATTTCCTCGGATGCAAGTTTAGTGTCAAACGTAATAACCAGATGGATGGGGAACTCGTAGCAATACTTCAAAAAATCGGATAAACCGAGTGTGGGTGAATAATGGCCAGGTGGTATTATAATATTTATATATCCAGCGAAATACTTTGCAAGCTCTTCTCTATCTCCGAGTTTTATATATGTACCTTTTTTTATATCATAATAATCACAATATTCACCTTTATATTCATCTTCATCTATTTCATATTCATATATATCTAAGTCAGACGGAATAAGTTGGATATTTAAACTAGATATAAACTCAATGGCTTCTTTTACTCTATCTTCTTTAGATAGTTTGATTTTATCGAAATATACTAAGCCTTTGTTTTTGAAATCAGCTTTGAGCTCTTCAAATTCAAGGAAAAATGTTGAATGTAATAACAAAGTGTATTTTATTAAATCTGGTATCTTAAAAGCATCATAATCTAAAAATAGTAAATCTGCAGATTCTAGTAGTTTATTTGTATGCAGAGTAGAGTTAAACGCACCATCAGAC
>CAYJFM010000002.1:0-84616 GCA_964369805.1 uncultured Oscillospiraceae bacterium
TATGACCCCCTGCTTGTAAGGCAGGTGCTCTCCCAGCTGAGCTATGCGCCCATATCTGCGTGCTTTTTTCTTTAGCACATTTACATATTATATACTATCTCGATTATGTTGTCAATAGTTATTTTGTTTTTTTATTGCTTTTTTTTAGAAGTTTGTTTCTTTTTCTTTTCTGTTTTACCGCTCCTCAATTAGCAACAGACTTAGTTTACCACCATTTAAGAGTTCTGGCAAGCTTTTTTTTGATTTTTTTTATTTTTTTTATTACCAGCTCATATTATCATTGATTTTACAACATATATAGCCTATTATCATCGCATTTACTTCTGAGTAAAAGTGCTTATTTTCTTCTAAAACTCCATTGGAGTGGAGTTATCCTTTGATTTGACTTGTGATTTTTTTCCAAGTTTTCACCTTATTACCATGCAAGTATACTACGCTAAATTGCACCACTGTAATTATTAAAAATAATATAGTCATAGGATTTAAAATCTCCATATTGCCCGTAAATGTTTCTGTAGAAAATAAAATCACTACGCCCACAGCTGAAGGTAATATTAGCAATAGATTTTTAATTTTTTTATCGTTTTTTGTTCTTAGTACTATAAAGTACACAGTAACACTAAAAGCACTTATCATTAACACAAAATTTAACACAGACCAACTTTCATCTGTCCCTGTAGCTAAAGGTATTTGATTGTTGTCTATAATAACCATCTCCGCTAACCTAAATTCTGGCTTAACCATTTCTCCCTTCACTACAGATTGTAAGTTTACAAACCTTTCTGCCTCCGAGTTTCCAAACTTACCCACCTCCATAGATGCAGCTACTTCTGTAGTTGGCACCATTAAAAAGAATATAATACTCATTATTATAATTAGCACTTCCCTTTTTTTAGTTTTTATCATTTCTCACTTTTCCTTCTTAACATACCATTTTCTTCTAAACCCCGTATGCATTTCTTCTTATATACGCCATAGGTTAGGTTATATTGCTATTCTACATATACCTTTAGCCCCGATGTCTGTTTCTCATCTCTGCTTCCATACACTTCTTTGATTAACTTCGCATTATCAGGAATTTTGTTTACATTAAGACTTCCGCATCCAATAATCATCGCTAACGCCGTAGGAGTCACCCTTTCCCCATACACTTCCTTTGTACCAAAGCTCAAGTCGCAATCAGCCATCATCGCCCGTACAGCAGGTACAGGAACTTCAACTTCACCATGGCTACATAAGGTTGTCCCTTTACCATCCATTATCTTCGTAACATATAAATGATCTGGCTTTATCCTAACTAAAGCTAAAGCAAAGCTTATAACATTAGAGATGGCCTCGTCTCTTCCTACCTCATGAAAATGCACCCCTTCAAGAGTTTCCTCGTGGACCTTAGCCTCTGCCTCGCCTAAAACAGTATATATTTGATTCGCTAAGACTTTCGCCTCTGCCTCTTCATCAGCCTTTATGTCGTCTAAATTCGAAAACGAAACCGCCTCTATGCCTTCAAGTACTTGATGAAGATGTCTTCCATGATCAGGCACTTCCTTAATCTTCACTTCAATTTTTGGAGTCTTAGACACCTCTCTTAAGGCAGCTACCAGCATATCCCCCGAAACACCATTGTCACAATCCAAATATATATCCATTTTACCCCCTATAATTTCAATATTTTTATTGCTGCACACGCAGCACCAAACCCGTTATCAATATTAACAATTGTCACACCTGGAGCACAGCTGTTCAACATCGAAAGCAAAGCAGCTATCCCTTCAAAATTCGCCCCATAACCTACACTAGTTGGCACTGCAATAATTGGCGCTTTTACAAGCCCTCCAACAACGCTGGCTAAGGCGCCTTCCATTCCAGCTATAACTATCACTGTTTCCGCTTCATTAATTTCTTCTGTCTTTGCGAGCAATCTTTCTATCCCTGCAACACCAACATCGTAGACTCGATTTACGCTAGCACCAAAAGTTTCTAAAGTTACTGCTGCTTCTTCAGCTATAGGTATGTCGCAGGTTCCACCAGTTACCACTGCAACTTTCGCTTTTGCACTATCTACCCCTGTTTTTATGATCTTTCTTTCTTGATGTGCCTCTATAATGCCATCTATCTGTCTTAAGCTTTTCCCCTCTGATACTCCATCATTTGTTTCAGCCATAGCTACAATTAGTTTTGCTTCTTCGTAATACTTAGCTTCAGGGACTAGTTTTAAAGTTTCTTCGTAATCTAGCTTCGTTGCTTTTGTACCTATTACAGGTTCCGCACTTTCTTCTCTTAAGCTTTTAATTATTTTCCCAACATCTGACGATTTCTTTCCTTTGCAAAACACAGCCTCTGGAATTCCTGTTCGCTCTTTTCTATTGGGGTCCAATTTTGCAAAACCTATATCATCGAAAACTATTTTACTCTTAACCATATTATACTTCCTCTCTTTCTTTTAGAAGTTACCTTTTTATCTGTCACTTGCATATGTCATTTTTACAACAAAGGCTTAAAAATGCAAAAAGACCACAAATTAAATTTGCAGCTTTTTCTATTATTATCAGTATGTTTTATTAATCTTCTAAAATCTCTATACATTACTGAGAGTCTTAAGGTAGTTTTGTTAGATTTGCTACTCCCTTATTTGTAACTAGTTTATCACTTAACATAATTTAATGCAAGAAATTTATTTGCTCACTTTCTACATTTGCCTTTTCTTTTTTGTCTGCAATTTATGTTACAAACACAATATTTTCGAGTAATTTTCTATTATTTTATAAGAATTCACAACCACACTTCTTGAAACATATGCAAAAACAAACTGATAATACTTTTTTATCAGTTTGTTTTTTAACTAATTTGCTTTTTTATCTGATTTCGAAGTCTTTTCACTAATTAATTTACACACCATTTGAAGCTTCTACTAGATGACTCATTAATATAGATGTTGTAATCGCACCAATTCCACGAGGGACTGGTGTAATTCCCCCTACTACACCTTTAACTTTATCAAAGTCCACATCTCCACACATTTTGCCGTCAGAATCTACATTAATACCTACATCAATAATAATTTGCCCTGCACTTACATATTCAGATGACACCATTCTCGCCCTACCCATCGAAGATATCAAAATGTCCGCTCTCTTGGAGATGCTGCCTAAGTTTTTTGTTTTGCTATGACAAATTGTAACAGTTCCATTTCTCTCTGTTATCATCATAGCCACCGGTTTTCCTATTACTAAACTCCTGCCTAGCACAACTACATTTTTCCCCTCAATTTCAATTCCGTAATATTCTAACATTTCTATTACAGCTTTCGCTGTGCATGGAGCAAAACCTTCTTTGCCTGCATAGGTTTTCGCCATAGATATATCAGTAATACCGTCTATATCTTTTTTCGGACTTAACAAGTTCACAATTTTCTCTTCATTTAAGCTCTGAGGTAAGGGTCTCAATAGTAGAACTCCTCCTATATCTGCTCTTTTGTTAACTTCTATTATCAAGTTTTCCATTCTTTCTTGAGTTACATCATCCGGTTCTACAAGTCTCTCAACTTTAATCCCTAATGTAGTTGCTTTTTTTATAGCTGAATTTTCATAATATATATCATCAGCCTTTTCTCCTACACGTATAATTGCAAGAGCTTTATCTCTTCCTTCTGCAACCAACTCTTCCTGCTTCGCCTTTGTTTTTACATCAATAGCCTCAGTTACCGGCTTTCCTAATAATTCTCTCATTTCGCTTCCTCATAATCTAATTTTAAAAACGGCTCAGTTGTTTTAACCAAGCCATTAATTTTCTTCGTTTTAAGTTAGAACAATCCAGATATTTTGCCTGAACTGTCAACATCAATTTTCTCCGCTGATGGTACCTTCGGTAAACCCGGCATAGTCATCACATCTCCAGTTAAGGCCACAATAAATCCCGCCCCAGCTGATACTTTTAAATTTCTAACAGTCAAAGTGAAGTCTGTTGGAGCCTTAAGCAACTTTGGATCATCAGAAAAACTGTACTGTGTTTTAGCCATGCATATCGGTAAGTCACCAAATCCCAAAGTATTAAGTTGTTCCATCTGCTTTCTTGCTGCTGGTGTAATATTTACATCCTTTGCTCTATATATTTTTTGTGCAATTTTGTTTATTTTCTCTTCCATTGTATCTTCAAGGTCATAGCAATATGTAAAATCACTTTCTTTTTCACAAAGAGCAACTACTTCTTCTGCAAGTTTCGCTCCGCCTTCTCCACCTTTTGCCCATACTTGGCTTAAAGCAACATTAACACCTAGTTCTTTGCATTTTTCTTCTACTAATTTTACTTCCGCATCTGTATCTAGTGGGAATTCATTAATTGCCACTACTGCAGGTAGCCCATAAACCTTTGTAATATTCTCAACATGTCTTAACAGATTAGGTAAGCCTCTCTCTAGGGCTTCTAAGTTTTCTTTTCCTAAATCTTCTTTAGCAACACCTCCATGATGCTTAAGAGCCCTTACAGTGGCAACCACAACTACAGCTGACGGTTTAATTCCTGCCATCCTACATTTGATATCAAGAAATTTCTCTGCCCCAAGATCTGCCCCAAAGCCAGCTTCTGTAACCACATAGTCCGCCATTTTCAACGCCATCTTAGTTGCCATAATCGAGTTACAGCCATGGGCAATGTTAGCAAATGGGCCACCATGAACAAATGCAGGAGTTTGCTCTAAAGTTTGAACCAAGTTAGGTTTTAGCGCATCTTTAAGAAGGGCTGCTGCAGCACCATGAGCTTTTATCTCTCCAGCCGTTACTGGTTTATCATCATAAGTGTATCCTAAAACTATTCTTGCTAGCCTTGCTTTTAAATCATCTATGTCATTTGCCAAGCAAAGGATCGCCATTATTTCGCTTGCTACAGTAATGTCATATCCGTCTTCTCTAGGTACTCCATTTACTTTTCCACCTAACCCATCAACTACAAAACGTAGTTGTCTGTCATTCATGTCAACAACTCTCCTCCAAGTTATCTTCCTCGGGTCAATATTTAAGCTATTTCCTTGATATATATGATTATCTAGCATCGCAGCAATTAAGTTGTTCGCTGCGCCAATAGCATGCATATCACCTGTGAAGTGAAGATTTATATCTTCCATCGGTACAATTTGCGCATATCCTCCACCTGCAGCTCCACCTTTAACACCAAATACCGGTCCTAGAGAAGGCTCTCTCAAAGCAACAAATACATCCTTGCCAATCGTTTTCAACCCATCGGAAAGTCCAACAGTAGTTGTAGTTTTCCCCTCTCCAGCTGGAGTAGGCGTAATAGCTGTTACAAGAATTAACTTTCCATCCTTCACATTTTCTTTATCTGTAAAAAGATTATAATCTACCTTAGCTTTATAGCTGCCATAATATTCAACATATTTTTCATCAATACCTGCTTTTTCAGCTATTTTAGAAATATGTTCTAGTGTAGTTTCTTGTGCGATTTCAATGTCAGATTTGTAACTCATTTTTTCTCCTTTTTATCATTCAAAAAATAATAATGTTTACTTGGAATTTATTATACCAAATTACAAGCAAACTATGTTGCTAATATTAGTTTTGATTTTTGCTCTTACTTTTCAAAACCACCTGAGAACTAATTATATCAAATTTATTCGGATTTTTTAAGTTATTATATCTTATTCTTCATTTTAATATATTAAGTGCTTTTTCTGATTTTTAGTTGGTTTTCTTTGATTTTTCAAAGTTTATGCTAGTTATTTTTTCTGATTTCAGTCTTTTGTTTTCGTACAATTTAAAATACGAACTCTTTTATAGTTCGCATTTTCTTTATTCATATATGTTTTTAGTATTTTATATTCTTTAAAAAAGTTTTTCGATGAATCGGGCTAATTCCAACTTTAGCAATCCCTTCATAGTGAGCCTTAGTGCCATAACCCTTATTTGAATCAAATGAATAATCCGGAAAAGCTTTATGGAAATCTTTCATCATATCATCCCTTATTACTTTCGCCAGAATAGATGCCGCTGCTATAGATACACTATTAGAATCTCCTCTGATAATAGATGTTTGAGGTATTTTTACATCTTTAAGAGATACTGCATCAATTAGAAGCCTATCAATTTTCAACTTTTCCAGCCCTTCTCTCTCTGCTTTTTCTTTTAGATGTTCTTCTAAACTTTTTACAGCTTCTTTCATCGCAAGCTTTGTGGCCTCAAGAATATTCACTTCATCAATAATCTCTGCATCACACACGCCCACACCATAGGCTATAGCTTCTTCTTTTATTTGCACAAATAGTTTTTCCCTATTTTTTTCAGTTACTTTCTTCGAATCATCTACTCCAAGAACAGCAAAGTCCTTTGGTAATATTACTGCTGCTGCTACTACCGGCCCAGCTAAAGGCCCTCTGCCAACTTCATCAACGCCTGCAATATATACATCCCCTTGAGCATAGTATTTTTCTTCAAATTTTTTAAGTTCTATAAGCCTTTCTTTTAATAATGCTTCTTTCTCTTCCTTTTTCATTTTTCCTCAGTCCTTATTTCGGTATTTCCAAAGTAATTCTGCCAAGCTTACCTGCCCTGAATTCATCAAGAAGTGTTTTTGCTAACCTCTCATAGTCTACTAAGCCTTTCTTCTTAATAAATCCTCTCTTTTCTCCAATAGCTTCATAGGTTTCAAGTGGATTGTCTTGAATTTCTATACCATACCTATCAACTAAATTATCAGGATATCTATCTTGTAGTACCTTCAACAATTCAAATGCTAGTTCAGATAAATCCATTATCTCATCTTTGATTGACCCACAAAACGCTAGATTAAGCCCCACATTAGGGTCTTCGAATTTGGGCCATAAGATTCCAGGCGTGTCCAATAACTGCATTCCATTTTTTAACGAAATCCACTGTTTACCTTTTGTCACTCCTGGTCTATCTCCCGTCTGCGTACTTTTCTTGCCAGTCATTCTGTTAATTAGTGATGACTTTCCAACATTTGGAACCCCTACAATCATCAATCTCAGAGGCTTATTCCTATTTTTCGCCTCGTTAATCTTATCTTGTTCTTTGCTGAGCATTGCAAATAACTGTTTCATTCCATCGCCAAGCATACAATTTCCCAAAAGAACTCTTGTGTTTTCATCAGTTAAAAACTCTTCCCATCTTCTGTTCATTTCACTATCAGCTAAATCTTTTTTATTTAGTAAAACTATTCTTTTTTTGCCTTTTATTAACTCATCAATGATTGGATTTCTACTGGAATCAGGAATCCTAGCATCTAATACCTCAACCACAATATCTACCATCTTTAAATTGGCTTCAATTAGCTCCCTAGTTTTTTTCATATGACCTGGATACCAGTTTATATTTCCTATCATTCATCTCTCTCTTTCATCTTAATACTTACCTAGAATAAATCTGTAGATAAATACCTCTCCCCTGTATCTGGCAATATCACCACTATATTTTTCTCTTTATTCTCTTGATTCATGCCTTCTTTGATTGCCACTGCAAGTGCCGCTCCTGATGATATCCCTGCTAAAATCCCCTCTTCTCTAGCAAGCATTCTTGTAGCTTCAAAGGACTCTTCCCATCCAACAGTCCTTACTTCATCATAAACTTTTGGGTCTAACACATCAGGCAAGAATCCCGCCCCAATTCCTTGAATTTTATGCGGGCCTTTTTCTCCTTTAGAAAGTATAGGTGAATCTTTTGGTTCAACCGCAATAATTTTTATATTTGGATTTTTCCCCTTTAAGTAAATGCCAGTCCCAGTTATCGTTCCTCCTGTTCCTACACCTGCTACAAGTATATCAATCGCACCATTTGTAGCTTCCCAAATTTCAGGCCCTGTAGTTTCCAGGTGTGCCTTTGGATTTGAAGGGTTTTCAAATTGAGAAGGCATGTATGAATTCGGTATTTCTTTTAGCAAATCTTTTGCCTTCTCAATAGCTCCTCCCATACCTAAAGCTCCTTCAGTTAGAATAATTTCCGCTCCATATGCCCTCAATAATTTTTGCCTCTCTACAGACATTGTTTCTGGCATAGTGAAAATTGTCTTGTATCCTCTAGCTGCTGCAATTAAGGCTATTCCAATCCCAGTATTTCCACTGGTAGGTTCAATAATCACGCTGTTCTTATTTATTAATCCACTTATTTCAGCATCATCGAGCATCTGTTTACCAATTCTAGTCTTGATGCTTCCCCCTGGATTAAGCATTTCAAGCTTTCCTAAAATATTCGCTTCTATTCTCATCGAGCTTTTAATATTCCCTAAGAACACCATCGGTGTATTCCCAGTTACTTCTGTCACATTTTTGTACACTTTCGCCATATTAAATCTCCTCATCTTTCCGCTTCATAAGCGCTAATCGCTTTTAATAATTATACTTAGTCTTTAGTATACCCAATATTTCCTTTTTTTACAAGTTGAACAAAGTATTAATCAATGCTAGCCATCTACCATGATCTATTTTATAACCTTCTGTTATTCCTATCCTCTTCTCATTACACAGTTGGTGTTTTCCAGTTGCTGTTTTCTTCTTTTTCCTTATTTCCCCCTATAACAAACACTTATTTATATGCTATAATTAGTTCACTAATATTAAAATACAAGGACGCATATGAAAAATATAACAAATTATAAATATAACCATTTCCGTGATAATAATAACTCCGCTTTAGAAGGAAGCAGCAAAACGTCAAAGAAAGTAGCCAAATTTATGATGCTGCTTGCACTGCTGCTTTTCTTTGTTTTATCTACTTTTACCATTTTACTTAACGACGGAAAATTCTCTACCTTTTACGAATTAGACCCCACCTTACAAAGTTCTAATACAAATTCTTCATATAAAGGCTCTTTGATTTCTGCAAACCCTAGAGTTGTTCACTATCCAAAAGTGGAAAATGCGAAACTTCAATCGGTTTTGTCAAATAATGCAAATTATATTCTCTATAACTTGGATTCTGCAACATCCCAATCAGTAGATTATACTGCAACAGAATATAACAATAAATATATTGGCGTTTCCTATGAATATAATAATGAAATAAATACATCTTTTCATAGTCTTAGCGGTGAGTCTCTCAATGCTGATCTATCAATCTTTGATGACTATTTAAAAACTCAAATTATTTTTAGCACTAGAGCAGCAGCCAAACAAAATCCTAAGCTTTCAGATTTTGCACATAGTACAGATTTTGCGTTAAAATCTGCGGAAGGTTTTTATAAGTATACTTTCACCTTTATAGATGATAACCTTCGTATCACCTATCCAGATATCTATGAGAATATAGACCTTACATTTGACATGCCGCTTTCCAAATACGCAAACCATATTCAACTGGACTTAGGTGTAGAGCAGCCCTTAGAAACTTCAGTTCTTTCTATTCCGGAGCGATATGTAGATCCCTCCAAACCGATGATAGCATTAACTTACGATGATGGTCCAGCTAGCGATTACACTACTAAAATAATCGATCAGTTATACAAATATGACGGAGCTGCCACTTTTTATATGTTAGGTGATAGAGCATTCCGTGAAGATCAAAAACAGATTATCTTTGATGTGATAAACGGCGGTAATGAGATTGGCGCTCACAGTGATAGCCATCCATATTTACCAAGTATATCTGCTAAACTTTCTCCTGAAGGCTCCGCATTCATAATAGGTTCATCAAAAAAAGAACTAACGCCTAAGGATAAGAAAGTGAAATCCTCTCTCGAGTATGAATTAAATTCTGTGCAAAACTATATTAGCAAAATAACAAAAGGTGAATATACAGTTTCTACTTATAGGGCTCCTTACGGTGCTACCGATAAAGTAATTCAGGAGTTATCCAATTCTCCATTCATTTACTGGACAATTGATACTGAAGACTGGAAAACAAAGGATCCCCAAAAGATCTATAATCATGTCATGGATAATGTGGAAGATGGTGATATTATACTTATGCATGATATTCATAAGCAATCTGTAGACGCTTCACTAGACTTAATACCCGCTTTAAAAAAGGAAGGTTATCAGCTTGTAACTGTTAGTGAGCTTTTCAAAGCAAAAGGAATCACGATGATTCCAGGAAAAACCTACCCTTAAGTTTTCGAATTGTTTTAAATAAAAAAAGAATCTCCGAAGAGATTCTTTTTTATTTTTTCTTTACCGAGATTAGTGCAGTTCTTTAGACTTGATTCTAGCTGATTTACCAGATCTTTGTCTCATGTAGTTTAGCTTAGCTCTTCTAACATCTCCCTTTCTCACAATTTCAACCTTTTCGATTTTTGGTGAGTGAATTGGGAATGTCTTTTCAACACCAACGCCAGAAGCAATTCTTCTAACTGTAAATGTTTCGCTAACTCCACCGCCTTGTTTCTTTAGGATAAATCCTTCAAAAACTTGTACTCTTTCTCTTGATCCTTCTTTGATTTTAATGTGTACTTTTACTGTATCACCAACTTGGATCGCAGGGACATCTTGCTTTTTGTACTCTTCAGTAATTTGTTGTAATAGGTTCATTTTGTTTCTCCTTTTCCCTTCATGACGTTCTTAATATCTTGTACCAGAGGACCGCCCGTTCTAACTCAACTAGTATAGCACATCTAAGCTTCGTAAATCAAGTATTTTTTTAGAACCCTACAAAGGAGGCACCTTCCTCTATTGTTACTCTCTCACTTTTCAATTTATTGGCAGGATGCTCTATATCCTCATATCCCACAGCAATACTTGTGACTATTTCTTCATTTTCACTAATTCCAAGTTTTTCAATTAGCGCCTTATGGTATGTTGCCCCTTGTTTACTTATACATGTCCCTAGGCCTTTTTCTTCGCAAGCAAGGCATAAGCTTTGAACGACCATACCACAAGATAGGTATGGAAACTCTGTCTTGGCTAATCCTTTGTCTGTAGTAACGATTATTGCTACTGGCGCCTCAAAATATCTGAATCCATTTCTATACCACTCATTTCTTTTATCCTTATCTTCTCTTTTTATGTCAAGTAGCTTGAATAATTCTACAGCTAGATCTTTTCTTCTTTCTTTGTAAACCCCTGATAGTTCAGGGTCAATCAGATCTTCGTCCATATTTTTAAGAAAAGCTTCTTCATTTGCATTTTTAATATACTCTAGTGCCTCTCCTGTCGCTATATACAGTTTCCACGGTTGGATGTTAGTAGATGAAGGCGATTTCAAAGATGCCTCCACAATTTCCATTAATAATTCCTTGCTAACTTCTTTATCTAAATATCCTCTAGTACTTTTTCTAAGTTCCATCGCTTTAATTACATTCATTTCTTTCCTCCTTTACGCGTATTATAATTTTACCACAAGAATATGTCTTGAATCTTCCCCTTATGATTTTTTGTATTAATTTTTTCTTTGTCTTTGCAAAGAACTCTTTTGCTATTTAATTTAGTGATCATTATTAAAATAATGTGCTACAAAAAAGAAAAAGGGGCCGATGTTTCACAACATCCACCCTCAATATATATAATGTGATTTTAGAAGACTTTTTAATCGCAACTCTCTGTTGCTTATGTATTCATATTAACATATGCTAACCCTTTTGTACCTACCCGCTTGGGGTAGTTTTTTCTATCAAATTTCTTTAGATCTTCAAATAGGCTACTTGCAAAGTTTTGCAATTAAATCACCATCTATGTTACCTCCAGATATTATTAATGCGATTTCTTTTCCACCAATTCTCTCTCTATACTCTCTTACTGCAGCTACAGTTGCGCAACTACCAGCCTCGGCTACATATTTTTCCTCTTGGATTAAAAAGGCAGTTGCCTCCCCAATAGCTTCCTCACTAACTTCAATAATGTCATCTACATAGTCTTTCGCCATTTCATAGCAAAGCTCGCCTATCCCTCCAACTAAACAATCGCATAATGACTCCTTGGTTGGATATTCTCCGTAGCAAACACCATCCTTGTAAGACTTTATCAAAGCTGGGCATGCTTCAGTTTGTACTCCAATTACTCTAATTTGAGGATTCACACCTTTAGCTGCTACTGCAACACCAGTTAGAAGTCCCCCTCCGCCTACTGGCACAACAATTGTATCTATATTTGGATTTTGCTCTAATATCTCAAGGGCCACTGTTCCTTGCCCCGCATAAACTACAGGGTCCTTATCATAAGGATCTATATATGTCATACCATTTTTCTCAATGTGCTCCATGCCTTGTCTATGGGCTTCGTCATAGTTTTCACCAAGTAGCATTACCTTTGCACCGAAGTATTGAATTTTATCTACTTTCGATTTCGGTGTGGTTCTTGGCACAATCACTTGTACGTTCTCAATATCCAATAATTTGGATGCGTAACTTACGGCACTTCCATTATTTCCTGAAGATATTGTTGCTACCCCATTTGCTCGTTCTTCTTCTGTAAGAACACTCATCCTATTTACAGCGCCTCTTATCTTAAAACTCTTCGCCCTTTGCATAGACTCTAGCTTAAAGAAATATTTTGTTTCACCATCTCCTAAATAATATGATTCTTCTAGTGGGGTAACTCTAACCTTAGACTTTATTCTTTCTTTTGCCTCTACTACATCTTTAAATGTAAAACTCATTTTACTTTACCTCATAATTTTGAAAAAATTCGCCTAATTTTTCAAGACCTGCTTCCATGATTTCCGGATTATTGCAGTATCCCATTCTTAAATAGCCTTCTACATCTAAAGCTGACCCAGGTAGTAGCATTACTCCCGTTTTCTCTAAAATTTCTAAGCATAAGTCTACCGAGCTTATCTTAATATCATATTTAATGAAAGCTGTTGTTCCGCCTTTTGGCTTCACATAACTTAACAGAGGTTGCTTTTCCATCCATGCATCTAATAGCCTTGCATTATTTCTTGCAATTTCAAGGTTTCTTTCCATTACTTTTTCTTTATTTTCAAGAATTATTGTCGCAAGGAGGTCATCAATTACACCACAACTTATTACGTGATAGTCTCTTTGTTTATTTACTCTAGCAATATATTCTTCTGGGCCAACAGTCCAACCAAGCCTTACGCCAGCAGCAGAGAAAGTTTTTGACATACTAGCATTGCTTATCCCCTTTTCATATAGGTCGACAATTGAAGTTGTAAAGCTCTCTTCACAAGCATGGCTAAGGCCTCTATATGCCTCGTCACAAATTAGGTATGCATCTACACTTCTAGCTATTTCAGCTATTTCCTTTAACATCTCCTCATCCATA
Source organism: uncultured Oscillospiraceae bacterium (assembly GCA_964369805.1). Taxonomy (GTDB): domain Bacteria; phylum Bacillota; class Clostridia; order Peptostreptococcales; family Anaerovoracaceae; genus CAYJHC01. Next base: position 13,175 of record CAYJFM010000002.1, read on the forward strand.
ACTGAGCCTGAAGGGTTATTCGGGTTATTGATACAAATTAGTTTTGTATCTTGAGTTGCCATTTTCCTAAGTTCATTAAGGTCTGGCAACCAACCATTCTCTTCTTTTAATCTAAGAATGTGAACATCAGCTCCTATTGATTCTGGAATTGAATAATGCTGCTGATATGTAGGTAGGACTGAAATCACTTTGTCTCCAGGTTCTACTATTGTCATTATCGCTATAGCATTCGCACCTATTGCACCATGTGTAACTGTGATATTTTCTAATTTCGGCGCTGATTTATATAATTTTGAAATTTCTCCTCTAAGGGCTACTGACCCTTCTATTTCTCCATAGCCTAGCCTTATTGATTTTAATTCTTCAAAAAATTCATCACCTTTGCCAGCTAGTTCAAGCACTTCTCCTACTTTTAGTGATTCTACACAAGTTTCAGCTAGGTTGTACTCGCAATTATTTTCATACAGGTTCATCCATATTTCTACACCAAAGTCTTTGATTTTCATTCTATATTACTCCTTCTCTTTCAAACATTATAGTGTTATCACTACACCTAAGTCTTCTTTTTCTGCTGCTACCAGTGCTTGCTTTCCTGTTACAAGGTCAAGAAGAGCTGTGCCTGTTGCATCATATACCGTTATTTCTTCATCATTTTCTCTTCCCTTTGTAGCTCCGATAATCACGTGCCCTAGTTCACTGATAATGTCTTCAGCTTTGATTACCCCTTCTTTAATTGGAACTTCTATTTCGCCTACATTTATATTTTGAGCTAAATCATCAACATATACCTTTGCATCTGCAAGTATTGCACTTTCAATTTCTTGCTTATCACCCATGTCTGCACCTATACAGCTAATATGTGTCCCTGGTTTTAGCCATGCCTTCTTTATTAATGGTGCCTTAGACGGAGTCACTGTTATAATAACATCTGCTAACCTTGTAGCATCTTCTAGGCTCTCAACTGCCTCAACAGTTACGCCTTCTGGAATTTCCATATTTAGTTCTTCTTTTAAGATTCCCTCAAGCCCTTCTACCATTTTTTTTGCACCTTCAAATTTTATCGGATCCACTATCATCACTTTTTTTATGCTAGGCATTAATTCTAGTACTCCTGCAACTTGGAAAGAAGAAACATGCCCAGCTCCAACAACTAATAGTGTTTCCGAATCTTTTCTTGCTAGGTATTTTGCGCCAAGTGCACCTGATGCTCCTGTTCTAATTCCTGTAACATAAGCTCCATCAAGCATTCCAATAGGCTCTCCTGTTTCATCATCACATACAATAACAGTACCTACTAGCATAGGCTTGCCTTTAGCCGCATTATTTCCAAACCAAGATACTAGCTTTAGCCCAAAAATGCCCGAGCCCTTAACCCATCCTGATTTAATATCCATATCTGCAACACCAGGGTCAAATTCATGAAATACAAGAGGAAAAACCTCAGTATCACCTTTTGCCTTATCTACATATACACTCTCAACTGCAGCAATTACATCTTTCATTGTTAATAACTCTTTAGTTTGCTCTGCATTTAATACTCTAATTTCTGCCATAATTCCTCCTTATTGGTGTTTTCTGCACCTGTTTCACTTCATAATTTATATTATCATCTAACAACTTACCATGCAATGGTATGTATTACTAAACTGCACATGCCAAATTGTTGATTTTACAATTACCTTGTTTAAATTGTACTTCAAGCAAGTGCATTTTAATATAAAAATATTATCATTTTATGTAATAATATTATCTACTTATTTTTTATTCATGTACAATGAATGTAGTTTGTAGGAGCTTCAAATCAAAACATCCCTCTACAGATTAGCTTTTCACTGAAAGTCTAATTTTGTAGAGGGATGTAAGTTTTAAAGTTTTAGATAGCCCTTTTATTTCAAGGACACTCCACACGTCTAAAGTATAAATTGATCTATATCTTCAGGTTTCAACTTTTCATCAAACTTGTTTTTTACATATTCTTCGTCGATAACGATTTTTTCTTCTTCCATTTCTGGAATGTTAAATGAAATTTCTTCAAGTAATTTTTCTAGAATTGTATGAAGCCTTCTTGCTCCAATATTTTCAGTTTGTTCATTCATTAAGAATGCCATCCTTGCAATTTCTTCAATACATTTTTCAGTAAATTCAATTTCAACACCCTCTGTTTCTAACAAAGCTTTTTGCTGCTTCAAAATTGCATTTTCTGGTACTGTTAGAATTTTTAAGAAAGTTTCTTCTGTTAAGCTTTCTAACTCAACTCTAATTGGGAAACGTCCTTGAAGTTCTGGAATTAAATCTGTTGGCTTCGCCGTATGGAAAGCACCTGCACCAATAAACAAAATGTGGTCTGTTTTAATTGGTCCATGTTTTGTGTTAACTACACTTCCCTCAACTATAGGCAAAATATCTCTTTGAACACCTTCTCTAGATACATCTGCTCCAGATCTAAGCGAGGATCCTGAGGCAATTTTATCAATTTCATCTATGAAGATAATCCCGTTTTGCTCTGCATTTCTAAGTGCATCTTCAATTACTTCATCCATGTCCAGTAGATTTTGAGCTTCTTCTTCTCTTAGAATTTTTCTAGCATCTTTAACCTTAACTGTTTTATCTTTTTTCTTCTTAGGCATGTCCCCAAAAATATTTCCAATGGCAATGCTCATGCCTTCATTACCCATATCTAGTTGGTTTGATTTGTCAGCTTCAGTTACTTGAATTTCAATAAATTGTTCTTCAAGCAATCCCTCTTTTAGCTGTTGCCTTACTTGCTCTCTAGCTAGCTCCATCTCACTTTTATCTTCAGAGTTACTCTCTTCCTTAGCTAAGTTTTCTTCATAAAGTTGCTTTTGTGACTTGTAACCACCTGAGTTCATCATTGCAGCAAAAGGATTTGTAGAATCACTATTTGTATTTTTTTTATTGCCTCCAGGTATAATTGCCTCAATTATTTTCTCTTCAGCAAGCTCCTCAGCTATAGTGTATTTTTCTTCTAGTCTATTTTGCTTTGTTAATCTAATTGCAGCCTCCGCTAAATCTCTTATCATCGAGTCAACGTCTCTTCCAACGTATCCAACTTCTGTAAATTTAGTAGCTTCTACCTTTACAAAAGGTGCATCCATAAGTTTTGATAGCCTTCTCGCTATTTCTGTTTTACCAACCCCTGTCGGTCCCATCATTAAAATATTTTTTGGTGTTATTTCTTCTCTCATTTCATCAGAAAGTAAGCTTCGCCTGTATCTATTACGTAATGCAATTGCTACTGATTTTTTCGCTTCTTCTTGACCTATGATATATAAATCTAGTTTTTCAACAATCTCTTTTGGAGTCATATTATATAGTTTTCCTGACATTTTTCCCTCCCTAAAGTTTTTCTACAGAAATGTTTTCATTTGTGTACACACAAATTGAAGCTGCAATTTCCAGTGATTTTCTTGCAATATCTTCTGCTCCTAAGTCCGTGTTATTGAATAGGGCATTTGCCGCTGCGTATGCATAGTTACCACCAGATCCAATTGCTAAAAAATCTTGGTCTGGTTCAATCACTTCACCATTACCTGAAATTAATAGCATAGACTCTTTATCTACTGCAATCATCAAAGCTTCAAGATTTCTCATTACTTTGTCTGTTCTCCATAACTGTGCTAATGCTACGGCTGCTCTCTTTAGATTTCCGCCATGCTCTTCAAGCTTTTTCTCAAACTTTTCTGTTAGCGAAAAAGCGTCTGCCACAGAGCCTGCAAAACCTGTTAGTACTTGTCCTTTATAAATTCTTCTTACTTTTTTTGCATGAGCTTTCATAACAGTGCTCTGCCCCATAGTCACTTGTCCATCACCTGCTATGCAAATGTCATCTTCTCCCCTTCTTATCGCTACTATTGTAGTTGCATGAAATGTTGTCATCTTTTCCTCCATTTACTCTTTGTATTTACATTCTTTGTTCGAACATGAAATTGTTGTATCTTTGAGTTTTTTAGATACTAGCTGCTCTCCGCAGTCTGGGCAAAGCTTGTCTACTGGTTTGTCCCAATAAACTTGATTGCAGTCTGGGTATCCACTGCATCCATAGAATACTTTCCCACGCTTGCTTTTTCTTTCAATTAATTCTTTACCACATTTAGGACAATTTACTCCTGTTTTCTTTATGATAGGTTTTGTTGTCTTACATTCTGGATAGTCTGAACAGGCTAAAAACTTACCGAATCTACCTTCTTTTATTGCCATTTGTTTTCCGCAGTTTTCGCAAAGTTCCTCTGTTAAAACTACAGGGATTTCAATTTTTTCTATTTCTTCTTCTGCCCTAGCTAAGTCTTTTTCAAATACTACATAGAACTTTCTAATAATTTCTTTCCACTCTGTCCCTTGCTCTTCAACATTATCAAGCCCTGCTTCCATCTCAGCTGTAAAAGATGCATCTACGACCTCTTTGAAGTAGTCTTCCATCATGTCTGTAACAATAAAGCCAAGTTCCGTTGGGATTAATGTTTTCTTTTCTCTTTTAATATATTTTCTATCTGTAAGTGTTGATACTATAGGTGCATATGTACTTGGTCTTCCAATATCTTTTTCTTCAAGATATTTAATCAGGGAAGCTTCCGTAAATCTAGGCGGTGGAGATGTGAAGTTCTGATTGCCTATTACTTCTTTTTCCTCTAGTTTTTGCCCATCTTCTAGCAATGGCATCTTCATTTCATCCTCAGTTCCAGCATTGTAAACTCTCAAAAATCCGTCAAATTTCAACGTTGAACCTGTTGCTCTAAATACATATTTACCATTAATGATATTTGCTGAAACACTGTCATATACAGCTGGAGCCATTTGACTTGCAAGAAATCTAGTCCATATCAGCTTATACAATTTATATTGGTCATTTGATAATGATTCTTTAATTTTCTCTGGATCTATGTCCACATAAGATGGCCTAATCGCCTCATGAGCATCTTGAATGTCCTTTTTCTTACTGGAATAAACATTATCTGACCAATATTTTTCTCCTAGGTGATGTTCAATGTACTCTTTTGCTTGAGCCTTTGCCTCATTTGAGATTCTTACCGAGTCAGTTCTAAGGTAAGTAATCAGTCCAACAGTTCCTTTTGTAGGAATGTTTATTCCTTCATAAAGTTCTTGGGCTACTTTCATCGTTTTTCTTGGGTTGAAATTTAATTTGCTTGATGCATCTTGTTGCAAACTACTTGTTGTAAATGGTGCATAAGCTTTTCTTTTTCTATCCTTCTTTGTTGCATCGGCTACGGTATAATCCCCAGTCTTCAGTTCAGCTAAAATGGTATCTGCCTCTGCCTTATTTCCAATTTTAATTTTCTTCTTATTATATAGTACCAGGTTAGCCTCAAATTCCTTAACACGGTCTTCTTCATTTGGATTTTTGAAAGTACCTATAATATTCCAGAATTCTTCTGGGATAAAACTTGTAATAGCTTTCTCTCTATCACATATTATTTTTAGAGCTGCTGACTGCACCCTGCCTGCACTAAGTCCAGTTTTAATTTTTTTCCATAGTAATGGACTAATTTTATATCCTACTAGTCTGTCTAGTACTCTTCTTGCTTGCTGCGCATCAACAAGTTTGATATCTATTTTTCTTGGGTGACTAACTGCGTTTTTAACAGCTTCTTTTGTGATTTCATTAAAAACAATTCTACATTCTTCTTCTTGATCGATTCCTAGTAGAAAGGCTAAGTGCCAAGATATAGCTTCCCCCTCCCTATCAGGGTCAGTTGCCAGGTATATTTTCGAAGCTTTTTTTCCTTCTTTTTTTAATTCTTTTATTAGATCTCCCTTGCCCCTTATATTTATATATCTCGGTTCAAAATCATTTTCTATATCAATTCCAATTTGGCTTTTTGGTAAATCTCTAACATGGCCTACAGAGGCTATAACTTTATATGAACTCCCCAGAAACTTCCCTATGGTCTTTGCCTTTGAGGGAGATTCTACTATCACTAATTTCTTTTTTGGTGCCGCTTTTTTTGGTGCCGCTTTTTTCGTCGCCATAAGGCTCTCCATCCTTTCCGTGGGTGTTATCCTCAATTATGTAAATATTTTCTATTACGAATTGATTATACTAGTTTTTTATAATTTTGCAACAAAAATTTTGCCTAAAGCGGTGAAAACTGCCCCTTTTATCTCCAAAACAGTAATAATACCATTAATTTTCGCTATATCCATCTTTAAAACTCTATGGAGTTTATTTATTTCTATAGATCCTTCTTTACGAACTATTTCCATAATCTTTAGTTCTTCTTGCCCAAAATTACTATTATCAAATGGTGCTAACGGATTTAGTTCTAAATCTAGTATTAATTCATCCAGTATGACTAGTGGTGTACATCCATCCTTTATAAGCTTATTGGTTCCTAGGCTGCAAGTGCTGTTAATATTTCCTGGAACAGCATATACTTCTCGATTTTGCTCTGCAGCTATCTCTGCTGTTAGCACCGCTCCACTTTTTGCTCCACCTTCCACTACTACCGTCTTTTCACAAAGTCCCGAGATTATTCTATTCCTCTTTGGAAAATTGAATCGATCAGCCTTGATATGATCTTCAAACTCAGTTAAGACCAGCCCTTTTTGTTCGATTATTTTTCTTATCTCTCTATTTGCTGCTGGATAGTTTATATCAAGTCCTGCTCCAAGTACAGCTATTGTACTACCTTCCCCTTTAACTGCACCCAAATGTGCTTCCTTATCAATTCCAACAGCAAGCCCTGAGACAACAGTTACATTAACTTTTGAAAGTTTTTCGCCTAAAGTTCTGCTCACCCATCTTCCATAATCTGTGGTTTTCCTTGAGCCAACAATTGCTACTTTTCGATTTTTTAATAATTCCCAGTTTCCCATTCCATATAGTGCCTTGGGAGGGTTTTCGATTTCCTTTAATAATTTAGGGTATATTTCATCGTCTATGGTTATTTTTCTTTTCACTACCTTTCACACCCCTTCTGCCTATATTGTAAAGCTTCCGAAATGTGTATAGCAGCTATTTCTTCACATGAATCTAGGTCTGCAATAGTTCTCGCGATTTTTTTGACTTTTTCATAAGATCTTATCGATAAATTCATCTTTTCATATGCCATTGTAAGAAGGGCTTTCCCCTCCTCATTAACTCTCGCATATTTATCCAATTGTTCTCCATATAATTCTGAGTTCAAGCTAATTTCTTCATTAATGTATCTATCTTTTTGAATTTCCCTAGCCGCTTCAATTCTACTTCTCATTTTACTAGAACTATAATAAGCACCTTGGCTTTCTTTATACATATCCAACTCGCTAATTTTCACAGAGTTTAAACTTACATGCAAATCAATTCTATCTAATATTGGTGATGAAAATTTGTTGTGAAAACTTGCAATCTGACCAGCTGTGCATTTACATTCTTTATTTGGGTTTCCTAAGTTTCCGCACTTGCAAGGATTAGTTGCTGCTACTAATAATGCCTTTGCAGGAAACTCTGCTCTACCTCCTAGTCTACTTATGGTTATTCTTCCTTCTTCAAGAGGTTCTCTTAAGCCGTCAATTGCACTTATATCAAAGTGTGCGAATTCGTCTAAAAATAGTACTCCATTATGGGCTAAACTTATCTCCCCTACAGTAGCTCTATAGCCTCCTCCAATAAGGGCTTTTCTAGTAGTACTATGATGAGGACATCTAACTGGCCTTTCAGATACAACCGGTGTATCCTCTGATAACAGGCCAGCTACACTGTAAATTTTTGTAGTTTCCAGAATTTCCTCCTTTGACATTGCTGGTAAAATACCTCCAATACGCCTAGCCATCATGGTCTTCCCAACGCCAGGCCCTCCATACATCATTATGCCATGGCAACCTGCTGCTCCAATCTCAAAGGCTCTTTTCCCTACATCTTGCCCACATACATCGCTAAAGTCTATCCTTTTTTCACTATTAGCTTCAAATTCTAAATCCCTTCGACCTTCCATAAGTCCCCTGCCAGCAAAAATTCCTGCCACTTGCCCAATGTTTTCTACAGGAAAAAACTTCCCTCCATCAACCAACGAAACTTCTTTTAAGTTCCCTTCGGGCAATACAATATTAGTTTTTCCTTCCTCAATTAACTTAAGACAAATAGGAAGAGCTCCCCTTACAGGATTAACCTTCCCATCCAAGGAAACCTCTCCTAATACTCCAAACTCATTCAAAAACTCCATTCCCATTTCCATTTCTGCAGCAATAATCCCCATTGCTATGGGCAAATCAAAATGGCTACCCTCTTTTCTTCTCCCTGCTGGTACCAGGTTAACCGTTATTTTTCTTTTGGGAAATTCTATCCCCATGTTTATAAAGGCAGGCTTGATTCTAAGGCCACTCTCTTTTATAGCCAGCCCAGCAAGTCCCACGATATTATAAGATGGAATTCCATTGTTTATAGCTACCTCAACTTTGACCAGCTCACCTTCAATTCCCATTAAATTTGCAGTATAAATGCTTGCAATCATAACTCTAAATCCTCCCTATGTGATATCAAAACTTCTACAACATCTACCCTAGTTGTAATATCCCAAAGACTATGCTTTGCCTTATAGCCTTCCGCAGCCTTAAAAATATTCTTCAGTTTCTTTTTGTCCACTGCTTCTATGGGCTCACCAAATTCAATAGTTGTTCTTGTTTTAACTTCAACAAAAATATATGTATTCCCCTTCCTTCCAATGATATCTACTTCGTAGCGTTTCTCTCTGAAATTGCGCGCCAAAATAGTAAACCCTTTAGTTCTTAGGAAGTCTGACGCCATATTCTCACCAATTCGTCCTAGCTTTACATTATCCATACCCCCATGCCTTTCTTTTGCCTTCTTCAGTGTATCCCCTCACCGTTTTTCTTTATTATGTCATTTTTGTAAAATTATGTCAATATTTATAGTTGGCGAGGATTGCCTTTTCATTTTGCTTATAATTACTTCTTGTCTATTTTGATTTTTAGCATAAAAAATAGCGCAGCGACTCGCTGCACTATTTGTAACTTCTTTTTCCCTACTATTCTATATGACCCCTTTTAATTTTACTTATAAGGCAAATCTTTCTATCGCCTCTGATACTCCGTCAAATTCATTGGTAGACACGATGTATTGCGCTACCTTTTTAACCTCTGGATTACCATTACCCATTGCTATTTTAATTCCTGCAAGCTTAAGCATTGCAATATCATTGCTATTATCCCCGCAAGCCATCACTTCACTTTTACTTATATTAAACTTCTTCATTAAAACTTTCAGTGCAGATGCCTTACTAGTTGTCTTGCCGCCTATTTCCCAATTGCTTCCTAAAGAGGTTGTTATAGTTACCTCTGGAATTCTATCAAGACCAGTTTTAGCCGCAGCCCTTTCGTCTAAATCGTTATAGAAAATATTTATATTCTCAATATCCTCACTATTTTCTCTTATGAATTGAAAAATATTATCAAGAGGTGTTCTTGTATCTAAAACATACTGCCTATGTCTATATGTTATTCCTCCATTTTTAATTTCTTCATATTTTTCTCTTTCCATGTAGGCCTCCCCATCTACAAAGACCTCTATCATATTTTTATTTCCTTGAAGAGCAGAGATTACGCCTTCAATTGCGTCTTTATCAATGCAGTTTTTTTCTACGGTTTTACCAGTTGACAATTCTTTTGTCAAACCTCCATTTGATGTCACTACATACTCTATACCATCAAATTCTTTAACCTCATCTGGTATAGCACTAAAGCACCTACCTGTCGCAACTACTACATGAATTCCTTTCTCCACAGCCTTCTTCAGTGTCTCCTTATTCTTTTGAGATAGTTTTCCTTCTTTGTTTAATGTTGTTCCATCTAGATCTAGGGCTATTAGCTTTATTTCATTTTTCTTTGCAGTTTTCATTATTTCATTATATTCATTGTTAATATTTCTTACTTTTTTCATAGTGCAGCCGTCACCATGTCCAGGGTTAATAAACATTTCATTACTCCAAATTGAAATAATATCTGTAATTGATTTTTCCATTTCATTTTGGTTTCCGTCTTCTAGATCAGTTCTTCCTAGGTCTACATTAAAAATTGTGTCTCCCGTAAAAACCTGATTAGCTTTTTTATTTAAGAAACAGCTACTCCCCCAGGTATGGCCTGGTGTATTGACTACAATGAACTCTTCGCTTCCAATAGAAAACGTTTCCAAATGTTCTAAATAATGCGCTGGGTGTTGGTACATGTCCCCATCTAATCTATGTATGAAAACAGGGCAGGAAAACTCATTTTTTATCTTTTCTACACCCCCAACGTGGTCGTAATGATGATGGGTTAAGTATATTCCTTTCAATTTATAACCTTCTTTTTTTATTATTTCAATAAAACTATCAGGGTTGTATCCTGGGTCAATAATTATAGCTTCTCCTGAGTCTGAAACAATGTATCCATTTGCTTCATAAGTCCCCCCAATAAGTCGTTTGATTTTCATTTTTGCTTTTCCTTTCCACATTTTTTATGTACCTCTTATTTTATCACAAAAAATCAAGGTTTTTTTGCACTATTTTCCTTTAACTTTCAAATACTCCTTGATAATTTGTGTAATAGTGCTACAATACTATAGTACAAATGTAATTATTACGTAATGTATAGATATAAATGATGAGTTTTCTCATCTAGAAAGAAGGAAAAAATGAAGATAGTCATAGTGGGTGCAGGCAAGCTTGGGCTAAGAGTAGCAGAAGCTCTTATCGGTGGCGACCACTCAATTACAATGATAGATAATGATGAGGCAGCATTAAATAACCTCTCATCACAACTTGATGTAATGACAGTTTTCGCTAATGGTAAACAAATCTCTGTATTAAAGGATATTCATATAGATTCCTATGATTTTCTTATTGCAACTACAGATAGTGATGAAACAAATATTTTAATCTGTAATTTTGCAAAAAAACTTGGTTGTGAAAGGGTTATAGCTAGAGTGCGCGACCCAGAACATGTAAATCAATTAGGTTTTATAAAGGAAGCAACTGGAATTGATCATATAATAAATCCTGACTATTCTATTGCTGTGGAAATCTATAAGTTCTTAGCAGAAAAATATACTCTCAGTGGTGGTGTCTATACCAATGGTAAGGTAGCCCTTGCAGAGATTCGTACATATAAAATGCCAAAGCTAATTGGGACAACTCCAAGTGATATACGTATCGCCCTAAAAAATGCTCAAATTGCTGCGATTTCCAGAAACGGTAAAGTTATCATCCCAACTAAAGACATAGTCATAGAAAGCGAAGACGAGCTTTATGTAATAGGTGCAAGAGATGATATTCTAAAGCTAAATTCAAAAGTAAAAGAAAGAGGCAAGTATACTGACCTTCAAAAGGTTATGATTATTGGTGGTGGAAAAACCGCCCTATTCCTTTCTCAAAAATTAAGCGATTTTGGTGCCTCTGTAAAAATTATCGAACGGAATAAGGCAAGATGTCATTATTTATCTGAGCATCTTGAGGATGTTATGATTTTGCATGGTGATGGCTCTGACCTTACCCTTTTAGAGGAAGAAAATCTAGAAGAAATGGACGCTTTTGTAACAACAACGGGCTTCGATGAAGATAACTTACTACTAGCATTAGTAGCAAAAAGGCATGGTATAGAAGATGTAATTGCAAAAGTAAGCCGTGACATTTACGAAGATATTGTATCTAGTTTAGGCGTAGATATGGCTCTTAACCCTCTAGACATTACTGCTAGTGAAATACTCAGAAAAATTCAAGGTACTAGCAAAGTTATCAGTTCTCAACTAATTCAAGGGCAGGCTGAAACAATTGAAATTATAGCAACTAGTAGCATGAAGCTCACTGGCAAGCCAATTAGATATGTTGGGCTTCCTTCTGGAGCTTTTGTTGCTGCTATAACAAGGGGCTCTGAGGTTATCATACCTACAGGAGATAGCATAATTCAGGCCGGTGATAGGCTTAATATTTTATGCTTACTACATGACTTAGATTTACTAGAAAGATTACTAAGGACAAACTAATGGATCTGCATTTACGAGTACACTTAAAAATAATGGGCATGCTATTTATTGTGCTAGGGATTGCCATGGTCTTCCCTGCTATAGTGGGCATAATTTATGGAGAGAGTGAAACAGTTTACTCTTTTCTTGCTGTCTCTTTCTTTGCAATATTTGCTGGCTTTTCAGTTCTTTTCTTTGTTGGAGACCCTAAAGAAAGGAAAAAATTCAAATTAAGGGATGGTCTTTTAATTGTTAGTGAAACTTGGCTAATTGCTTCACTAATCGGGGCCCTTCCCTTTTATATTTCTGGCTCTATTCCTAGCTTTGTTGATGCTTTTTTTGAAACTGCATCTGGTCTTAGTACTACAGGTGCCTCTATCCTAAGTGATATCGAGGCATTACCAAAAAGCATGTTATTTTGGCGTACCTTCACTCATTGGATTGGCGGTATGGGTATAATTGTGCTTGCTGTTGCTATTTTGCCTGCTCTTGGAATCGGTGGGCAGTTTATTATGCAAGCAGAAACTACTGGGCCTACTTTATCAAAGGTTTTGCCAAAAATTAAGGATACTGCAAAGGTTTTATATATTCTATATTTCAGTTTAACTGTTTTAGAAACCTTGTTACTATGGGCTGGTGGTATGTCTGCGTTTGATGCTATTTGTCATTCTTTTGCTACTGTTGGAACAGGTGGCTTTGCAAATTATAACGCAGGATTAGGTCATTTCGATAGTGCCTATATTGATGGTGTAGTAACACTTTTCATGTTTATTTGTGGCGCAAGCTTTTCTTTGCATTTCCTTGCATTTTCAAAGGGCCCTAAAATTTATTTTAAAGATAGCGAATTTAAGGGGTATTTTTTTATTGTTTTAGTTATTACTATTGTTCTAACTTTCTACCTCTTTTCTTTCGGTACATATTCACAGTTGGCAGAATCCTTTAGGTACTCTGTTTTTCAGGTGGTTTCAATTGTCACCACTACTGGTTTTGCAACTACAGATTATATCCTTTGGCCAATGTTCGCGCAGTTCCTATTACTGTTATTATTTTTTACGGGAGCCTGCTCTTCATCCACTGCTGGAGGTATAAAAATAATTCGTATATTAGTCATGGGTAAGTTCATACAAAGAACTACAGCTCTTAAATTACATCCTAATCATATTGCTACCATTAAACTTGATGGTAAGCCAGTTAGTAATGAAACAGTTTCTAATATTACTAGTTTGATTATGCTTTATTTTCTAACTTTAGCAATAGGAACTATCCTTGTTTCTTTCGATGGTCATGATTTAGTTACTACATTCACCGCAGTGGCTTCGTCTGTGGGAAATGTTGGTCCAGGGTTTAATGATGTGGGTCCTATGTTTAACTATGGTGATTTTTCCGATTTCTCTAAGATAGTTCTTTCACTTCTTATGATTGCAGGGAGGCTTGAAATATATACATTCTTCATGCTTCTTTCAACTAAGTTTTGGAATCCATATAAGTAAGGAGGGTTATAGTGAGTTTTAATTACAAGGCACTTGCAAAAGTACTTTCAATAATTTTCTTGGTAAATGGAGTTGCTCTGCTAACACCTATTCCTTTTGCTATCTATTATGATGATTTACCTGTTTCCACCTTTTTAGGGCCAGCTGCAGTCTCATTAGCCTTAGCTTCAATAGGGTATAGTATCTTTAGAGGTGTATCATCAGCTCTTCGAATTAGAGATGCTTATCTGGCAGTAATATTTTGCTGGTTAGTGTGGTCAGTTTTTGGTGCCTTTCCATATTACACCTCTGGCCTTTCCGAGACTTACATAGACGCTTATTTTGAAGCAGTTTCAGGCTACACAACTACTGGAGCGACCTTGCTCCATGAATGGACCTTTCCTCATAGCTTAGCATTTTGGCGAGTGCTAACACATTGGCTTGGGGGAATGGGTATTCTAATATTTATTATTTCTGTCCTTCCTTCTTTTGGGGTAGGTAGCCAACGGATTGCAGCTGCAGAAGCTCCTGGTCCTGGTTTTAACAAGACTTCAGCAAAGATGGGAGATCTGGCTAGACAATTATATTTAATCTATGTAGCCTTAACACTTATAGTCTTTTTACTCTTTGTTTTTGCCCCAGGGAAGCCAATGGATGTGTTTGATGCTTTAATAAATGCTATGGGTTGTGTAAGTACAGCTGGTCTCTTCCTCCATGCGGAAGGAATAGCCTACTATGATAGTATCTATATTGAAACAGTAATTTCTATTTTCACTATTCTATCTGCTATTAACTTTGTACTTTACCTTCACATTCTGCAAAAGAATTTCTCGGATCTTAAGTCAAATGTTGAAATAAAAGTTTTTCTTCTAATGATTGCTGTTATGGGTTTAATTGTTTCACTAGCTCTTTGGATTTCAGGGACTTACCCTACTATGCTTGAGTCCTTTAGGCATGGTCTCTTCCAGACTATTTCGTTTATTACTACCACAGGTTATACTCTCGGGGACTACACTCAGTGGCCTACAATTGCTATGGCGGTACTGTTCTCAACCTTATTTATAGGAGGGTGCGCCGCTTCTACCAGTGGCTCTGTTAAGGTGATTCGTGTTATTGTCGCTTTTAAGCTTATTTCGAGGGGATTTTATAAAAGACTACACCCTAGAGCTGTTAGAAGTATAAGGCTTGGTGGAAAAAATATATCTTCACCAATGGTTAACTCAATCTCCGCTTTTATCATTATGTTTTTTGGAACTTTTATAATTGGGAGCCTAGTTCTTTCACTTCAAAATCTAGATATGGAAACTACACTTAGTGCCACCGCTTCCTTAATGTCAAGTACTGGGATTTCTTTTGGTGAGATCGGAGGAAGTGCTAATTACGCTATTTTTGATTCTCAGCTTCTTAGACTGTTTATGACACTGTTGATGATAGTTGGTAGATTGGAACTATTTACAGTTTTCTTATTGTTTATGCCTAGTTTCTGGGATCCTGATAGGACTAGTACTAATCGATAGTTATTAAATATAGTAATTAAAAAAGAAGCCTTTTAAAGCTTCTTTTTTAGTAAAATACTAATATAAGGCTACCTGCATTACGTTATCTTTTATGACTTTTTCTTAAAAATTCAAATTTGGTTTCTGAACATATTATAGCTATAAAGATTAACACAAAGCCGATAATCATTCTTGAGTTTGGATCATCTAGACCTACTATGATTGATATGATTACTGCAAAGGGTCCCTCTAAGGAAAATATAATTCCTGCTGTTGATGGGTTTGTATACCTTTGAGTTAAATTTTGAATTAAAAATGCTAATACAGATGAAAATATAACCAAAAATAATATCTGAAAAATAGTTTCAGCTGGTATGGATTTTGGCATCTCGCTTGTGAATGTAGTTGCTATGATTCCAAATAACGCCACAAATCCAAATTGAACAGTAGTTATTAGGAGTACATCGTTATCTTTTATTAGCTTTCCTACAGAAATAATTGTACATGCAAAGAAAAAAGCTACCATTATGCCAAGCACTGTTCCAAGGCCTCCAGTTATGTTCCCAGTCAAGGAAATAAACCCAATTCCAATCACCGCTAATATACTGCCAATTATATTATATTTATTTGGTCTTTTTTTATCCACAAGCCAATATAAGAATGGTACCATTATGCAGTATATGCTAGTTAAAAAGCCCGTTGTTCCTGGAGTTGTAATATCGAGTGTTAATATTTGCGTTGCATATGTCAGAAATAAAAAAGTTCCAATTATTGCGCCTTTCCAAATATATTCAACATTGATTTTTTTCCATCGTTTCCCTGTAATAACTGCCAAAATAAGAAACGCAGCTGAAAACCTTACGGCAATTAATGCTAAAGGGTCTAAGACCTCTAAAACGCCTTTTGAAACTACAACTGCGCTAGCCCATAATATAGGTGCTAAAATCAATAAATTTTTAGGGTTGAATTTACCTTCAACCCTATTTATAGTATATGTATCTTTCATGAGAAACCTCAATCCTATTAGATTAACTTCTAATTATATGTTAAGTTCTTATTTTAATCTGTAAACTACTCTCCGAAAATTTTTCTCATTAACTTGCCAAAAGGTTTACTTTTTCTATTAACTGAGTCATAGCTAACAAATATAGATTCTAACCTAACCAAGGCATCATCTTCTCCCTCTCTAAAAATTTCAAATAGCATTGTTACGCTTGAATTTCCAAGGCGAAGGATTTTCATCCCAATATCCAAATCATCCCCTTCAAAAGCACTAGAAATATATTCTATAGTATTTTTTCTATGACAAATTTCAGCTTCATGATTTACCACTAACTCTTTATAAGTATACCCTTTACTTCTAAAGTAACTTTCTATTGCTTCTTCTGTATATATTATATAGTTTGCATTATGAACTATTCCTTGAGGGTCTGCTTCATTAAATCTGACTCTTACTGATGTAAAAAAATCAAAGTCTTTCCTCATCTTCTGTTCTCCTTTGCTTCATTAATGCTGCATACCTTTTATTTGCAGCTCTAGTACTAGTAGAAGCTTTTCTAACTTTATGATGAAAAGCTTTAACATCGCAAATATCTACACAGTAACCACAGTTAATACATAGTTTGAAAGAGTCCACTGTAGGGGTTGGGCAAGCTTCCTTAGAAGCTTCAATAACCCCTTGAGGGCAAACAACTACACACTTATTACATCTAGTGCATTTTTTTGTGTCAACTGTAAATAGTTTCATTTTTTCTCCCTTATACTTAGGCTTGGTGCACAGCTCCTGATTCTAATAGTTCATTTATTCTTTCCTCAGTATAGCCTGCTTCACGTAGAATTTCAATGCTTTGGGCCCCAGGGAAATTTGATGCTGGATTATATGGGTCCACTGGAGTCTTACTAAATTTTATTGGAGTATTTATAGCCATCATTTTTCCAACTGTTGGTTGCTCTATTTCTACAGCAACATCTAGTTCTTTAGTTTGTGGAATATTTAAAAACTCAACAACGGTTTGAACTACTGATGCTGGTACCATTACATCCTTCAATTTTTTCTCCATATCTGCTTTGCATTGCTTAATAGTTGCAAGCTCGATAGCTTCAATTAAAACTTCCCTGTTAGCATTTCTCTCTTCATTACAAGCAAATCTTTCATCTCCAAGTAGTTCCTCAAGACCCATAGCCATGCAGAATCTCTTCCACTCTTCTTCTTTTGTTATTGCAACAGCGATATGTCCATCAGCGGCTGTAAACTCTCCAAAAGGAGCAAACCATGGATGGTGGTTTCCTGTTCTTGGAGTAAATTCACCCTTAACAGAATGTTCTAGAACTGCTCCCTCACACATGTAAAAAGCACAATCTAGCATTGCAATATCTACTCTAGTTCCTTCCCCAGTTTTTTGTCTATTTAGTAAAGCCATTGATAATCCGCGCAACAAGTTTAAGCCTGCCCATGTATCACACATTGAGAATCCAGGTTTAATTGGAACTTGTCCCTCATTTCCAGTTTGCCCAATGAGCCCGCTTCTTGCTGCTGCTATAATATCCATACAAGGTAGATGTGATAATGGCCCGTAAGTACCAAAGCCTGCAATAGATCCATATATTATTTTTGGATTCACTTTGATCATTTCTTCATAACCTAGCCCTAATTTTTCTAAGGTTCCAGACTTAAAGTTTTCAATAACTATATCTACATCCTTAACTAGCTCCATAACTAATTTTTTGCCTTCCTCAGAACGCATATCTATAGCTATCCCTTTTTTCCCTCTATTATACTGGCAAAAGTATAGACTCACATCGTTTACATATGGTCCATATTCTCTTGATAAGTCCCCTCCGCCTGGTCTTTCAATTTTTATCATTTCAGCACCTAGGTCAGCAAGGAGCATTCCACAAAACGGCGCTGCTAATACTTGAGAAAAGTCTAATATTTTTATTCCTTCTAGCAGTTTTTTATTCATACACATAATTGCTAAGCCCTACATTTAATAGTAATGGCTACGCACTCCTTTCTTCGTTACAATCCCATCCATTTCCTATATGACACCTTTTGTCTTAAGATCTTCTAAATCGCTCGTTGCAATATTAATAGAACAATAAATATCTTCATTATTTTCGCCAAGCTTTGGTGCTGGAAGAATATCACTTTCTATCTCACCTATAAATTTTATTGGTCTTCCTGGCATTTGTACCTTACCAATTAAAGGGTTTTCAATTTCATGAAGCATATTTCTCTCATGAAGTTGAGGATCTGTTAGGGCTTGTTCAGTTGTTCCACACATTGTACCTGGAATTAATATCTCATCACAAATATCAGAAAACTCTTTCATTGTGTAGTCTTCTAATAGCTTTTCTAACTTTACTCTAAGGTCACCAAAGTAGTTTTGCCCTCTATATAAATTTGAACTATACTTTTCATCAGAAGCCCACTCTGGATGGCCAAAACGTATAGATAACTTCTTCCATTGATCGTCAGAAGATGCACCAATTGCAACATATCCATCTTTGCACTTTAATACATCATACGGATTAATATTTGGATGGGCATTTCCAGTACGCATAGGGTCTCTTCCTGTTGCACTATAAGTAATTACCTTATCTTCAGATATAGCAAGTAATGTAGCGCATAATGCGGTTTCTACTAATTGTCCCTCTCCAGTTTCTTTCATGTGCATAATTGCTAGGGTAATTCCTGCTGACAAGAAAGTTGCTGAGTATCTCTCTCCAATTGAAAATCCGATTCTGGTTGGAGGTGCATCTGGGAAACCTGTAACATGCATAGCTCCACTTTTTGCTTGAGCAAGCAGTTCTATTTGGGGGAAGTCATTCCCCTCTCCAGTAGATCCATATCCTGTAGTTCTTCCATATATTATTGCAGGTTTTAGTTTAGCCATATCCTCATATCCAAGGCCTATAGCTTCCAATGTGCCAATAGGGAAGTTCTCTAAAACAACATCCGCTGTTTTAACCAATTCCTTAAAAATTTCCTGGCCTTCTTTTTTAAATAGATTTAATGTGATGCTTTTCTTTCCTCTATCTCGAAAGGCGTGATGAGGACTGCTTCCGTTTACTACTGGCAGCAGTTTCCTTAACTCATCTCCTTCTTCTGGCATTTCTACTTTTATTACTTCTGCCCCGTAGTCAGCTAATTCCATTCCACAGTATCCAGAAAGAGTCATCAAATCTAACACTCTTATTCCTTTTAAAGGCTCCATAACATTTCTCCTTTCATCAGGTAAAATTTTCTCTATCAGCAAAGGCCCCTATAAAATATTCTTTTAAGAGCCTCTGCTTAATTATTTATATGCTATTACTTATCTTTTTCTTCAGACTCAGCATAAAAAGTTTCACTTTTCTTAGCTACTTCTTCTAGAAGTTCCTTTTCCTGTAATTCTAAATTTCTTTTATGTACTCCATTTCTAGAGTCTTCTTTAAGCCATTTGAATAGTCCAATTTCTACCCCGATAACAATTATCATAAATGGTACCGAAATAATTATTGCTAAATATTTAATCGCATCAAACCCAGTTCCTGTCAATACAATCGTCATAGGGATTATAGCTAGTAAAACGCAGAAGAACATTCTTACTTTCATTGGAGGAGTTCCTTTTTTTGTTGCAGTCTCAGCTAGTGCTAAAGAAGCTGAATCTAAAGATGGAACTAAGAAGCATACTATAAGTACTAAGATAATAATCGGCCCAAGGATTGCTCCAAGTGGTAGTGCATTTAATACTTCAAATACAATTCCTTCGCCTATTGCTTCTTGTCCGTTTGTTCCGTTTACTAACCCTGGAACATCCACAATTCCTTCTACAAAAGTGCTGATTGAGAAGCTACCTAATACTCCAAAGATTATAATGCTTCCTCCAGTAATACCAAACATAGTTGCAAGTGCAAGTGCACGAATAGTTCTTCCTTTAGAGATTTTAGCTATAAAAATTCCCATCATTGCTAGGTAGTTCAAATAGAATGCCTGGAAGTAAATTGTCCAGCCCTCTACAAATCCTGTTTGGTTAATAGGGTCAGTAAATAGTGTCATTCTTATAGAGTCTTCAATAGTGAATCCTATTGAGTTAACAATATTTTTGAAAATAAACTCTGCTGGCCCCATTAGAAGTACATATAACAAAAAGACTACTGTTAATGCTGCAGCTATATTTGAAATTACTTTCATACCTTTATGAACACCTAAGTATGAAGTAAATGTGTATATTACACCGATTACTAAAATTACAGCAACTTGCAATACTGGTGTTACCTCAACACCTGTTATTATAGAGAATGCATTTGAAGCTAAAGGAACCCCTAGTCCTAAAGAAGAGCTTAATGCACCAAGTATCCCAAAAATAACTACAAAGTCGATTACTTTTCCTATTGTTGATTTTCCTTTAACTTTCTCTCCTAACATAGCACTGCAAAGTGCACTTGTTTGGAAAGATGATACTTTTCTTACATAAACTCCATAAGCAATTGCTGCACCAAACACTGTATACATTGCTTGATTTACAATTCCCCAGTGATAGAATTGATAACTTAATGAAGTTTCTAGTGCTAAAGTGCTTTCTGGCTCCATTCCAAGTCCTGGTGCTGCATAGTAAAATGCCCACTCTGCAAATGACCAATAAAGTGCTGCTGACGCTAATGAAGCAAGCAACATCATTATAATATAACTTAATGTGCTAAACTCAGGTTTTGTATCACCAAGCCTGATTTTACCGTATTTGCTAAAGCAAAGAAATAATGCAATAATAAAAGTCGCAAATGTAAAAACTTGAAATGCAGGGCCTAATACCGCTATCATTTCCCAAAAAAATCCTGATATTGCTGTAACTGTTCCTTCTGCATTTATTATCATAAACCCTAAAAACACTGTAAGTATAATAACACTAACAACTACTAGTCCTACTTCTATATTTACTCTAGAATTTTTCTTCTCATTCGTATTAGCATCCATAAGATACTCCTTTCCCTAAAAAGTCTGTTTAATATTTTCGTTCTAGCTAAAATTCAATGGCGCTTAAGTTTAATTGTTTTTTGTTTTAAAAATGCCCACCTACTAACTCACTTTAGGCATTAGTTATGAGGCGGGCATTCTAAAAAGTATGGGTAAAATACTTCTATTTTATTTTTTTACCATCCAGTGTAGATTTCTGGACCACGTTTTTTGATTTGACCGCTTACAACAATACGTTGAATTTCAGAAGTTCCTTCCCAAATTCTATCAACACGTGTGTCACGGAATAATCTCTCTACAGGATTTTCACGCATATAGCCACGTCCACCTAAGATTTGAACGCCTTTATCAGCTACTCTTCCAACCATTTCAGAAGTCCATAATTTAAGAGCTGAAGCTTTTGCATGACGAAGCTTTCTATCAGCATCTGGTTGAGAAATTTCCCAACAAACACGGTAAAGCATACTTTTTGCAGCCATAATATCCATAGCCATATCAGCTAGCATAAATTCTATTGCTTGGCAATCACGGATATATTGACCATTAAATGTTTTACGAGTCGCAGCAAATTCATTTGCAACATCAAGTACACGAGTAGCTCCACCAACGCAACGAGCCGCGATTCCTAATCTAGCTTCTACGAACCAGTCTTTTGTCATATCAAAACCTTGGCCAACTTTTCCTAAGATTTTACTTTCATCTACAACTACATCTTCAAATACAAATTCAGGATGTTTGAATGCAAAGTGATGTGTAAATTGAGGTGTACGTTTAATACTCACTCCAGGAGCATCTTTTTCTACAAAGAATACTGTAGCTTTGTCAACATCTCCATCTACATGTGCATGTACAAGTAGAAAGTCTGCAACATCACCAACTGTTACATACCATTTTTCACCATTAATTCTATATCCACCATCGCATTTATCAGCTCTAGTTAGGCACATTGTAGGATCAGAACCAGCGTCTGCTTCAGTGATTGCATATGCATCTCTACGTTTGTTTTGGCAAGCTGGAATTAAGTATTCTTCGATTTGATCTTGTGTACCAAAGCACATTGGGTATGATGGTTGAGGAACTGCATCCCAAATAGCTCCTGTCGATTGTCCAAGTTGTTCACTTACTAGCATTTGTTCAAATAGTGTCATTCCTTGTCCACCGTGCTCTTTTTTATGGTTTGTTGCATTGAAACCCCAGTCCATAACCTTTTGGTTAATAATTGCATGTGTTTCTTTTGTAAGACCATCATTTTCTTCGCATTCCATTTCATAAGGGAATAAAACCTCTTGTGTAAACGCCTTTGCTTTTTCTTGTAACTCTCTATGCTCTTTGCTTAATGTAAAATCCATAAATTGCTCCTTTCTTTCATTTATAGATAAATCTAACGTTTCGTTATTCTTTTATTTTGACTAACGATCTAATTTAGCTAGATTATATAACAGAAAAAGCCAGTGTCAATTTCTTTTTTGCCACACAATTCTGACAATTTTCCAAGCAAGATAACTTTATTTAAAATTTTAATGCCAAATATAGGTATGTTCATCTTTACTTTCCTTATATTCCCAATTGCATTTTTTTAAATGGATCAGAATTATGTTTTCCTTTGTACTTTATATTTGCTTTGAAACTAAGCCTTTATTTACTCCAGTTTTACAATTGTTACATGTGCATATTATTCATTTTTTTGATTAATATTACATTTTTCTTAGAAATTTTGTTCTTTTTTTAAATAGAGACATCTTGCATTTCATCTAATTTATATGTATAATTCCCTTACAAATGAGTTTAGTTCTACAAATTATTATTAATTCTACTTCTAGTGTTAAATGGTGTTATTTCAACAGATATAGTGTTAACTAGTGCTAAATTTCTTCTTAATTTTGCTATTATTTTATACATTACCTAGTGTTAACTAGTGTTAAAAAAGGGGGATGCCATGGCTTATTTTCTGAAAAAATCCAAATTAAAAAAAGGTGTATATCTTCAAATATATGAAAGTTATTACAATAAAGATACTAAAAGCACATCAAACCGCTCATACAGGTGTATCGGCTATGTTGATGAGCTTACTACCAATGAAATCCCTGACCCAGTTTCTTACTATTCTTCTTTTGTCACAAAAATGAACGAAAAGCATAAACTGCGTAAGCAAAATAAAAAGAAAAAACAGATTTCTACTTCGCCAGTTAAACATCTAGGCTATTTCCCTTTGAAATCAATTTTAAATCGCCTTGATATTTCAAATGAAATAAATTCAATAGGAGAAAAACAACATTTTGAAACTTCTCTTTATCCCGTATTAGAAGCTGCCCTTTTTGCTAATGCCGTTAATATGCTTTCTAAAACAAGTGCTTTTCACAGCCAAATACCTAAACTATATGATACTTTTGAGCTTACACCCCATAATATCTATTTTGGAATCGAAGCTCTTGGTAAAGATTATGAAGCAATCATAGATATAATAAATACGAAACTACTTAATAGTACTACTCCAAATAATCAGGACTTATATTTTGTATCACATGATATCAAGTATCCCGCTTCTATGCCTAGCAAAGACTCTTCACCATATAAAAATCTTCATGCAAATTTACTTTTAGATGCTAATCTTTTGCCAATTGATCTCAAAATACTTACAGATAGCTCTGCAAATAAACCGTTTTTGGCAGACTTATTTCATAGCGCAAAAGATAGCAGATTCAAGGGTAAAAAACTTACTTTTGTTGCAGCAGCTCACTCTGGCTTCCAAAATGTATTACATCATGCAATAAGGAATTCTTATGACTACATAATCAGTAAACCAGTCAACCTTCTCTCTCCTACAGAAAAATCTTGGCTTATTGATAGCTTAGACTATACACCTACCTATTCAAGCGATAGTAAGCTTATATCAAAATCAAAATCAGCAGTATTTACTACCACTTATTCTTTTCCACAGCAGTTTGGAGGTTATAAATCAGTAACTTTAGAAGAAAGACACATTGCAATCTACTCTCCTTCTAGTCATGGTGCTAGCGATTGTTATACTTATTTAATATCTTCTAAAATAGACGTTGACTATCAACACCTTTATTTGAAATTTGCAAATATAATCAAAACCAAAGATGCTTATCAAAATATGTTTTTAAGTTTACGTTCTAAGCCTATTTTCCTTGAAACTGAAAAGTCAATCAAAGGGCATATCTTAATCAGCTATATGACTACATTGCTTCTTGGTATAGCGCTTACCGAAAAACTTCGCATCTGCATTACCCCTCAAGATTTTACAAATTTCGCTAGAAGTTTCCTTGTGGTTAAAAGTGGTGATCAGGAATATGTAAATGTTAGCAAGCATAGTGAAATAATTCAGTTTATAGCAGATACCTTAGATCTACCTTTAACCAATTACTATTTAACTAGTGATGAGGTAGCCTTAATTGCTAATGGTGATGCTTTTTTAAATGAACTTACAGATGAACTAAATACATTAATCTGTTCAAACGAGCATATGCTCTAATTGTAGAGAGTGTGTCTAGAATTTTATTATTTCAATAAAAAGAGAAGGGTTTCCCCTTCTTTTTTTAAACTCTATATTAATAGTATCTTACCAGTTCTTCCATCGATGCCCTTTTGCTAACTAATGCGTTTTCTGCTGCTTCAGTTTCCTCATATCCCATTAGTACGGCTATTAGCATAACCTCATCATCATCTAGTTTAAGGTGCCTTTTCATGACTTCATGATATGAAGATCCTTGTTCTGTAATACAAGTAGCAACATTATATTCCATTGCTGCAAGGCAAATGGATTGAATAATCAGTCCTGCATTAAGTACTCCCCACTTATTTTCAAAAAAGTTTTTTTCTATTGTTACAAACACTACGCAAGGCGCCTCGTAAAGCCTATTTCCTGCTAATCCCCATGCCTCTCTTTTTCCTTTATCTTCCCTTTTTATTTCTAAAAGCTGAAATAAATCTATTGCTAATTCTTTTCTACGTTGCCTAAATACAGGATTTAATTCTGGTTCAGGAACATCAACCTCTATACCTGAATTGTACTTTTCCTCATTGTCATTTTTAATTTTCTCTAAGATTTCTCCTTTTACTATGTGTAGTTTCCAAGGCTGAACATTTGTAGCTGACGGACTTCTTAATGAAGCCATGACTATTTTCTTTATCACCTCATCTGGTAACTCTTTTTCTTGAAACTTTCTAGTGCTCTTTCTTAGTTCAATTGCTTTTATTACATCCATATTAAACCTCCTTTTGTTTATAATAGCTCTACGGTGCAGTAATCTAACACCGTATCTCCACTTTTGCTATTTTCAACTTTAAATAATGCCTTTTTATTATCTATTTTCCATATTTTGGTTTCAATGTCTGAATTCATTTCAAGTATATTAGTAAATCTAATATTTAGCTTATGGATCTTTTCTGGGTTTTGCGGGCAAAGCACCTTCACTAATGCTCTGCAAGCAAATCCTGCTATACACATTCCCATAACTATGGGAGCATTATACCCACCTAGCTTTGCAAATTCAGGATCTATATGTAAAATGTTAGGATCATTATCAATTCTATACATAGCAACATGCGTGGAGTCAATACAGTCAAGTATCTTATAGTCTGCCTCTCTATCAGGAAAACTTACTTTTGCATTTTCTGGTTTCAATCCTCCAAAGCCTCCTGTCGAAAGATCTACATCTTTTGTTATTAGTGTAAAAACCTTTTCACCACTTTCGTCAAAAGCTTCTGACTTTATTACTGCTAAGCTTCCTCTTTTTTCCCCTCTATCAAAAATATCTGTGATTTCAACCGTATATTTGATCTTACCCTCTGTTGCTTTAAGTTCTTTATGGAAAACTATCTCAAATCCATAATGTAGTGTCGTTGGAATGTATTGTCCATATTCATATATATCAGTAAACTCCTTAAGGCCTAAAATAGAAGCCCAGAAAGTTGGAAGTATTTTCATGTTTTTTTCATACACATACTCTAACTCTTCTTCTACAGTTGCTCCCACGCTAAGCGCATAAAGCGCCAGTTTTTTCCAAGAATATTCTAATTCTAAAGGGCCTTTCACTACTCCTTTTTCACCAAATCTCAAGCCCATTCTTACCTCCTTTGACTGTCACTGTAATTATTTGCGTAATTCTATCACACTTTTTTTAATCACGCAATGTGTATTTATTCGTATAAATCAAAAGTTGCTGCTGATTTAAAAAAGATCAAAAATGTCTAAAGCTTTAAACTAATAATTTTCTCACAAAAAAGGACGTTACCTAATTTTAATTCTTAAGTAACGCCCTTATTTTTATACATTAGTTATTGATATGCTTCCCTTTAGTAAGCATCATAAAATCAATTTGCCCTTTTTCAACATCAACATGGTCTACTAATACACGTACCTTATCACCAAGAGTGAAGGTTTCCCCTGTATTAATTCCTACCATAGCTTTTTGCTCTTCTTCATATTGATAATAGTCTTCGCCTATGAAGGATTCTCTAACTAGTCCTTCTATTGTATTCTCTAGCTCAACATATATTCCAAATGAAGTTATTCCACTGATTATGCCATCGTATTTTTTTCCAATTCGATACGACATATATTCTGCTTTCTTCAGTTTTTCAACTTCCCTTTCTAATTCAATTGCCAGTCTTTCTGTTTGTGATGCTTTCTTTGCTGCTACATCAGCCTTTCTTGCAAATTCTGAAGTGTCCTTTCCTTTTAGGTGTGCTTTGATTATTCTATGAATCATTAAGTCTGGATACCTTCTAATTGGCGATGTAAAATGGCAGTAGTACCTATAAGCTAATCCAAAATGTCCTTCTCCAACAGTATCATATACAGCCTTTTGCATAGATCTTAATACTACAGTGCTAACAATATGCTCATAATTTGTTCCTGCTACATCATCTAAGATTTTACATATCATTTTGGGATGTATATTATCAGGGCTTCCTGAAAGAGATAAATCTAGACCTTTTAGGAATAGCTTTAGTTCTTTCATTTTATCACTGTCTGGTTTTGGGTGACTTCTATATACAAATGGAATTTGCAAATGGAAGAAATGCTCTGCAACCACCCTATTAGCCAGCAGCATAAATTGTTCAATTAACTTGTTCGCACTGCGCCTATCTGCAACTGATACTTCCACAGGGACGCCTTCATCGTTAAGCGTAATATGTGCTTCATCTAGATCAAAATCTATTCCCCCTTCTTTTTTACGCTCAGCTGCAAGCGCTAGGGCAAGCTTATTCATCTCAATAAGGTTCTCTTCTAACTCTTTTGGCCATTCTGCCTGAGAAATTTCCTTTTCAATTAAGTCTGATACCTTATCATAGGTTAACCTAAATTTTGAGTTTATTATCCCTTCATATATTCTATGGTTAACTACTTTTAAATCCTTATCAATTTCCATATCTATCGAAAGGGTTAGCCTATCTTCATTTGGATTTAAACTGCAAATGCCATTAGATAAGTTTTGTGGTAGCATTGGTAATACGCGGTCTAGAAGATAAACCGAATTACCTCTCTTAAGAGCTTCCCTGTCTAGGGCAGAGCCTTCTTTTACATAATGAGCTACGTCAGCAATGTGTACCCCCAATATCAAATTCCCATTTTCTTTTTTTTCTAATGAAACTGCATCGTCAAAGTCTTTAGAGTCGTCTCCATCGATTGTAAATAATAGTTTTTCTCTAAGATCAACTCTTTTCTTAGGCAAAATCTTTTCTTTGGACACAAAGTTAGCCTCTGCTAGTACTGAGCTTGGAAAAGTTTCCATTAACCCTTTTTCTCTAATAAGGAATTTAATATCGCTATCTGCTTGATCATTTTTTGCAATGATTTCAGAAACCCTACCCTCAGCCTTATTCTTACCATCAGGGTATTTTGTTATTTTTGCAACTACTAAGTCCCCTGTTTTGGCACCTGATGTATTCGTGCGTGAAATGAAAACGTCGGATTTTTTTTCATTCTTTGGTACAACAAAAGCAAAGCCCTTGTTTTTTTCAAAAACACCAATGACTTCTTCTGTCTCCCTT
This sequence comes from uncultured Oscillospiraceae bacterium, assembly GCA_964369805.1. GTDB lineage: Bacteria > Bacillota > Clostridia > Peptostreptococcales > Anaerovoracaceae > CAYJHC01. Next base: position 41,084 of record CAYJFM010000002.1, read on the forward strand.
TTCAAAACCTCAACTACAATACCTTCTTCTCTACTTCCATTCTTATGTGAAAATTCTGTAGATAAGCGAACTCTGACCTGATCATCATGCATTGCGCCATTAATATTGTTTCTGTGAATGTATATGTCTTTAGGGCGATCTTCCACTTCTACAAAGGCAAAGCCTCTGCTAGTCATTTTAATAATGCCTATAAGTGTTTTATTTTTTTTGTTTTTTGTTTTTTTATTCTTCATTCCATTATTCTAACATAAACGCGATAATAAGTATGTATGTTACAGCATTTAATTAAATTTTTCCTGCATCTATTCTGTGTAAAATTCCCACATTACTCGGCACACCAAAAAGAGAGTTGGACCTTAGTCCAACTCTCCAAAATTCTGTTTTATATATGGCTAATTTAGCTTATATAACAATTCTTATCTTTCTACGATAAGTGCTGTTCCCATTCCACCACCGATGCAAAGTGTAGCAAGACCTGTTTTTGAGTCTCTCTTTTCCATTTCGTGGATTAGTGTAATAAGAATTCTTGTTCCTGATGCTCCAATTGGGTGTCCAATTGCAATAGCTCCACCATTTACATTTAGAATATCTTTGTTAATTCCTAAGTCTTCACCTACAGCTAGTGCTTGAGCTGCGAAAGCTTCGTTAGCTTCGATTAGGTCTAGGTCTTTCATTTCAATTCCTGCTGTTGCTAAAGCTTTTTGTGTTGCTGGAACTGGTCCGATTCCCATGATTGATGGGTCAACACCTGCAGAAGCGTATGATTTAATTGTGCAAAGTGGTTTTAGTCCTAGTTCGTCAGCTTTTTCTTTTGACATAACTACGATAGCTGCACCTGCATCATTGATTCCAGAAGCGTTAGCTGCTGTAACTGAACCGTCTTTTTTGAAAGCTGGTCTTAGTTTAGCAAGTCCTTCAGCAACAACTCCATCTTTAGGATATTCATCTGTATCAAATACGATTGGATCTCCTTTTCTTTGAGGAATTTCTACTGGAACGATTTCGTCTTTAAATTTTCCTTCTTTGATTGCTGCAATTGCTTTTTGTTGCGAGCTAGCTGCAAATTCATCTTGAGCTTCTCTTGTGATTCCATATTTTTCCACTAAGTTTTCAGCAGTGATTCCCATGTGATATCCAGCAAAAGCATCTGTTAGGCCGTCTCCAACCATCATGTCTACCATTTTTGCATCGCCCATTCTTGCTCCCCATCTAGCTTGTGGAACTACGTATCCAGCTTGAGACATATTTTCTGCACCACCTGCAACGATAATATCAGCATCTCCTGCTTTTATAATTGAAGCCGCTAGGCCAACCGCTCTTAGACCTGAACCACATACTTTGTTGATTGTCATTGCTGGAACCTCTTGTGGAAGACCTGCATCAATTGCAATTTGTCTTGCAACGTTTTGCCCTTGTCCACCTTGAAGTACGCAACCCATGATTACTTCATCAACTTGCTCGCCAGCTACTCCAGCCCTTACTAAAGCTTCTTTTACTGCGATTGCACCTAAAGTTCTAGCTGCTGTTCCTTTTAGAGTTCCTCCAAAAGATCCTATCGGTGTTCTAACTGCACTTACGATTACTACATCTCTCATTATTTGCCTCCTATTAAAATTTGTATCAATATACGATTAACTAAATATATTCTATCATAATTCTTTTGTTTTTTTTATTTTTTTTGTACAACACAAAATAGTTCTACTATTCGTGCAATTGTTTATTTTCTAACATTCTTCTATGTATACAAAAAGTGAATTCTCTGTTTTTAATTCGAAACACGAAAATTCACTTATTTGTTTTAAAATATTATTTATTTGTTTTATTGCATATTTATACTTTTTTAAATTTTATTTTTTGGTATTTTATGCTTTGTCAAAATTTAATTTTATTATATACTTTTCTACTAATTCAATAGGTTTATATGAGAATTTCGCTCTTCTGAGATTAAGTAGCCCCATGTCTTCTTCTCTATTCATAAATTTAATCTCAGCTGGCATAGCTTTGCAGAACTCATTATTAATTGCTTGATACAAGCCTCTAATATGTTTATTTGCCTTTTCAATATGTACAGTACATATATTCTTTCCTAGCTTTCCACCAACGCTTACCGCCTCAATTTGTCCATCAATCAGTATTGCTCCTCCGTAGTAGCCAACTTTCTCAATATTATCAAAAACATCCCTCATAGCTTCTTCTTCATTTTTGAGAAGCGCCATCTCATTTTCTGGAAGATCTTTTTCTGCATTAAACCTATCTATAAATTCCATTACATCATCTGCCATATCTGCAGTTAGTTTAACATATTCATATTCAGTATTGTTTTTCAGGTAATTAAGATGGTTTTTTTTGCTATGGTATGCCTTCCCTTTAAGCTCAATTAAGTCTGCCTTGTTGTATAAGTAGTCGTAATTCGGCCTATCTTCAATCCACTCAAATTCTTTTGGGAAGGCTTTTTGAATTTCTTCCAGTAAATTAAATGGTACTAATCTTAAGGAAAACTCATAGCCCTTTGTCTCAAAAATTTCTTTTGCCTTTATTATAGTTTCTCTAAGGCTTTCTTTTTCATACTTACCATTTTTTGAAATTGGCGGAAATAGAAAAGGCTCTAATACTCCTCGTTCCATTTCTAAGTGACTTATACCTGCAATGCAAAGATAGTCCCCTATCTCTTCCCAGCAAAACTGGTTTATATCACGCCACATATATAAAGCTGAAAAAGACAGTCCCGAAGTCTTGTACTGATATCCCTTGAGATATTCCTCTAACTTAGCTTTATTCTCTATGGTGATTTCATTTTTTAACATGAACATATTTTGTTTGCCTTTCTTCTATATAAAATAAACTATTTTATTATTTTCGATACTTCTTTGAAAGCTTCTGCCTTTGCATGTAACATAACTTCAAACAGTACTGATTCTACTGTAGTAGCAATTACGCCTGCATCTCTCATTCTTCTAACAGCAACTGCTTTATCGTTTAAGTTTCTAGAACTTACACAGTCCTCTGCGACATAAACTTTATACCCAAGTTCCACTAAATCTAACGCCGTTTGTGTAACGCAAATATGAGATTCAATTCCGCAAATTACAATTTCTTTTATTCCTTTACCTTCAGCTTCAAGAAATTCTACGAACCCTTCTTCTCTAGCCGCGCTAAAAGCTGTCTTTTCAAAGTACTTTGCCTTACCATCAAATGCGGCATTAATTGGTTCGATTGTAGCCCCCAAGCCCTTCTTATATTGTTCTGTTACTAAGATTGGTAAGTCAAGTACTGCTGCGCCCTTTGCCAACCTAACAGTTTTATCAACAAGTGCATCTACCTCTGCAATTGCAGGGATTAGTCTCTCTTGGAAATCCACAAATAGTATTACTCTTTCCGCTTTTTCAATATTCATATTTTTCATTTTTTCCTCCTTAAATCCACTCTTTAATTTCATTTATTTTTTCATGGTCTGTTAAATCAAATTTCAATGGTGTAATACTTGCATAGCCTTCTTGGTCTGCAATTACATCAATATTTGTATTAGTGCTATCATATTTTCTTGGTTCACCTTTGTATTTATATTCTGTTACATCAGAAGGTGGCGCTAGTGGTGTGAACCACTCTCTATACTCTCTTATGCCTAGCCTTGTGAACTTTATCCCTTTAACCTCTTCTTTTGGCAAGTGAGGTACATTTATATTTAGCACCGTCCCAGCCTTAAGATTTTTACTAATATTATCAAAAGTACTTTCAATCAGTTCCTCTATATATTCAAAGTGCACTGGCTCATGACTGTTCACTGATAAAGCCACCGCAGGAATTTTGCATAGAGCTCCCTCAACAGCTGCAGAAACTGTCCCTGAATAAAGAGTGTCTGTGCCTAGGTTTCCTCCGTGATTAATTCCAGAATATACGAAATTAAATTTTATTCCTAACGATTCATAGTATTTTTGACCAAGCTTAACGCAGTCTGCTGGAAGTCCTGTGCATTCAACTGCCATTTTAGCTCCTTCAAAATTCACCTTTGTCATTGTTATAGGTTTTCCCACTGTAATTCCATGACCTGTAGCACTTCTTTGATCGTGTGGCGCCGATATATATACTTCTGCTTTTTTACTAAGGGCCTTTACTAAAATCTTTATGCCTTCTGCATTTATTCCATCATCATTTGTTACTAATATTTTATACATTTTTCCTCCATTTTATGTCTACTCTATAAAGGATACGTAGAAAAGACCATTTTGTCAAATGAAATTCATAGTTTTTGTTGAAAATTCAAATAATTTTGATAAAATGATTATAGTTTAAATCACATTTTTTTCAACAAGGAGGTCTGCTGTTGAAAACTGCATTAGTACTCGGAGGGGGAGGCTCAAAAGGGAGCTATCAAATAGGTGTCTGGAAAGCACTCAAAGAACTGGGTGTTTCTATTGATATGGTCTTTGGCTCTTCAATAGGCTCTCTTAACGGTATGCTAATCGCACAAGATGATTATAATAAAGCAATCAAGCTTTGGTCTACTCAAAACACAAAAGATATTTTTGGTATTAAAGCTAATGACAGCATCACCCCTACATTTCCTATTCGTGCAGTAGCAGGTATGCCTATAGATGAAGTATTTGGCTATGCAAATGAAATAATAAAAGGTGGTGTAGCCAATGATTTATTATCTCAAATAATAGAGGATTTGTTAAATGAAGATGCCTTAAGATCTTCTAAGGTTAGCTTTGGTTTAATTATGACTAACGCTAATAGTCTCACTCATAAATATGTTTATCTGAAAGACATTCCTAATGGCGAAATCGGCTCCTACATTCTTGCATCCTCTTCCGTTTTCCCCGTTCTTCATTCAGTGCTAATTGATGATGCCTACTATATTGATGGCGGGTTTTCAGATAATCTTCCTGTTACAATGGCTTCTGATATGGGTGCTGAAAAAGTTATATGCGTGGATTTAAAAAATGTAGGAATAATTCCTCAAAAAAGGATTAATTTGGTTAGAGACCTTTCAAAAGAATTCGTATATATTGCTCCAAAATGGGACTTGGGTAATATGTTGCATTTTAACGAAAAATTAGCCATGAGAAATATCAAGCTTGGTTATTTGGATGCTATGAAAGCCTTCGGAGTTTATGATGGAGAACTATTCACTTTTTCAAAAGGCGCTTTCTCTGCTGACAATATTTTGCTACCCTCTTCAGAACTTAAAGAAGAATACCTTAGAATTATTGAGCTACTAGGTGAGGTTTTTCAAGTATCTCCTTACAAATTATATGATAAGGATAGCTTCGATAGAGTCCTCAGGGCCAATACAGAAGAATACCTCATGCATTTTGGTAAAGATAAAAGTTCTTTCTCTTATCTACTCGAAAGTATGTTAAAGTTATCCCGAAAAGATCGTATCTCACAAATAGCTCTAGATTTAAAAAGTAATAGCGCAAAAAGCAAGTTTCTCAACCCGAAAATCTATAACTTAATTCGAGATGATGTTCTAGCAGCAACTTACATATATCAGAATTTGCTATAAGTTTACGGTAATACAAAGATTCGTATAGTACATAGTCTCATTATCAAAAAGGAGTTTGAAATGAAAACAGGTTTAGTGCTCGGCGGTGGTGGGGCAAAAGGAAGTTATCAGATTGGAGTTTGGAAAGGACTTCGAGAATTAGGTATAAAGATAGACTGCGTAGCTGGTTCATCTGTTGGTTCTCTAAACGGTGTTCTCGTTGCTCAAGATTCCTATGAAAAAGCCCTAAAAATTTGGAATACAAATACTAGTGCTGGTATATTCTCAATTGATACGCCTACAGAATATGCAGAATTTACCCCTGTAAAAGCTGTTGCCGGTCTACCAATTGAGGAAGTCTTTGGCTACGCAAATGAAGTTGCAAAAGGAGGCGCACAGCCAACTGGTCTACAAGAAATTATGACTAATAATCTTGATGAAGATGTTTTAAGAAATTCAGGTATAGATTTTGGCCTTTGTATAACAAATACCAAAACAGGCTCTAGCAAATATGTTCACCTCAAAGATATTCCAAAAGGTGAGGTGAGCAAGTACATATTAGCTTCTTCGGCCTGCTTCCCTGTAGCTCACACCGTAGACATAGATAATGTAACTTATGCTGACGGCGGCTTTACTGACAACCTACCAGTTACTATAGTTTCTGACATGGGTGCTGAGCGAATAATTTGTGTTGACTTAAAAGCTGTCGGCTACATTCCTCCCCACAGGGTTGAACTTGTCAAAGATATTTCCAAGGAATTTATATATATAGAACCAAAGTGGGACCTTGGTAATATGCTTTACTTTAATAGTGAAATTGCCGAAAAAAATATTCAACTTGGCTACCTAGATTGCATGAAAGCTTTTGGGAAATATGCTGGAAGTTCATTCACCTTTGAGCGAGATAGCTTTGTGAAAGATGGGACAGGAGACCTAAAAAATCTTATTATTAGAGCAGCCGATCATTTAGGTGTTGTTTTTGAGTTGGATCCTTATGTACTATATGACAAGAAATCCTTCGATATAGCTCTGAGAGCAAAGGCTGAAGACTATTTAAATGTACAAAGACATGAGACACTTTCCTTAAACACAATACTAGAAAACTCTGGTAAATTATCAATAAAAGATAGGATAGCAAGGATTGCTATAGACTTCAAAGCTAAGGAAGAGGAAAGCAAGTACTTATCTCCCACACTCTATAAACTTATTGAGGATGACATCCTTGCAGCAACCTATCTATATTATTACTTAATATAAATTCTGCATTACAAATTCCAAAATGATGTACCTACTTAACGGTTCTCGTTAAACATGTAGTGCACGAATATAATAGTTAAATTAACGTATACAACAAAAGGAGACCAAAAAATGAAAACAGCACTAGTTCTTGGTGGCGGCGGCGGAAAAGGCGCTTATCAAATCGGAGTGTGGAAAGCTTTGCGCGATATGAAAATTGAGATTAATATGGTTTACGGCTCCTCTGTAGGCGCTTTAAATGGTATTTTGGTTGCCCAAAACTCATACAATGAAGCAGTTGACATTTGGCTTTCAAATACTACCACTAAAATTTTTTCCATTAACCCATCTGAGGATGTCCCCCTAGTAATTCCTTTTAAAGATATTTCTGGTCTCCCTATGGAAGAGATTTTTGGATATGCTCAAGGTATCGTAAATGGAGGTGCTGACTCTAGTGGCCTCAGAGAAATAATTGAAAAAGCTTTAGATGAAAATACATTGAGAAATTCAACAATAGATTTTGGTATCAACATCACTACAGCTTCTTCCATGAAAAAAAACTACACATATTTAAGTGACATACCTCATGGAAAAGTAATTGACTACATTCTTGCTTCTGCAGCTTGCTTTCCTGTTGCCCACTCTGTATCCATTGATGGTGTTTCCTATGTAGATGGTGGCCTTTCTGACAACCTTCCTGTAACCATGGCTGTAGATATGGGTGCAGATCAAATTATTTGTGTTGACTTATATACAGTCGGTCTTATTCCAAAGCAGAGAATAGAACTTGCAAAAGATTTAGCAAAAGATTTTAAATATATTAAGCCTAAATGGGACATAGGCAATGTGCTTTTTTTTGATGAAAAAGTCTCTAGGCAAAGTATTGTACTTGGGTATATTGATTGTATGAAAAGCTTTGGAAAGCTTATTGGGGACAAATATGCCTTTAAACTTGATACTTTTAAATCTCATAACACTAACAAGGTTATAGTAGAAAGTCAAATGCTCTCGATTTTTGAGCACCTAGCTGCCGTTTTTGAGTTTTCGCCTTTTAAAGTCTATGATATGTTTACTTTCAATGAAACTCTTAGCAAAAAAATCAAACCCTGGCTAAATACTGATAAGTTTAGCAAGCAACACGTTCTCAGCCTAGTTGATAGCATTGGCCTACTCTCCAGCAAAGAAAGAGTTTGTAGGATTGCCGTCGATATTAGAGCACTGGGCAAAGGGAGTGTATATTTGACTAGCCCCCTTTATAAGTTTATTCAAGATGATATAGCCGCAGCTGAATATCTAGCTTATAACTTACTGTAATCATGCAGGATGGTTTTAGGCTTGCATTCTAAGTTCTTAGTAAAATTATAACCAGAATTAAAAAAAGGCCTTAGCAGCCTTTTTTTAACATCTCTATTTCTTCTCTCGTTAGCTTTCTATAATGTCCTTCTTTTAATCTTCCTAAAAGAATCCCCCCAATAGCTATCCTTTGCAGTTCAACAACTTTATTTCCAACAGCTTTGCACATTTTTCTAACCTGTCTATTCTTTCCCTCTGTTATTTCGATTTCAAGAATAGCTTGGTTTCTTTTCTGCATAATAATATCAACTCTTGCCTTTGATGTTACATATCCGCCTATATCAACACCGTTTCTCAGCTTAAAAAGGCTATCCTTTGACACAGTACCGCTTACTAAAACTCTGTATTTCTTAGGAACCTTATTGGTTGGATGCATAACCTCATTGAACAAATCACCATCATTTGTCATCAGAAGTAGTCCTGATGTTTCATAATCTAGTCTGCCAATTGGGAAGATCCTAGTTGTAATATCTGTAGTAAGGTCCATTACAGTCGGCCTTCCTTGTTCATCAGAAACAGTAGTTATATAACCCTTTGGTTTGTTCATAGCTATATAAATTTTCTTCTTCGTTGGTGTTATATCAATTCCATTAACATTTACTATGTCTCCATCTTGAACTTGATATCCCATCTCGTTTACTGTCTTCCCATTTATCTTTACGTTCCCGTTCTTTGTTAATTCATCTGCTTTTCTTCTGCTGCATACTCCAGATTCAGCAATATATTTATTAAGTCTCATTTTATTTCCTTTCCTTATTCACATAGTCAGTCTACCATATCTATCTAAAATGTGCTACAATTTACTAGAAGAAAGGACTATTTATGAATAATTTACTAGAAAAAAAAGTACTGACCTTAGCTGTAACAGCTGGTGAGTTGATGATGAAAAACGGCGCTGAAGTATACAGGGTTGAGGATACAGTTCATAGAATATGTAAGGCATGCAGAATGGATAACGTTGGTGTCTTTACAACTTTAACAGGTATCTTTGTTTCTGTATCTAGGGATGCCAACGATTCACAAGCTTCAACGCTTATTAGAAGGGTTAAGTCAAACACCCTTGACTTAAATAAAATATCTGAACTTAATTCTTTCGCAAGAGAGTTTACTACTACTGATTTATCAATCGACGAAGGTCTAGAAGTTTTAAAAACTATTGACAGGGAAAAATCTTATCCCCTTCCACTTAGAATACTAGGGGCAGGTTGTATTGCTGCTTTCTTTTCAATAATTGCAGGGGGCCTTCCTATGGATGGGATTCTCGCCTTCCTTGCTGGCAGTCTTACTTATTTATTGAATATTCTTATGGACAAAGCTGAAACCAACTACTTCCTCAACGGATTTTTTTGTACTGCTTTTTCTGCCATAACCTGTATGGCACTTGCTCACTTTTCTTTCATAGGAAATGCTAGCTCTGCTATTATTGGAATAATCATGTTGCTAGTACCTGGGTATGCTATTACAGCTTCTATGCGAGATTTCCTATCTGGAGATATGCTATCGGGACTTACTCGGCTAGCTGAAGCTCTAACTATTGCTGCTTCTCTAGCTACAGGAACCGCCTTAGGCCTTCAGATTTGGAGTTATATTATAGGAGGGCTCATTTAATGATATCTAATATTATTTTATTTCCTATACTGGTTTTTTTTGTTGCTGCTGGCTTTTGCTTCCTTTTTCATAGTCCAAAGAAAGCTATTATACCATCTTGTTTAGTTTGCTCAATCAGCTATTTATGCTATATGTTGGCTGATAATGTTGTTGAAAGTAGCATAATTGCATCTTTTGTAGGAGCTCTAGTTCTAGGCTTCACCTGTGACATATCTGCTAGAATTTTTAAAGAGGCTGCAATCGTATTTATTGCACCAGCCATGATTCCTTTTGTACCAGGAACAAAACTTTACTCAACAGTAGTAGCCCTATTAGACCAAAATTATATCGAAGCTGCATCACTTGGAAGCGAGACTATTTTTATTGCTGGCGCCTTGGCATTAGGCTTAGTTGTCTCTGGTTCAATATCAAATATAATAATTCTAATCTATAGATCAATAAAAAAGCCTACTCGTAAAGAGTAAGCTTTTTTTATATCTGCTATTTTTTATTCCTTCAAAAAGTCCCCAATTTCCATCTGCCCTGCTAACGCATCTTCATACTCAAAAATTTGTTCTATCTCTTCGATTGGTGGTAGCTCCTTTATTGAACTGTATCCAAAATATCTTAAGAAATCATCAGTTGTCCCAAAAAGAATTGGCCTTCCTATGCCCTCTGATCTTCCAACTTCTGCCACTAGTCCTTTTGCAGTAAGTCCTTCAATAACCCTATCACATTTTATTCCTCTAATAGCTTCGATTTCTCCTCTTGTCACCGGCTGCTTATATGCAATAATTGCAAGAACTTCCAAAGCAGACCGACTCAACCTTCTTTGCCTAACTGGTGTACAAAGTCTTTCGATATACTCTACATTATCTGCAAAGGTAACAAACTGAAAGGTTCTACTTATCTCTCTAATTCTAATACCCCTATCATTTTCCTCGTATTCTACCATAAGTTCTCTAAAATATTCTAAGGCTTCTTTAACATCTATATTTAGAACATCAGCCACATCCTTTGCCTCCAAAGGTTCCCCCCATACAAAAAGCATAGACTCAAGTGCCGATTTTATACTTCTCTCACCTGCCATTAATTCTCCCCTTCTACTTTAACTGTACTTGCAGTTTTTGCCTCAACAATTCTTTTATCCAGCTTTTTTGCCAGTTCCTTATATGATTCCGTGGCTCCTATTTCAATATCTCCAAATTGAATCTTCTGATCCGCCCAAATAGTATCTTTCTTTACTAGTTCAAGCATTGATGAGAATGTTAAAGCCATATCAAAGCGATCATTTTCCCCTTTTACTAAGTCGAAAAAATCTACAGTTTTACTGCCATCAAGTAAAAACATCTCCTTAATGAACTCAATTTTTGCTTCACTAGTAATACGCATTTTCTCTTTTTGTTCATATCGCTTTTTAATATCAGTCTCTTTTTTCTTTTTCAAGATAAACTGATTGAAGGCTGACACAAACTGATCGATTTCTAATACTAAATATTCATCTGGCTCATTGGTGTATTCTGTTAAGTCCTCCTTCGGCTTAGTAAAAATACTCCTGCCATAAAGTTCTCTTTCCCCTAGCATTTCAGATAAATTTTTAAACTTTCTATATTCTAACAGCTTTTCTACAAGCTCTGTTCTTGGATCTTCACTCTCAATTTCATTTCCACTGTCCGTGTATCTAGGAAGAAGCATTTTTGATTTTATCTCAAGAAGACTCGCAGCAAGTATCATAAATTCCGAGGCTACATCCACATTAGGTTCTGCCATTTCTTCTATGTAGTCAATATATTGATTTGTAATTTCACTAATTTTTATATCATAAATGCTCATTTTGGCATGTTCGATTAAATATACTAGTAAATCAAAAGGACCCTCAAATTGATGAAGTTTAACCTTATATGACATCCACTGCCTCCTTACTCTTTTTGTCTAAAACTAACTACTACTGATTATAATTGATATAGGCACCTATTACAAGCTACCCTAAGTCTTCTATTCTTAGACTTGCAGATTCCATAGTTTCTGTAAGAACTGATTTACCTAATCTTGCTCGTGATAGTTATAGTATAGAAGCCCAATAATTACCACAATTCCTCCAGTTATCTGCCAAACAGTAGGGATTTCTGCAAAAAGTAATAAGGCCATTAATGCCCCTACTACAATTTCTCCCGTATCTACTGCGGATACATACAGAGAGGGAACATATGCCATACTCCAGTTAAATACTGCGTGAGCTCCTAGCTGGCAAACTAGCATCATTACTACCATCCAAAAATAAGATTCCGTACTATAACCTAAAACAGGAGTACTAGTAATAACCGTTGCCAAGGCAAAGCACAGGAAACACATTCCAAATACTATACATAAATATACAGCAGAAACAACCTTTTGCCTCACAACAGTTCCTATTGAAAAGTACACTCCAATTCCAAGGCAAGATATAAAGGCCATCATATCGCCATACATTGAACCACCACCAGAGAAATTCCCTCCAACTACAATTACCCCACCTAAAATTGCAATTCCAATTCCAATTACTGCCTTAAGTGATACCCTTTGCTTCCACACAAAGTAAGTCATAAATACAACTACTAAGGGATTAAGTGATACCAAAACTAATGCACTTGCAATCTCCGTTTCTTTTATTGCAATAAACCATGTCAAAAAATGTGCAAATAGAAAAAATCCTGAAACAAGTGCTAAAATCAATTCCTTCTTCTTTATAGCAAAAAGTTCTGGCCTATATTTTACTAAAACCGGGATTATAAAAAAGGGTAAAGCTAACAGAAGCCTATAGAATCCGATGACCATTGATGGGGCATCAATCATTCTCCCTATAATTCCAGACATACTTCCAGCAACCACACCACAAAGAACAACTACCTTTGCATTCCTTTGAAAAATATTTAAATGTTCATTTTCCATTTTGCACCTCGAATCAAATTTGAATAAACTCCAAATGGCTAGCTATTTTATTTCTCCATTATTTTTCTAAAGCCTTCATCGAAAGGAGGCCTTATAATTCCCTTTTCTGTTACATATGCAGTAATATACTTATGATCAGTTACATCAAAAGCAGGGTTAAATTTTTTTACACCACTAGCCGTCATTGGCTCTTTATACCACATTTCGCCAATTTCTGCCCCATCTCTCTCTTCTATTTCAATATCAGCTCCAGTCTTGGTTTCCATATCAATTGTACTAGTTGGAGCAAACATATAAAATGGTATCCCAAACTCTTTGGCCATAATTGCAACTTGCATCGTTCCAATCTTATTAGCCCCATCTCCATTGGCAGCAGCCCTATCGCAGCCTACTACCACCGCTTGAATTTTCCCCTGTTTCATAACAGTTGCAGCCATATTGTCACAGATTAAGGTTACATCTACTCCTGCCTTATCTAATTCAAAAGCTGTCAGCCTTGCCCCTTGTAGCAACGGCCTTGTTTCATCAGCAAACACTTTAAAGTCATAACCCTTTTCTGCACCTAGATAAATCGGTGCTATACAGGTTCCATATTTTGCAGTAGCTAAGGTTCCTGCATTGCAGTGAGTAAGAATCCCCATTCCTGGTTCAAGCAAAGTTAGCCCATACTCTCCCATTTTGATTGAGGCCTCTATATCTTCCCTTTTTATGGCTTCCGCTTCTTTTTTTAATTCTTCAATAATATACTCTACTCTTTGCGAAGCTGTCTGCTCTATGCAAAGTCCTTCCTCTAAAGCTTCTGCTTTCCTTATCATTCTATCTGCTGCCCAGAATAAGTTGACAGCTGTAGGTCTTGCAGTCTTTAGGTACTCACCAGTTTCCTTAACTCTAGAAATAACATCCTTAGGTGCTTCGAGAGTCCCCCCACCCCCTTCGGTAAGCAGGTCTATGTATATGCCAAATCCAGCACAAACACCAATGGCAGGTGCACCTCTAACTCTTAACTTTTTTATCGCTTCCCAAACATCTTCTCTATTTCTAAGCTCAATATACTCCTCCCTACCTGGAAGAAGTGTTTGATCTATAATGATAAGTTTATCATTTTCTAATATTACAGGCTCTATTGCGTTAATTTTCATTTTTATTTCCTTTGCAAATACTTTATATCACTAGTTTTGACACAGCTTATTATATACTTATTTAGTCTACTTTCTCAGCACCTTTGAGTATACAGTATTTGGTATTAATACTCAAGATTATTAGGAAAGCAACTATAATGCGAATTCTTACAGCTATAGCCATCCTTTAAAAGAAATACTATCACCCAATATACATATTTTCATTTTAAGTTCATTCACATTATTATATAATTTAATTTAACATTAAGCTACGTTCACATGGCAAAGGAGAGTTTGAATTATGAAAGAAAAAAATATGGGTTATTCACCTGAAAAATTAATAGAAATATTGTCTGAAATGGAATCGTTAAAACAGCTTTCTCAAAATAGTTTTTCTTACAAAAGTGTTACTTTAACTGTTGAACCTTTACCCCCAGACGACTACAATACTCATGATAATATCCTTAAAATCAAAAGATCTTTACTTTTCATTGAAGGGAAGACTGAAGATGAAGAAGCGTTTTATATGAAATTTCTACTAAATAATTTGACAATGGGGGGGTAATACGTCTGTAACTAATTATATGTAAAAGCGATATATTATTCACTATTTTGTCCAAATTGTCAAAACACTCAGTCATTAAGTGGAAACGTGTTGACAACTCATTTTTGCTGTAGTAGTATGATTTCATAAAATCCGAGTTTAACTTGTATGGAGTTAAACCGATGGGCATCATCCGTAAATTTGAGGCCTCCCGTGTTTGGAAAGGGTTTACTGGTTAATTTAAAACCGAAACCTATCTTGTATATTTATATTTTAGCTCTGTTTAAGGTATTCGTGCGAGATATTTCCAAAATGAAGGAGGTAATTTTTATGTCTATTTCTTATCAAGGTAAACTTGCTAGAATTAATTTGTCTAGTGGTGAAGTTAAAATTGAAAAATTAAATTTAGAAGATGCAGTTAAATTTATTGGAGGAAGGGGCCTTGGTACAAAGATTTTATACGATGAAGGTGTTGCCAAAGTGGATCCATTATCAGAGAAAAATAAGTTGATTTATCTAACAGGACCAATTACTGGTACCGCTGCACCTACTGCTGGTCGTTATATGGTAGTCACAAAGTCTCCTCTAACTGGTATGATAGCTTCTTCTAACTCTGGTGGAGTTTGGGGTGCCAAGTTAAAATATGCCGGGTGGGATGGTCTTATTATTGAAGGTAAGTCAAAAGAACCGGTTTATATAAATATTCATGATGATAATATTGAGATTCTTCCAGCTGAGGAGTATTTAGGTATGAAAAGTGAAGAGTTAGATGAAACTTTGAAAGAAAAATATCCTAAATCTTCAGTTCTATCAATTGGTCCTGCTGGTGAGAATGAGTCCCTATTAGCAGCTATTATGAATGACACAGATAGAGCTGCTGGTCGTGGAGGTGTCGGAGCAGTAATGGGTAGCAAAAGGCTAAAGGCAATTACAGTTACTGCTACAGAAACCATAGTTAAGCCTTCAAACGTAGATAGTCTAAAAGACGTAAATAGAAATTGTCTTAAAATGCTTAAGGAAAACCCAGTTACTGGGACAGGCCTTCCAACCTATGGCACGGCAGTACTTGTAAACATAATAAATAATACCGGATCTTTCCCGACTAGAAACTGGCAAGAGTCTTATTTTGAAACTGCAGATTCCACTTCTGGAGAAACTCTAGTAGATACTAACTTTGTTAAACAAGGTTATTGCCATAGATGTTCTATAGGTTGTGGACGTGTAATCGACATGAATGGAAAAGAAGTCGGAGGACCAGAGTATGAGCCTCTATGGGCATATGGCGGCAACTGTGGAGTAGATGACATTGTGGCTATAAGTGAGGCTAATTACTGGTGTAACGAATATGGCTTAGATGCTATATCTACCCCATGTACGATAGCTGCTGCTATGGAACTTTATCAGTTAGGGGCAATCACTGATGTGGACTGTGAAGGAGTGCCTCTCAAGTGGGGCAGTGCAGAGGCAATAGTGGAATGGACCAAGAAAATGGGAGAAGGAAAGTCTCAATTAGCAAAGCTAATGGCTGATGGAAGCTATAGACTTTGTGAACACTATGGGCACCCTGAAGTTTCAATTAGCGTAAAAAAACAAGAACTCCCAGCTTATGATCCTAGGGGAATTCAAGGTATAGGTATAACTTATGCAACAAGTAACAGAGGTGGCTGTCATGTAAGAGGATATCTGATATCTCCAGAAGTTCTTGGTTTACCAGAGCAGCTAGATCGTACAGCTACAGAAGGTAAAGCTCTTTGGTGTAAAATTTTCCAAGATTTAACTGCCGTAATAGATAGTATGGGAATGTGCCTCTTCTCCTCATTTGCATTAGGCGCTCCTCAATATGCAGAAATTCTAAATGCAGCTACTGGCACAAATTATACAGTAGAAGAGCTCTTGGAAGTAGGAGAGCGAATCTATAATATTGAGCGTCTCTTCAATAAAGAGGCTGGAATGCAAAAGGAAGATGATAAACTCCCTAAACGATTATTAGAAGAGCCTATTACAAACGGACCTTCTAAAGGAATGACAAGTCAGCTTTCAATAACTCTACCTGACTATTATCAGGTACGTGGCTGGGTAGATGCTTTCCCAACACAAGAAACCCTAGAAAGACTTAACCTTAATTAAAGCAAGATAAACTTAATTTTAGATAATACAGCTAGTAGTTGTATTATCTAAAATAGTTTAATATGAAAAGGAGCTTTCATGATAGAAGTTAGATTATTTGCAACCCTACGCAAAGGGCGAGATAAAATTCTCATGTTAGATTCAAAAGAATATGCCACGGCCCTAGAAATTATTAACCACTTAGGTATAGAAAGGCAAGAAGTTGCTATCTGCCTAATTAATGGCTTTCATAGTAAGGTAGAAGATGAAGTAAAAGATGGTGATATTATTGCAATCTTTCCCCCAGTTGGTGGTGGTTAAACTGCTGAACATACTTGCAGGAACACCCTATAATATAAAATGCAGCAGTGTACGCTATTGTGTAGCCCATAATTTGAAAAATCAAATTATGGGTTTTTTATTTCAATTCATTTAGTCTTCCATGTATAATATATAAGAATTAATTCTTAATAATTTCTTAAGAACTTCCCTACTATAACCTTAATGGGACTTTGGCGTACAATAACTTTAGGAGGTAAAGATTATGTATAATGTTTTAATATGTGATGATGAGAGAGATATTGTAAATGCTTTAAAAATTTACTTAGGCAATGAAGGCTACAATCTAATAGAGGCTTTTAATGGAAAGGACGCTCTTGAGATTATTAACAAAGAGGAAGTCCACCTAATACTTATGGATATTATGATGCCTATTATGGATGGCATGGAAGCGACGCTAAAGATCCGTGAAATTTCTAATGCACCTGTAATATTCCTTACAGCTAAGGGAGAGGATATGGATAAGATTATGGGATTAAGTATTGGTGCTGATGACTATATAACAAAGCCCTTTAATCCACTAGAAGTCGTTGCTCGTACAAAGTCACAGCTAAGAAGATATACTCTTCTTGGTAGTGTTAAACCTAGTAGTGACTTGCTTATTGCAGGCGGCCTTGAGCTAAATTATAAGAAAAAAGAAGTTGTTCTAGATGGAGAAGAAGTATTCCTTACACCTTTGGAACTTGAAGTTTTGAAGCTACTCATGGAGGGAAAAGGGCAAGTTTTCTCACCAAAAGAAATCTATAGTAAAGTTTGGGGAGACTGCCTTGTTGGAAGTGAAAATACTGTAGCTGTCCATATAAGACATCTCCGTGAAAAAATTGAAATAAACCCTAAGGAACCTAGATATATTAAAGTTGTCTGGGGACAAGGGTATAAAATTGAGGAAGGTGATTTTTATGAAAAATAATATAATAATTAAAGTCTCTGCCTTTGTATTAACGGTAGTATTTTTAATTGTGTTTGCTGGGTTTAGCGCTTTTAGCCTAGTGGGACATAATTCAGAACTTTTTCAAATTAGCAAAGAAGATGCCCTACGTAATGCTCTCACTTTAGAGACATATAGTCACTCTTTTTTATATGAGCACTTAAGTGCAGCAGATAGCCATGATACTATAGAGGATTCCAACCTTAAGGGAACAGCCATAAGTGTTACAAGCAAAGATGAAAAAGGGAAAGTAGACTATAATCGTAGCACATTGACTATATCCGAAAATGAAGCTGCTACTAAGTATGACATCATTACAACCTATGATTCTGTAGACGTTCCCTATATTTACCCAAATGACACAATCGTAGAGCAAGATGAGAATGGTGTACCCACTAGAGTTTATACAATTACGGCATACATAGACTCATCTGAATATAGGTCCTCGATTATAAGTGTAATTGGAATTTTTTATGAAATAAAGCCTTACCTGCTACCAGTATTGATCATTTCCTTTATTTTAGGTCTTATCACTTTTGTAATTTTAATCCGATCTACTGGCAATAACATAGAGAGGCCTGGTTGGTACTCTAAGTTTCCAATGGAATTGATGATTGCTACCACATTCTTGTTAATTGCCTTCCCTCTTAATATCAGCTACTCCTACATGGATTCTTATTTTGAATTTTCAGCCGACAGCTTTTACTACGGACTTTTGCTTTGTGCTGTATTTCTTATTGCGTCTATAATAGTTGCCCAAGCTTGGCTGTTTTGTAGGGCTATCAAAATGAATTACTTATGGAAAAACTCTTTGTTAAACCTAATTACCCGTGGGATTATTAAAGTTTTTAAGCTCTTTGCCAAGGGAGGGAAAAGTCTAGGAACATCTAGTAAAACTGTGTTTTCTAAGTCAGAGCAGTATTTAAAAGAGCAGCTAAATCAAAGCCGTGAACATGAAAGCTCAAAGTACAATGAAAAACTTGTAGTTATGTGGGTATCCATCGCTTTAGGCTTTATAGCTTTCTTAAACTTTGTTATATTAGGCGGTATACTTACTAGCTGGGTCTATGGGCCTTACCTCTTTTTAGCATTAACTCAAATTTTCGTTAATGTACTTATCTTAGCCTTTGGTATTTACATGATTAACAAAACAATACCAATTATAGAAAGTATCAAAAAGCTTGCCTCAGGTGAGTTTAGCCATAAAATCAATCTTGACACTATGCCTCTTGGTCTTTACCATCATGCAAAGGATATCAATGAGATTGGAAATACTATTAACATTGTAGTTGATGAAGCTATGAAAAATGAAAGGTTAAAAACACAATTAATTACTAATGTCTCACATGATATAAAAACTCCCCTAACCTCTATAATTAACTATACTGACTTAATCAGCAAGGTTGAGAATAAGGGTGAACAGCTAGATGAGTATGTTGAAGTTTTACAAAGGCAATCGGAAAAGCTCAAAAGGTTAATTGAAGATTTAGTTGAAGCTTCTAAGGCTAGTAGTGGATCAGTCCAAGCCAATGTTGCCTCTATGGATCTTAATCTATTAATCAGCCAAGTAACCTGTGAATTTGAAGAAAAACTTAAAGATTCAAAAATCGATCTTATAGTAAAGCCTGCTATAGACACAGACGGAACCGCCCCTCACATTAACGCAGATGGAAAACTTATGATTAGAGTTTTGGATAACTTACTAACTAACATATCGAAATATGCCCTCGAAAACACAAGAGCCTATATAACAACTGAGCTTACTGATCAGAATATAAACCTGATATTCAAAAACGTTTCTAAGGAGCAACTAGACATCTCCCCTGATGAGCTTAAAGAGAGGTTTATCCGCGGGGATAAATCAAGACATACTGATGGCAACGGTCTTGGCCTGTCAATAGCAGAAAGCCTTATGCATGTTCAAGGAGGCACTCTGGACCTTGAAATTGATGGAGATTTATTTAAAGTAACCTTAGGTTTTACAAGGTAATCATAAAAAATTAGTACATCTAAACCCGCTACGGAAATTTCTGTGGCGGGTTATTTTTTCCCAAAAGTTTTCCTGCAAAAGTTTTTGGCAAAAGTTTTTACAGACTTTTTTTATAAACTCTATTGACAAACTTCCTAGCAAGGTTTATCATACAATCATAGTATGTTAGTTGAGTAACATACCCAACCACTAAAGGAGGTTACTATGATTATCAATTTTGATGTTGATACACCCATATTTCAGCAAGTAGCTGACGAGCTATCCAATGGAATTATGATAGGCGCCTTCCTGGAAGAAGAAAAGGTTCCATCAGTTGCCGATCTTGCAGTTATGCTCAAGATTAATCCCGCTACAGCGCTTAAGGGAATAAATATCTTGGTAGATGACGGCATCCTCTATAAAAAAAGAGGCCTGGGAATGTTTGTTTCTACAGGAGCAAAGGAAAAGCTTTTTGCACAGAGAAAAGAAAACTTCTATTCCAAATATATAAAGGAAGTTCTAGCCGAAGGTGAAAGGCTTAATATCTCAAAGGAGGAAATCGCTTCTATGATACTTGGAGGTAAGAAAGATGAATGAAATAGAAATAAAAAATGTGACAAAGTACTATAAGTCTGCGAAGGCTTTAGATGGAGTAAGCCTAACTTTTGAAAAAGGAAAGATTTATGGTCTGCTTGGGAGAAATGGTGCAGGCAAGTCTACCCTAATTAAAGCAATATGCAATAAAATTTTCATAAGCAATGGAGAAATACTGATTGACGGCATCCCTAGTGAAGAAAACGAGCGAGCGCAGTGCAAAGTGCAGGTAATGAGCGAAACCAATATCATGCCTAATTTTAAGATTAAAGATGCTTTCAAACTAGCTATGATACTCAACCCCAACTTTGATATTGAATATGCTGAAAAATTAGCAAATCTGTTCGCCCTTGACCTAAAGAAAAAAGTAAAAACCCTATCCACAGGATATAGCTCCATATTAAAATTTATTTTAGCAATGAGCTCAAATGCGCCATATATTTTCCTTGACGAGCCTGTGTTAGGTCTTGATGCAACTCATAGGGAGTTTGTGTATAAGGTAATTATTTCAGTAAATATGAACACAGGTGCAGCTATAATTATATCAACACACATAATTGAAGAAATTTCAAATTTAATTGAAGACATCGTGATACTAACTGATGGAAAAGTTATTGAGAAGTCTGACAAGCAATCACTTGTTAATAGCTACTATTTAGTAAGCGGACCTTCTTCTCTAGTTGAGGAGTTTTCCCTTGGGAAAAAGGTAGTATCCGAACAAACTTTATGCGGTCTTGCTAACAAGTATATCAAAGGGCCCTTCCCAACTGAAAATGTTTCTGAATTAACTTTTTCAAAAGTCAATCTTCAGGAATTATTTGTAAAAATTGGCGGTGGCAAAGAGGAGGAATATTATGAATCTATTATCAACATGTAAGCTTCAATGGTTTTATCGAAAAAAAGACTTACTAATATTATTTTTAATCTTATCAACAATGCTTATCGTAGCTACTGTTTTAATCCTAAACGCAACCTTTAATACAATGCAGCTAACCTTTGACTTTGCTTTATACGCATATCTTTTCGTTGGTGGCCTTATGCAAAGTGACCTACTATCCATTTGTATTCAAAACGGTATTTCTAGGAAAAGTTTTTATCTTTCTCATGCCATTAGCACTTTGCTTATTTCCGTTCTTCTGTCTGCCTATATGCTTATATTTCAAATGGTTTTGAACGCAATAACTTCTAGTATAGGTCACAGCACTTTACGAATAACTTCCAGCTTGACAGGACAGTTTTCAGATAATTATCTAAGTCTATTCTTATATTTCCTTGCAGGAGCTATCTTCGCTGGTGGACTGGGAACTTTCCTTGGCAGTATGAACGTGAGAACAACCAAAACGCAAAAGATAATCATTTATGCTTCTGGATTTGCACTAAGCTTAATTAGTTTTTATGTTATTAGTGGTTATTTATGGGACTCTAATTTTGTTAAAGAGGTCACTTCTTTTCTTGAAAAAATGTACAGTAATATATCTATCTTCGTTCCAATTAATTTAGTTTTTGCAGTCCTTGCTCTTGCCACTGGATGGTTATTTATTAGAAGATCCGAACTAAAGTAATCTATTGAATTTGAATTTTTTATACTAAAGTTAATAGTGTAGTTACGAAAGTTTCTACACTATTTTTATATAAATATCAATTTTTCATATACGCTCCAGTGGCTTTTTCTGAAATTTGTCTTCTTTGATTTTCTATATGTAAATTAAAGTGCAATTTCCTTAAAAGAAATGGTTAAGGGAAATACCTAAAAGAAATTGTATACATGTATACAATGCTATTGACAGCCCCATCGCAAACAATGTATACTCATATACAAGATACTTTGCTTAGAAAACTAAACAAAGTAAAATACATTTATTAAATATACAATTATTAGGAGGAAATAGTTAATGGGCAAAACACTAGCGCACAAAATCTTAGAAAACCACCTCATTGAAGGCGAAATGACAAAAGGCTCTGAAATCGTAATTAAAATCGACCAGACTCTGACTCAAGACTCAACAGGTACTATGGTATACCTACAGCTAGAAGCAATGGAAGTAGATAAAGTACAAACAGAACTTTCAGTAGCATATATCGACCACAACACACTTCAAACAGGCTTTGAAAATGCAGATGATCATGCATTCATAAAAAGCGTAGCTAAAAGACATGGAGTGCTTTTCTCTAAACCAGGTAATGGAATTTGTCACCAGTTACAACTAGAAAACTACGGAAAGCCAGGCAAAACTCTAATTGGCTCTGATAGCCACACACCTACAGGTGGCGGTCTTGGAATGATTGCAATAGGAGCAGGTGGTCTTGATGTTGCTGTAGCAATGGCAAAGGGAACATATAGCATTAAAGTTCCAAACGTTGTTGGTGTTAAACTAGTCGGTGAGCTTAAGCCATGGTCATCAGCAAAGGATGTAATCCTTAAAGTACTAAGAACTCTAACTGTAAAAGGTGGAGTTGGAAATATTATCGAATACTATGGCGAAGGAGTTAAGTCTCTTTCTGTAACTGATAGAGCTACTATTACAAATATGGGTGCAGAACTTGGAGCAACAACTTCAGTATTCCCTAGTGATGAAAATACAAGAGTCTTTCTTAAGGAACAAGGAAGAGAAGATGACTATGTGGCACTTTCAGCTGATGAAGACGCTGTTTATGATCATACTATCACAATTGATCTTTCGGAGCTTTCTCCACAAGCAGCAATGCCTCACAGCCCTGATAATGTAGAAGATATTTCAGTTATAGGTAGAATCAAAGTTGACCAAGTTGCAATTGGTAGCTGTACTAACTCATCTTATACAGACTTAATGAAGGTTGCAAAGATTCTTGATGGCAAGAAGGTGCATGAAGATGTAAGCCTTGTTATCTCTCCAGGATCAAGCAAAATTTTAGATAAACTTGCACAAAATGGAGCACTTGCTAGTATGATTTCTGCGGGAGCTAGAATCATCGAGAATGCTTGCGGACCATGTATTGGTATGGGGCAGTCACCAAGATCAGGTGCTGTATCTCTAAGAACTTTTAACAGAAACTTCAAAGGAAGATCTGGTACAATTGATGCTGATGTTTATCTAGTAAGCCCTGAAACTGCAGCAATTTCGGCAATTGAGGGTGTGCTAATTGACGGTTCAGAAATGAGCGGCAAAGGTGTATATACTGATGAAATGGTAAATGTTGAGTCAACAGATTTTAAATTCAACGATAACTTTATCGTTTATCCAAATGGTGCTAACAAAGAAAATACGCCAGTTGAAATGGGTCCAAACATAAAGCCTTTCCCAAGAAACACAGCGCTTACAGATACAGTTGAAGGTGAAGTCACTCTTGTAACAGGCGACAATATTACAACAGACGATATTATGCCATCAGATTCAAGACTACTTCCATATCGTTCAAATGTGCCTTACCTTTCAAACTTCTGCTTCGAGAAAATCGATGGAGACTTTGCGAAGAGATGTTCAGTGGCAAAGGAATGTATTATTATCGGTGGTGATAACTATGGACAAGGAAGCTCAAGAGAGCATGCTGCCCTAGCTCCACTGCATCTAGGAGTTAAGTTTGTAATCGCAAAATCATTTGCTAGAATTCATAGGTCTAACCTAATCAACAGCGGAATTATACCTTTTGAATTCGCTGACACAGCAGATTACGATAATCTAGTAGTTGGTGATAAACTAGTAATTAAAAATGCTTTATCACAAATTGAAAACCCATCGATTATTATCCAAAACCGATCAAATGGTAAAGAAATCGCTGTACACGCAAAACTTTCACCACTAGAAAAAGATATGATTTTAGCTGGTGGGAAAATCAACTATATTAAAGGTCAATAAGAAAGCAAAGACTATAACAGAAAATCGATATCGGTTTTCTGTTATATCTCAAGTATTGATATAACTTAGAAACCATAGTAACAAAATATATAAAGGAGAAATAAAAATGGATATCCAACAACACGTACAAGCTATTATAGATCACCAACTTGGTAGAATTGAAGCTATGAAAAAAGGTGAAGATTTTGTAGATTATCAAAGCCTAGATAAAATCATTATTGGAGTTATCGGAGGAGATGGTATCGGACCTGCAATTACAGGTCATGCTCACAGAGTTTTAGAAACTCTTCTTGCTGATAAAGTAGCTAAGGGCAAAGTTGAATTTAGAGTAATAGATGGATGTACTATTGAAAACAGAGCAGCTGCAGGAAAAGCTATTCCAGACGATGTTCTAGCTGAAATCAAAAAATGCAACGTACTTCTAAAAGGGCCTACAACAACACCTAGAAAAGGTGATGCTTGGGCAAATGTTGAGAGTGCCAATGTAGCTATGAGAAAAGAACTTGATTTATTTGCAAGTGTAAGACCTGTTAAGGTTCCAGAACTTGGTATCGACTGGACATTCTTCAGGGAAAATACTGAGTGCCTTTACGCTTTAGGTAGTCAAGGAATCTCGATAGGGGAAGATTTGACTATGGACTTTAGAGTAATAACTACACAAGGTACTGAAAGAATCGCAAGACTTGCTTTCGAATATGCAAAAGCAAATGGCAAGAAAAAAGTCACTATTGTAACTAAGGCAAATGTAGTAAAAACTACAGACGGAAAGTTCCTAGATACTTGCAAAGAAGTTGCAAAAGAGTACCCTGGTATTGCAGTTGATGACTGGTACATTGATATTATGACAGCTAAACTAATTGATGAAAAAAGAAGAGGCGAGTTTGAAGTATTCATTCTTCCGAACCTATATGGTGACATCCTAACTGATGAGGCAGCTGAATTCCAAGGTGGTGTTGGTACTGCAGGAAGCTCGAACTTAGGTAAAAGATACTCTATGTTTGAAGCTGTACATGGCTCAGCTCCTAGAATGGTTGAAGAAGGTAGAGACATCTATGCTGACCCTTGCAGCGTTATCAGAGCAGGAGCTATGCTACTTTCTCACATCGGATTCCAAGCTGAGGCTGATAAGCTATATGCAGCAATCGAAGAATGCACTATTACAGAGAAAAAACTTGTACTAACAGGTAGATCCGATGGTGCAACTGGAGCTGAGTTCGCTGACTACATTCTATCAAAGATTTAAGTTAGAGGAGATGTTAATATGATAACTAAACTACTTTCTTTAGATGGAGTATCTCCTGGTGCAAAATCTTTAAATAAGAATTTATCTCACCAGATAAAAAATGACATTCTAGATGAAAGGTTTAAGCGTGGGCAAAAGCTTACAGAGCAAGAAATATGCGAAAAATATAATGTTAGTCGTACACCTGTTAGAGAGGCTTTCTTTCAGCTGGAATCGGAAGGCTTAATAGAAATTATTCCAAACCGAGGAGCCTTTGTTGTGGGTCTTTCTGCGCAGGACAGGGTTGATATCCATATAATGAGAAGTGCCTATGAAGTTCAGGCTACTGAATGGGCAATTGAGAGGATAACTCCTACTCAGCTTGATGACTTAACAGAAACCCTTGAATTTATGGAGTTTTATACAATGAAAGAAGACTACACAAAAATGCTAACGATAAACTCGCATTTTCACCAGATAATCTATATCGCATCTGGGAATAGACTTCTTCAACATGTATTAACATTACTTCACACCTATGTTAGTGAGTTCGTAGATCATGAAGCAGGCAAAAAGTACCTGCCTGAAATACTTGAAGAACATAAAGAGATTTATCATGCCTTCCTTACAAAAGATCCAATTAAAGGAGGCGAGGCAATGAAAGCCCACATAGAAAACTCCGCAAAACGTAAAGTTATTTATAAATCAAATAGCTAGAATCAATCTAAATATACGAAAAAATAGACTGAGCGTCAAAGCTCAGTCTATTTAAATTTTTCTTCCTTTTCTTTTTGAGATTATAACTAACCGTTGCTTTACACCTTCTCATAGTAGTCACTCATCCAAGGTGCATAGTTTGGAGTATGATTTGGCCACCCAGCAGGTAATTCTTTAATCATTTTATATTCTTGTCCCCCATGCCAAACTACGTCTCCTGTCGTGTATTTGTTGTGGCTATTAAAAATCACGGTGTCTTTATCAGGCTTAATGATAGTGCCCTTGTTTTCATCTGTTATTTCAGTCCAGTCAGCTGATATATTGTTAAATCCTTGAATTCCTTCATTTCCAACATTTTTGGGGGTGTATATATATTGTTTTCCATCTTTTGTCACAGTTACTCCTGGCGTGTAAACTCTAGACTTACCATCATCCATAGATACAGCGCTGCCATCAGTTGTTCCAGCTACTTTCCACGCCCAAAACCCATAATGTCCAGCTGGGTCTTGGTGATCTTGATCACTACGAAAACATTGATATATCAATCCATCAGAACCTTCTACTAAATCTCCTACCTGATAGTTTCCGCCTGAATTCCATGAAGAAATTCCATCATACTGAATGTTTCCTAATATGTCTATTGTCGTACTTGTATCTCCTTCTTCCCCATCATCACATACGCTACAATTGATAGCCTTATCTTCATCTATAGCAGTATATTCTCCACCACGTGGACAAGAATCTTCAGTATCAGTATTATCTATATGCTCTTGCAATGTGAGAGTAGGGTTGTGAGCTTTTTCCATTTGAAACAGCCTTAACATTGAACCCCTATGCGATACGCATGCAGCTTCCTTTGTTTCATCAATATATCCTGTAATGGTAGGGATTGCTATAACTGCTAAAATAGCTACAATTGCTATAACAACTATTACTTCCATTAAAGTAAATCCTTTTTCTTTTGCTTTACCTTTTGCTTGTCTTCTTTGTTGTAGTTTGTAAAACATTATTCACCTCAAGTATTAATTTTTGCCTAATGGCATTTTCTTCACAAATTATTTTAGCATATTTTAATCAAGTATAAAAGTGCTTAGTCTTGCTGCTCTAAAAGGAGCCGCTCAAATATATGCTGTAGGTTCTAAACCAAACTGTATCGAAGTTGCTAAAGAATTTGGTGCTACTGCAATTATTAATTATAAAGATGACAAAGTTGAAGAAGCTCTTCTTCTTATGAAAGACAAGCCATCTAATCTGATCAAACCTGTTGTACTAATTAGACGTCTACCAAAATAAGTTGCACTTTCTGACATTTTAAGAATTTCATCATCTGTCGGAGATATTCCAAGTTCAGTAAGTGTTGTTGGCATTTCAATAAATCTATAAAATTTCTCCTAAATAAAAACTTCTTTTGCTTTTTTCATATTCTCTCGTATATTAACCCCAAAAGGTGAAATCCTACTTCCTATTCTTGATATGATGTGTGTTTGGGGTGGTAAAAATATTGATGATAGGTTTGTTTTAACAAATCCGCCATGTTCTGAATAATAAAAATAGAAGCACACTGACAAAAAAACGAGCAGCCATATTTGAGTGGTTGCTCGTTGTTCGTTTTTATATCTGATCTACCCATTAACATTAAGCTCCTCAAAGGGTTTTGGCTTTGAAAAATAGTATCCTTGGGAGTAGTCAATTTTGATCTCTTCCAAAATATCTTGAATATGCTCATCTTCTACAAATTCAGCAACTATTTTGGAGTTAATCAGTTTAGACATATAGTTAATTGACTCTAAAATAATTCTGCAGTCACTCGAACAGGTTAGGTTCTTAATAATTTCTCCATCAATTTTTATTATATCAGGCTTTAAACCAATAATAGACGTGTATGTGGCAAATCCTACACCAAAATCATCTACTGCAATTTTGCATCCATAGTCACGCATAGTGTTCAAGAATGAGTATAATTCTTGTCCACTGTTGTAGTTTTCAGTTTCTACAAATTCTATAGTAAGCCTATGGATATTAGGGTAGCCATCAGCAACAGAAATAAACCACCTTAAAAACTCTGGATTTTCCACATCAAAGAGTGAGATATTTATTGAAAACTCACTGTCTATATTACGAAAATCATCTAAAACCTGACTGATTAGTTGTTTGCTTAGAGTATTGTATAGTTTGTATTTTTTTGAAATTTTCATAAATGAGGCGGGGCTGTATATTTGGTTAGTATTATCAGCAATCCGCATGAGCGCTTCATATCTGTCTATCTTTTTTAATTTATTATTATATATTCCTTGGTAATAGGGAATCACTTTATCATTACTAATTGCGTAATTAATTAAGTCGAAAACTTCAACATCTGAAATGTTCTCTGCTTCAATCGCTTCTTTTTCATCAGAAGCAATAATATAATTAATCTGTGAGTTTCTATTGAGATAGAATGCGCTTTTAGCTCTATTTATTAAGTCTTCTCCAAAAACCAAAACAAATCGTGATAGTGCACTAAGCCTAGCCTCATGAGCGGTTGTATGAACATAGTTTTCATAAACTCCTTTAATAAGCCTTTCGAAGTCTTCATCACTAATGTCTTCTGTACCTGCAACAATAAAATTCTTGTAATTATACATATAGTGAATAAGAACCTTATCTAACCCAGCAGCTTTAATATCTTTTCTTCCCTGTGTAAGTACCTCCTTGCATCCTGCAGCATAAACCTCTTCTCCGAAAGTAGCAATCATTAAGTCAGCATTAATTATTTCTGTCATACAAAGTTTGTTTATTCTTTTTTCTTTAATATCAATTTTGAATTTTTCATATCTAAAAACATTGTAATCGGGATCAACCTTGTTCAAATCAATAATATTATTTTTTTCCATGTTAGCCACCCCCTTACTTTCATAGCATCTCCAAAATAATCATTTTCTTGTAATTTATTACAATGATAGCATAAATTGAAAGATTATAGGTGAAACTAATGTGTATTTTGCAAAAAGTTTTTACTTGCTCGTTTTCCCTTTTAGGGAAGTAATACGATTCTTAGTAATATTGGCATCCACACAGAGTATCACTAGTGTTCTAGCACCAAGCTACTGTAAATCAACGAAAAACTCACTACAGCTTAATATAGTGAGCTTTTCATCTTAATCGTAAGAGTTAAATGTATGTTTTATTTTAATTAGCTTGTTAACTTTAGAAGTTCGTCTTTTGTTAGCTCTTTTGTTTCTACATCAATAGTCATTTCTAACGCTTTTGCCCATTCAAGGTAGCAATCTACCTCTTCATACGACAATTGGTCTGAGCTCATAAGCCCTGGTCTTACTAGCTTATCGTTTACAAGCATTTTAGTGAATAAAGCTCCGCCCTGGCCTGTAAAATACATTTCTCCAGTTATTCCTGACTTTTCAAATGCATCTACACAGCCAAGTGAACTTACATAGGTTTCAACAAGAACGTCCTTGCCATCTTTCTGTCCATATGCTTCTACTACTACAGCTCCTGTATCTGAAACAAGCCCCTCATCTAGGATTTCTTTTATTTCATGTGCAAACTTTGGTGCAGCTGGTATATGCTTAAGTATAACTTCAAAAGGCACAACTTCTACTCCATTTATTACTTCCTTTTTCTTAGATAAAAGTCCAGCTCTATATAAAGGCCCCGAGAAGTCTACACCAATTCCGCCATATTTGAAAAATGCATTTTTACATCCTTTGAAATACTTATCTGCATTCAATCCAATATAAACAGCCTCATCATGTGCATGCTCTACTAAAGTTATTTCTTTATCTATGCCCTTGTAGTT
Source organism: uncultured Oscillospiraceae bacterium (assembly GCA_964369805.1). Lineage (GTDB taxonomy): Bacteria > Bacillota > Clostridia > Peptostreptococcales > Anaerovoracaceae > CAYJHC01. The sequence goes on from CAYJFM010000002.1 coordinate 70,842, forward strand.
TCTTTTAATAGGTAGGCTATGTGGATCCGTCTCTACAATTTCCCCATTAATGTATGCATATGACTGGTCTATCATATCACCTAGTGCTGTTACAGGCGACCACCAAAATGGCATGAATCTCTTCGCATCTACTCCTTCATAAATATTAAAGTAAATGCTATCGCAGCTATCTAGATGCCTCATAGCGTTTCTTGCTACAACACATACAAAACCTGGTGCAGATCCTGTTCCAATTATGGCTGTTTTGCCAATAGCTTCAAATCTAGGACCAAAATCACTGAAAAGCATTTTAATTCCCTCTACATAATCAGGAACTAGTACATCTGTTGCTGCAAAGTCTTGATAGTCTGCTTTGATTTCAAGTGCTGCTTCTAAAACAATAGGTGCAAACTTTAGTGGCAGGGCGTTGACAATAATGTCACAGCCTTTTGCTGCCTGAACAATACTGTCTTTGCTATTTGCATCTACCTGCATACCTCTAGCTTTCTTAAGCATACCAACTAGCGTATTTACTGCCTCAATATCATAGTCTGCGCATATTATTTCCGATACATTTGGTTCTTCATCCATTCTTTGTGCAACGGTTGAGCCTTGAGCTCCTGTCCCTATTAGGAATATTTTTTTCATTTTACTTCTCCTTGACACTATTTGCATAGCCACAATTTAGATTTTCATCTTACTTAGTTTCCACTTTAATATCTAGCGTAATTCCCAGCTTTTTCATTTCTTCAATATAGGTTTCTACTTGCTTTTCATCTAGCATGTCTGATGTAATTAATCCTTTTTGATCAAATTTATCTTCAACAAACATTTTTGTAAACATAAATCCACCTTGCCCAGTTAAATACATTTCACCTGATAGACCTGCAAGTTCAAAGGCCTCTTCCATGCCTGGCGCAAACACATGGATTTCTACATAAGTTTCTTTACCATCTTTTTCACCAGTTGCCTCAATTACCATACAACCTTCGTCACTTACTAATCCTTCTTCAATTATAGCTGCCAGTTCTTCCTTATACTTAGGAGCTGGTGGCAGGTGAGCTAAGATTACTTGGAAAGGAGTAAGCTCTTCTCCTTCTACAACTTTCTCTGTCCTCGATAGGAGCCCTGCTCTATATAGTGGCTCTGCAAAAGTTGCTCCTGCTCCACCATATTTAAAGAATATGTTTTTTGCACCTTTAAAGTGTGTGTCTGCATTAAGTCCATAGAATAGAGGCTCTTCGTGCTCATGTTCAACTAAAGTTACTTCTTTTAAGTAATCGTATTTTCTTTTTATTGGTTTGCTAAATGGTGTATTTCTTACAAACTCACCGTTTTCAAAAGAGTGAGCGTCTTGGCACATATCTTCTAAGGCTGTAACAGGTGACCACCAGAATGGCTGAAAACGTTTTGCTTCTACACCCTCATACACACAGTTGTATATTGTGTCACAGGTGTCTAAATATTCCATTGCTTTTTTCGTCACAACACATATAAGTCCTGGTGCTGATCCTGTACCTAATATGGCTATCTTGCCGTTCTCTTTAAACTTCTCACTATATTCAGTTTTTAGTACTTTTGTACCTTCTACCCAGTCTTCTCTAATGCCTTCCATCCCAGCAAAGTCTTGATAGTTTACTTTTGCATCTATTGCAGCTTCAATTGCATTTGGTCCGAATTCTAGTGGAAGAGCATTAACCATTAAGTCCACTCCCTCACAAATTCTAACGATGTCTGCTTTATTGGTTGCGTCAACTTTCATGCCCTTTGCCTTTGTTAGCGTATTTACTAAATTATTTACTGCTTTTTCATCATAATCAGCACAGATAATCTCTGCTACTGCATCCATTTCGTCCAGTCTTTGTGCTACTGTTGTACCCTGAGCACCAACTCCTAAGATTAGAATTTTTTTCATTTTACACCTTCCCTGTGTGTCTTGTTTAACTTTACTTTATAATATCATATCAATTTTTTCCACAAAATAGAAATTTTGTCCAGAAACACGCTTAATTTTGCTATATTTTTTGTGTATTTTTTAACACATCTATTTTTTTGCAAAATAATCTATGTTTTATAGCAATATTTAATATATAATACTATATAAATATTATTTTCATTTCTTGAGTATTGCTTATGGAGGTATTTATGGATATTAATAGTCTTAAAGAAGTAATGGTAGGCGATAATGATTCCCCTATCACCATGGAGTTTTCCAATTTAAAAAATGAGTACCTTCACTTTCATAGTGAGGCTGAGCTTCTCTTTGTTCTTAGAGGACAGATGGAGTGTAGAATTCACCATCAAAACTATGTTTTAACTACTGGAGATGTACTTTTCGTTGATAGAGAAGATTTGCATGCAATACATAGCTGTAGTGAAGATATACTTTTTCTGAGAACATATATCGACTTTTCTAGGTTTGAAAATTTAAATCCGAACATTTTGTGGATGATTTTTGTTTGTGAGAAGTCAAGTCATAGTCTTGAAAATTCTGCTTATGCGTCTAGAGTTGACCAGCTAAGGTCTTTGTTGGTTCACTTAATGCAACTAACTATGGAAAAGAACGATAGAGATAGCGATAAAGATGGTAATACCGATAGTTTAACTGAGAATTTTGAAAATTTCATCAAGTTTTTAATACACCAGTTTAGAGGTTTTTTTATTTTTAATAACGAATTTCATCCAAGCGAAGCAACTGCTTCTATTACAAATATAGAGCGTATTGAACGTATTATGAAGTACATAGATCTCAACATGGACTCTAGAATTACTCTTGATGACATAGCAGGTTTGGAGCACTTGAATAGTTACTATATTTCTCACCTAATAACCGACGCCTTAGGTTTAAGCTTTCAAAGCCTTCTAAATCATCTAAGGTCTGAAGCTGTTGAAAAACTGTTGATACATTCTTTTCTCTCACTCACTCAAATTAGCGAAACTGTAGGTTTTTCTAGTTTAACTTATATGAATAAAGTTTTTCTTTCACTCCACGGTGTTACTCCTTCTGTGTATAGAAAATCTCATAAGAAAATTAATAGAGAATATGGCATACCTTTTAGCAAAGAGGAGGCCTTATTACTGCTTAATTCCTACTCTACAAAAGATGTAGAAAATAAGATGACTGAAGAAATTAATCTAGGTTACATTATCCCTGCTTGCCAGGAAGAGCACCTAACTTTTCGCTACAGCCTTAATCTTGTGGCATACGACCTTGAGGATCTAGTATCCATCCAAAATAAGCTAGAAATACTAAGGGACTTAGCCTTCGACTCTGTCCTCCTTAAACTAGAAGATAAAGAAATAGAAATTAGCGGTACCTCCATTTTTCACGCCATCCAAAGTCTACAGGCCGAAGGGGTTAGCTTCTATTACGCAAATCGCAATGTACCCGCAAAAGAATCGAACCTAAAGCTATATCAAAGACTTGATATAGCTTTATCTGAAGGCAAGGCCTCTGAGTCTGCCTTCCTAACTAGTCCTGCGGACATAGTAAAAGGAGTGAAAGCCGGCAATAAAATATACCTACCCCTAGATATCTCCCGAGGAGGGTTGTTTTGCAATGGCATCTATACCTTCAACTATATATACTTTAAAGAGTTAGCTTCATCAAAAAAGATGGATCTAATTAATTTTTCAGATAATTTTATTGTAAACAAAAATGGCAAGGATTATTTTATTAATCTTGCCAATGTTTCTTCTGATTTTTCTAGATATTTTAAAATTAAGCTACCTGCCTCCCAAGGATCATACCTTCTAAGCAAAAGTCTCATAAGTGAAAGTTCCATTGAAATGCGACTCCTAGAAACAGCTAGGCAGACTTCTTATATTAAAAGTAGCGTGGTTTCTGATATAAATAACTTTGCTACCTCTCCAACTGAAATACAGCTAATCACAGACTGTGAAAACTATGTAATTTCAGCAGAAGTCCCGCCCAACTCTTTTATGTTCCTTCGGTTTAATGAGATATAAATTTACCTCAGTTAGTAAATAGCTCTTACTAGTCTCTTACTGGAGCAAGTAAAACTCTACCTGTTCCTCTATATACATTTACAAGACCTTCCCCTGAGGCTGCAGAGCCGATTAGAGATTTTCCTGACCTTTCAACTGTAAATTGAAGTGATCCTGACCAAGCAATTGCCATATTTCCGTCTACTTTTAACACATCATCATATAAATCAATTTCTATTAACTCTTCTTTAGGGCAATTTGATTCAAGACATAAAATCCCGCTACCTGTAACCGATAGATTAAATAGTCCTGCACCACCTCCAACTGCACTTGAAAAGTTTGATCTCATAACAGTTTTTTGAGTAAGTGAGGATTCACATGCTAAAAACAGTCCATCCTCTAAAACTATTGAGTTGTTCCAGTCGTTAACATCTATAAGCAAAATATGTTTATATGTTGGCTCTAATAATAAAGTCCCGTCACCTGTGTATTCTGGTTTTATTACAGTCTCACCAGTTACCTGTGCTTTAAGTGCCTTACCAAAGAAATCTCCTGCACCTTTTATGCCTGTTGTTGTATTAACATTTCCAGCCATCCACTGCATAGCACCAGCTTGAATTGTAACAGGTGATACCGCAAGGCTACAAATTACCTGTTTTCTTTTTACATTCATTTTTGCAGCAAAATAGGCAGAAGCCGCTGTCGAATGGTCAACACTTAAGTCTCTTTGGAACTCAGCAATTTTAAATGCTCCTTTTTCTGCTGTTATTACTACATCGTCATTTCCTATAAAGTTGTTTATTTTATACATCTCATTTCCTCTTTCTTTTTAGATTTCCATCTTTGCTTTCTTTGCAAAGACGATTATACAATAAATTATATGTAATTTTACTTGGAGATAATTGCCTTAATCATCAAAGTCATCCGAGTCATCATAATCATCGGAATCATCGAAATCGTCATCCGCATCCGAATAAGCGCCCCTAACTATCTCTGACTCATCCACTGGAGCAAGAAGCAATTTTCCTGTCCCTCTATATACATTTACTAACCCTTCTCCCGTAGCAGCAGCACCGATTAAAGATTTTGTTACCTTCTCTACGGTAAACTCTAACGCTCCCGACCAGGCCACAACTAGATCACCATCCACTTTAACCGATTCATCTTGCAAAATAATTTCGATTAATTCTTCCTTCGGGCATGTAGATTCGAGGCATAAAGCTCCACTTCCTACAACCTGGAGGTTAAATAGCCCTTTCCCGCCACCGATTGCGCTAGAGAGGTTAGACCTCATAACCGTTTTAAGTTCTAGGGTAGATTCACAAGCTAAGAAAAGTCCATCTTGTAAAACCACTGAGCCATTCCATTCATTAACATCCAGAAGCAATACATATTTATATGTAGGCTCCAATACTAACGTTCCGTCCCCACTATATTCCGGCTTAATCGCTGACTCTCCAGTCACTTTAGCTTTTAGTGCCTTTCCAAGAAAGTTTCCAACACCTTTCACTCCTGTTGCAGCATTTACATTACCAATAGTCCACTGCATAGCTCCTGCCTGTGTAGTAACCGATGCGGTGCCAAGATTACAAATTACCTGCTTTCTCCGTACATTCATCTCTGCAGCAAAATATGCGTCCTGGGCTGTAGCATAGTCAACACTCAAATCTTTTTGAAATTCAGCAACTCTAAAAGCCCCCATTTCTTCTGTCATGACTATATCGTCATTATCAATAAAGTTATTAATTTTGTACATTGCATTACCCCTTTAATTATAGTTAATTATCAACTTATATCCAAATTTAACTTTCCTCTTTGATTTTAACATAGTTTCCCCAATGTAAAAAGCCTAATTTGATTTTACTAATTAGGCTTTTTATTACTTATTCAATTTTCTTTTAAATATCTATCCAAGATCCCCAGCCGCTTTAACTTTAACCCTGTTAGTATTACCAGGGTAATATGCAAGAGGTACATCTTCTACGTCAATTATCTCAACTGTTCCTTCGATTGCTCCAGCATTTACAGCGTTTTTGATTGCTTCTGTTTTTGCAAATTCCAAGGCCTCTTCTCTCGGAGTAGTTTCGTAATCCATTAGCTGCTCAAAGGTTCCTGACAATTTTGAAATAGCTGATCCTATTGCATTTGCTGTTCCAAAGAATTCTGGCTTTATAACAGATTTTGCACCCGTTAGATCTGTTGGAAGTATTATTGAACCCCCACCTACAAGGACAACGTCAATATCCTCAGAGGTAACTTTCATGGCATCAATATTATCTTCTACCATTTCTCTCATTATTTCCATTGCATTCAATGCTACCTCTTCATCAATAGAAGCAACTAAAGATTTATCACCAATATCCGCAAGACCTAGTTTTACTGCTATGTCTGTAGTTGTCATGGTATCTCCGCCAAAACACAGTGCTTTTTCTGTTATCATGTATCCAACTGAATCTGGCCCTACTGTAACTTTGCCATTCTCTGTGCGGACTATAGATCCTCCTCCAAGGCCTACTGAAATTACATCTGGCATCCTAAAGTTTGTTCTAACTCCACCAATTGTAACAGCTACAGAGCTTTCACGAGGGAAACCCATAGAAATTACGCCGAGGTCCGTTGTAGTCCCCCCAACATCTATTACAATAGCATCTTTTAACTTGCTTAGATATGATGCCCCTCTAATTGAGTTAGTTGGTCCACAGGCAATTGTTAAAATTGGATATTTTCTAGCCTGCTCCATTGTCATTAAAGTCCCATCATTTTGAGAAATGTAGATTTCTGCATTAGTTACTCCCATTTCCTCTAGGCTCTTTGCAAATCCTTCAGTAAAAGATTCTGCTACTTTATGAAGGGATGCATTAAGAATTGTAGCATTTTCTCTCTCAATAAGGCCCATAGAACCAATTTCACTTGAAATAGAAATGTGAACATCTTCTCCTAGTTGCTCTTTACAAATTTCTCTCACTCTAATTTCATGATCATTTCTCACTGTTGCGAAGCATGATGTAATGGCAATAGACTTAACTTTATCTTTAATTTCTGAGCAAAAATCTATAATTTCATCTTCATCAAGAGAAGCTATCTCCTTCCCATCATACTCAAATCCACCTTTAACAACTGCTGTTGCCTTAGCTATTTTTGCTAAATCTTCATCCCAGTCAACCATTGGCGTTATTCCTAAAGTTGCTGGTGCTGCTATTCTTAAAACAGCAATATCTTCTAGTTTTTTTCTCTCAACAATTGCATTTGTACATTGTGTGGTTCCAAGCATAGCTTGCTTGATTTCTTTAGGGTCTACTTTAGAATCCTCTAAAATGTTTTTAACTGCAGTTAATATCCCTTCGTATATATCTCCAGTTGTAGGTTGCTTTAACTGTGAAACAATATTTAAATTTTCATCTATAAGGACAGCGTCGGTATTAGTACCTCCAACGTCAATTCCTAGTTTATACATAGTTTTCTCCATTCTACCGATTTATTATGGTACGGCTGCCAACGAAAGTTTAATTTAGATCTTACTTTCAATTTGCCTCTGTTTTTTATTTGACTCTTCTTTTATTTACATCTATCTTCTATTGGAATATAGTCTGTATCACAGCCAAAGTAACGTGGGCCTACTAATTCAATCCCTGCTTCGCTCCTCCACATCTCAAAACATTTTAGCCCAACAACTAATACTCTTTTTCCATATTTTAAAGCGTCTGTTGGTATTGGCAAGAATGTTTCAACGTCTACTAAGGTGATTAAGTCAGGTGTAGTCGCAAGTATTTCTCCATCCACTGTTGCTATTAAGTTCTCATTTTGGAACTCTACATCTGCTTTTCTCCCAGAATATTCACCGATTCCGTCAAGCAATACGTTTCCAACATTAAATGCTCCTTTAACTTCACGCTTAACATCTGTTATTTTCCCTTTAAATAGTTTGAACCCTTCTGTTTCTAGTAGGAAATTTTCCTCTGGAGTTCTCTCTGGGTGATCCTTAACTTTTCTAATAGCTGCACCTAGTTTTTCACTTCTTGTTACTATATTCTTTACAGCATATTTCTTCATAGTAGCTCCATCCATGCAATATAGTGCAACTGAAACTGAACCACCGCAACTCATTGTTACAGCTCTAGCAAGTTCTTCTGTCCACTTGTTTGTAATAGTGTCAAATATGCTGCTATTTCCTTTTTCGTCTACCAGTGCCATAGGTGTAGCCTTAACTCCCCCTATAGTAAAGGTAACCATTTGAAGCTCTGGGAATGCTCTTCCCATACCGTCACAGTCAACCATAGGAAGTCCAATTCTTGCAGCGGCTGCTATCGGAAGCATACTGTTTACCCCACCAGCTTCTATTGGCATAAATGCATATATTTCCTTACCGAAGAATTTACTAACCATTTCATGAAGTTTCTGATATTCCATTCCTCCAATTCCTTTTTCTCCAAGAATTGTTGGTGCCCCCATCATAGCAATAGGTACAATTAATGCGTCATCTGGAACCTCTTCAGGGTCTATTAGGCTAACTTCTCCACATTCTTTAATTGCTCCAATAGCCATCAGCTTACCTATGTATGGATCGCCTCCACCACCAGCACCTAAAAGTGCTGCTCCTAAGGCTATATCTTCTACTTCTTTTAAGCCTATTTTTCTCATGCTTTTTCTCCTTTATTTTTCAAAGTTTAAAGTTAATTTCTTTATTTATTTTTCTTTGCTTAGTTTTCTTAATACAATGTAGACAACCATTCCAACTACCATACCGTTAACTGGTCCTACAAAGAAAATCATAGAAGGGACATTACCAGTTACATATGCTACCGCTGCACCTAATACAAATGCAATAATTCCCACAGCATTAAATCCTTCTCTTGGTTTAAAGTTCTCTTTTTTTCCTTTTCCTAAAATCCAGTAATCTGCAATAATTACTCCGGCTACAGGTGGTATAAACGCTGTTAGAATGCTTAAGAAACCTTCAAATTGACCCATAAGTCCTGCTGCTGCAAGTACTGCTCCAATGATTCCAGCTATTGCAGTTGTAATTTTAAACTTGCTTTCTGTAAATCCTAATAGGTTAGAAACTGCAATTCCTCCGCTATATGCATTTACAACATTTGTTGTCCAAGTCGCAAGCACTAAAGCAATAAGCCCGAATGCAGGAACACCAACAGCTGTAAGTACTGCACTGATGTCAAACTGACCTGTTACAATCGATAGCACTGCTCCAGCAACCATAACCGCAAGTCCAGCTGGCATTACCCCAAGAAAGCTTGACTTTATAACGTCTTTTCTTGATTTTGCAAATCTTGAGTAGTCTCCACTGATAACACCTCCAAGTGCAAAAGTTGCAACTGTAAGGCTTATTCCCATTACCATTGTCATCTCTACTGGCGGCACATAGTTTTCAATCATAGCCATTCCATCATTTTGTGTCATTGCTGCATATAGTCCGTACACAATTACAAGTATTAGCGCAGGCACCGCTACATAATTTAAGTATTTTAGACCTTTGTATCCGTAAATTGCTGTTGCAAGCATAACTATTCCCCATACAAGGCTAGATAACCAAACTGGAATGCTAACTCCTGTCATAGCTTCTATCATCGCCGAGAAAGATGCCCCGCATACAGCAGATTGGATTCCAAACCACCCAATACATGCAATAGCAAGCAAAAGGCTAATTATAAATTGTGCTCCTTTTTTACCAAGTGATGCCGATGCCATTGATACTGTTGGTAATCCAGTATCACAACTTTGCATCCCCATAAACGACATGTATGTACACACGATTGCATATCCAATAACAATACATATAATTGTTTGTGTCAGCTGAAACCCTGACCCTACAAGTGAACCAATCATTAGTGCTGGAACACATACCATACTGCCAATCCAAATCATTGCTAAGCTTCCCCAGCCTTGCCTTTGATCTTCAGCAATTTCAAATCCTAATTTTCCATTATTGTTTTCCATTTCTTCCTCCTACGAATAATTTGTTGTATAATACCAAAAGTATAAGAATATTTTATTATTTTTAATAAAATTTGTATTCATTTAATAAGCTAATTATTTCCCCTTCTCTTTGTCCTTTAGGACAAAGAATTTAGCGATTTTTATGCATCGTTTATTGAGAGATTCTATAAACAATGTTATAATCACATAAGGAAATTATTATATTAGAAATTTATATATTTGCTTTGTTCTAATAGCCAAAGTATCGGAGGTATGTTATGAGTATCACAGTGAATGACTGTTTAAATCTTCCTTGTCTAAAAGACGCAAGAGTTGTTGGAGGTCATAAAGGTTTGAATCGAATTGTTTCTTCTATTTCAGTACTTGAGTATGCTAACCCAGAATCTTTGCAAGAAGAATTGTTTAGTAATAGTGAATTTTATGGAAGTGAGCTAGTTATTTCAGCCTTTACTAGCGTGAAGGATGATATTGAAGCACAATGTGCTAATATTGAGCGATTAGCCGCTGTTGGTGAAGTTGGACTTATTCTATACTATGTTGGTATTTTCTTACCAAAGATTGATAAAAGCCTAATAGCCCTTGCCAACGAGCTAGACTTTCCTATCATTGTAATGCCCGAAAACAGATTTAATCTTCGCTACAGCGAGGTTATCGTCGAAGTAATGGAGGCAATTATCGCAGACCGCTCTCGCAACAATTATTTTGTAAGTGAAATTCTTGAGCGTATCTCGAAGTTAAAGAAAGCTCAGCGAACTATGGATAATGTTCTTCGTATGATTAGCGACAGAATCCACTCAACCATCCTACTCACTGATGAAAACAATAAAATCTTAAATATTGCAGTATGGCCAAGGGGCTACGAAGATGATTTTTCTACCATTTTTGAAAATTTCGATAAAAAAAGCACTAGCTCTGCTTCTTATATTATAGATTTTGATGGAACTTCTATGTACATTTGCACATCCGAGCTAACAATAGAAGATGGACATAAAGTAAAATTTCATATTGCCAAGGACAATGATTATGAAACTTCAGATTTTGTAAGACAAACAAAAGAAATCCTTAGGATATCACTTAATCTATTTAGTCAAAACCATTCTACTGTCGTTCTATCTGAGTTAGTGAGAGCAATTTTAGATGACGAGCCAATGAACATGAGAAGGCTAGCAACTTTCTTTAATATCAATGTATCTGAATTTAATTCTTTATGGGTTTTAAAGCCTAATAATCAAAATAAAGACGTAGCTATAGATAGTGTAATCTCTTCTACTATTGAATTTTTGGACACCTATTCAAATACACTAGTTGTAGATCAGTATAATAATTCTGTAGTAATTTTTATGGATAAGAAGTCTATTGCTGTTGGTAATGCTGCACTGTACTCTTCCGAGCTTATAAAACTACTGAAGATGCAAGGTCATTACTATGATTTAGTAATTTGCAACCAGCTTATAACCACTAAAGATGTGCGTAGCGCGTACCTAGTGATTGATGCCCATTTATCTTCAGCTAAAATTATTTTTCCTAGCAAGTCCATTCTCACGGCGGAAGACTTAATCTTTTCTCATAGCTGCGAGAAGATAATAGAAGCAGGCGAGTCTTCCTTAGAAAGAAAGTTAGCTCCTTTAATTTACTTAATTAGTCACTCTAATTTAAGCGGGTTTGATGTAGAGTCCACATTGTCAACTTATATGTTAGATTGTCAGCAAAATGTAGGGCTATCGGCCGACACATTATTTTTGCACAAAAACACCATGAAGTATAGACTCCAACAAATTACAGAAAAACTCGGACACTCCATTAAGAAGATGCCCGAGTCATATAATCTTTATCAAGCCTGTGCAATACATAGGCTCCTTGAAAATTCAAAAAAAAATTAGTCTTTATGGTTGGTTTTGATAATTCTGCTTTTAACATATCAAAATCGCTATTTGATGATATAGCAGAGTTTGTTGATGAACGTTATGTAGATGAGAGCGAAAATCTTAATTCAAGGTGAAGTTTAATTGAAGAAGCTACCTATTTCGAAGAAAGTATAATGCTCTTCGAAACCTGTGAAAAGGCTATGCCTATTCATGACTTAGAGAATATGCTGACAAATATTGATAATGCTTTTTCCGAAGAGCTTTTAAAGCTGATTGACATTAAAGAAAAACCCGATATTGAAGCTTATAAAAAAGTAAAGATTTACTTAAACAGCGGGTTACACACTAGCACATAGCAATAAATTTGATATAATTGTCGAGTATTTTCTAACAAATAAAATTTATAACCTATATACGTCAAAGAAACACTATTCGCCTTTGAGCAAAATTTGTTAGGAGTTTGATAAAACAGAGAACTCATACCGTTTTCGGTATTAGTTCTCTGTTATAATAACCTCAAGACAAGATGAAATCAAATATTTCTGTGTCCTTGAGAACATTGAAACATAAACACATACTTCGTCTGCAGTGCTACGCACATAAAATTACATAAGTAATTTTGTTTATATTATAATATAGAAAAAATAGGTGATATATCATGGCAAACGCAAAAGTTAAGCTGGTGCGTATTTGGGAAATTTTACAAGATACTGATGAAGAACACCCATTAACTGCACCACAAATCGGTGAAAAATTAAAGAACTATGGAATAGAAGCAGAGCGCAAATCAATATGCAGAGATATAAATATCCTAATAGATAACTTAGGTTATGATATTATTTCTCCAAAACACGGAGAGCGTCATGGTTACTATGTGGCAAGCCGAGATTTTGAAAATTGTGAACTTAAAATACTCTTAGATGCTGTGTGTAGTTCAAAGTTTCTTACCAAAGATAGTACTGATAAACTAACTAAAAAAATATTAGGTCTTGCAAGTGGAGAAAATGCAAAACTTCTTAAAACTACATTTCCTATCAAAAGTGAATTAAAAAGCAGAAATGTATCCACTAAAATGAATATCGAAGAAGTGCTAAGAGCGATAAAATATAATAAGCAGATAAAATTTCAATATAGTTATACCGACACCGATATGAAAAATAAGCTACGTAGAGATGGACTTTATTATATCGTCAACCCTTATGCCATTATTTGGCAAAACGAACAGTATTACCTTATTGGTAATTATGATAAATACAATGATTTAAGTTATTATCGTCTTGATAGAATGATACGCTTAGATACCACTGGAAATGTAAGTAAATCTGCTACTGACATCTTAGGACCAAATGCAGATATTCGCATTAAGGAATATGTTAAGACTTCTCTCTATCATTATGGTGGTGATAAAATAAGGCTTGAACTTTTTGTAAAAAGTTATATGGTTGATGATTTAATCGATAGATTCGGGACTGAGCTTACATTCAAGGAACAGAAAGATGGATACCTTGTAAGAGTAGATGTTATGGATAGTAATGGGCTTTATTATTGGTTACTACAATATGAAAATCACATTAAGGTAATATCCCCAACATCAGTTAAGGATAAATTGCTTGAAAAAGTCAATGGAATTTTAGAGTTATATAAAAAGGAGTGATTTTATTATGAAAGAAAATAATATTATTAAGTTAAATGAAAACGCTAGCAGCTTTCTACAAAATGCTTGTGATAACAAGTTTTTACGTAGTGCAGCAGTAATAGGCATAGGAGATAGTGCCAATAAAATTGTAGGCGCTATGTCAAGTAAAGCTGAGAATAATATAAAACTTCAGTGGTATGATGGCATTGGTGTTTCTCAGGGCGATTATATAGTACGGTCGTACCATTTGCTTAATTCTACTGAAAACAATTTTGAAACAATCGAACGTTTTGCAGATATAGCATATATTGTTTCTGATATCAAAGATGAAGTACAATATAATTTTGTTTGTGAAATAGCGAAGAATATGAAACTTCAAGATATCTATACCATAG
>CAYJFM010000003.1:0-35682 GCA_964369805.1 uncultured Oscillospiraceae bacterium
GCGGACTGAAAATCCGCGTGTCCTTGGTTCAATTCCGAGTCTGGGCACCATAAAGCAGTTTCTTGATGCTAGTGCACGAGGGATTGTTTTTTTTTACTTTTAAAATTTAGATTTAAATTAAGGAGTCAACGATGGCACAATTATTTTTTAAATATAGCACTATGAATGCAGGGAAATCCCTTGAAGTGTTAAAAGTAGCATATAATTATGATGAAAGAGGGAAGAGGGCTCTAATATTAACCCCTATACTAGATGAGAATACAGGACTACCATTAGTGAAGACTAGGCTAGGTTTAGAAAAAGAAGCTGTGTATGTGTCTCCTGAAACCAATATCATACAATTATTTTTAGAAGAAAGTGAAAAGAAAACTGTAGATTGTGTATTAGTTGACGAAAGTCAATTTTTAGAAAAACATCATGTTGAAGAACTAGTTGAAATTGTTGATAGTTGCAACACTCCGGTACTTGCTTTTGGATTGAAAAATGACTTCAGAAATGAACTGTTTGAGGGTTCATATCATCTTTTGGTTAATGCTGATAAAATTGAAGAAATAAAAACAATTTGCTGGTGTGGAAGAAAAGCTACAATGATAGCGAGGGTTTCTGATGGAAAAATAGTTAAGCAAGGTGAGCAGAAAATTATAGGAGGGCTTGAAATGTATGTTCCTCTTTGTAGAAAGCACTATAATGATGGTAGGCTAAGTGGATAGCATAAGCTAGTCATGAAGCGGAAAACAATTTAAGCAAATAAATTATGATGGAATAATGGCCTTTGGAATTTCAATGATTCTAAAGGTCGTTTAAATTAAATCATCTATTTTATACAATTTTGACATAAAAAAATTGTTGACAAAAACACAAATGATATGGTATTCTTTAAATGAATTTAATAAAAGAGGATAGAGGTGCATCTTATCATTAGTAATTACGCTAAAAGGTTTTCGCAAAACTGGTGTGATGAAAGGGGAAGTTGCCGAAGGGGGTAAAGGCGAAAAGCCCGCCTGGTTTTACAAATTAATATCTGTAAGACTGTCGTTAACGCGAAGAGCTATCTTTTCCAAATATACGAATATAACCTTATATTTATTGTGAAAAGTTAGTCTGTGTTTAAACACTGACTTTTTTTATTGAAATGGAATTTTACAAAGAATAACTAGGAGGTTATGTTTATGAACAAAGAAATTTTTAGAGGTGTTGCAACAGCACTAATTACGCCATTTACTGCTGATGGGTCAGAGGTTGATTACCCTAAATTAGAGAAATTAATAAATTGGCAGATTGAAAGTGGTGTGAATGGACTTGTTATTTGTGGAACTACAGGCGAAGCATCAACATTAGAAGATGCAGACCATAAGGCTGTATTAAAATTTTCCTTAGAAGTTGCAGCAGGTAGAGTTCCGATGATTGCAGGGACAGGTTCAAACCAAACTGATTACGCAATAGAGTTAAGCCAATATGCTTCAGAAATAGGGTATGATGCTCTCTTGGTAGTTTCTCCGTATTATAATAAAACTACTCAACCTGGTTTAGTAAAGCTTTTTACAACAATTGCTGACTCATGTTCAAAACCTGTAATTCTATATAACGTACCGGGAAGAACAGGGATGAATATTGACGCTGAAACATATGCAGAACTTGCTAAGCATCCAAATATAATTGGAACAAAAGAAGCTAGTGGAAACATGTCTCATATAGTTAGGTCTGCAGCTTACACTCCGGAAGACTTTGCTATATACTCTGGAAATGATGATGAAATAGTACCTATTCTTTCCGTAGGAGGAAGAGGAGTTATATCTGTGTTAGCTAATATTTTGCCTGCTGAAACTGTGGCAATTACAGATGCATGGTTTGCAGGAGATGTAGAAGAAGCTAGAAGGTTGCAGTTAAAATATTTACCACTATGCAATGCTTTGTTTAGTGAGGTGAATCCAATTCCTGTAAAAGCTGCTGCAGGCTTAACAGGGATATGTCATAACAGTGTGAGGCTGCCTTTAGTTGAAATGAGCAAGGCTGCAGAAACTGTGTTGATAGATAGGATGAGAGAAGTAGGCATGGATGTTTAATTAAGGGAAATCTAGTTTATAGTTATAATAACATGGGGTGAAGAAATGAAAATTATAATTAATGGTGCAAATGGAAGAATGGGAAAAGTAGTTACAAGGTGCTTTGAAGAAGGATTTGGTAATTTTGAAAAAATTATTAGAGTAGATAAATATGGGGAAGAAAAGGGCGTGAAACGAAACCTTTCAGACTGTGATGAGTCGGCTGACTGTATTATAGACTTCTCAACACCACTTGCAATAAACGAAGTAATAGATTATGCTGTAAACACCCTAACACCAGTAGTTTTGGCGACAACAGGATATAATGAAGAAGAGTTGAAAATTATTGATGAGGCGTCGAAGAAAATTCCGATTTTCAAATCGGGTAATATGTCTGTAGGAATTGCGACTTTAGCTAAGTTAGCAAAACAGGCAGTTAAAATTTTTCCGGAAGCAAACATTGAAATAATCGACACCCACCATAATCAAAAAGTTGATGTTCCAAGCGGAACTGCCCTAATGCTTGCCGAAAGCGTTAAAGAAGAGAGAGACAATGGTTGGTTCTTAGTTGGAAGGCATGAAGACGGAAGAAGGACTAATGGAGAAATAGGAATACACTCACTTAGATTAGGGAATGTTTTTGGAGATCATGAGGTTATAATTAACACTGGAACAGAGACTATCTCATTAAAGCATCAGGCACATACTAGAGATATATTCGCAGAAGGTAGTTTGGTAGCAGCTGAGTTTATAATTGGAAAGCCTGCTGGCATGTATAATATGTATGATATAGTTAACTAATAAAAAAGAGCAACCTTTTTGTGGAATGGTAGTGACCCTAATAAGTTGGACTTGATAGTGTAGTAACGAAAGTTGCTACACTATTTTTATGCAGCTTGGCAGAAGGGCTAGTCTTTGCTTGAGCCACCTTGAATTATGTTACGCTCTCGCATTTTTTTTGTGATTGAATTTAAAATTGTTAATTTTTCATAGGACCATGTTGGGGTTAGCAATAGCTTTCTAGGGACATCTGCTGTGAGCCTGTGAATTGTAATTTCCCAAGGTATATATCTAAGCATGTTCACAACAGTATCAGTGTAGTGGTCAATGCTGTTGAAGGAAACATAATCTGGGTCGGTGATAGCTAATTTTGAGCCTTTAACCAAATTAAGCAAATGAAGCTTGATACCAAATATTCTTTTCCTTTGAATTTCTCCAGTGGGAAGAGTTGTTGAATAAGGTTTGCAAACTTCAGTGACAGTATGCAGCATATCTTCTTCTGTTTCACCAGGTAGGCCTAGAATAAGATGACAGACAACTTTAATGTCTCGATCTAACAACTTTGATACTACCTCTTCATAAAGATGGGTTGGATAGCACCTGTTTAAATAGTCTGCAGTGCTATCGTGATAAGTTTGAAGGCCGAGTTCAACCCATAAAAAAGTTTTACTGTTCAATTCTTCTAAAAGGTCTAAGACTTCCTCATTTATGCAATCAGGCCTTGTTGCGATTGCAAGGCCAACTACAGAGGGATGTTCTAGAGCCTTTTCAAATTTTTCTCTAAGCTCATCCACAGGTGCATAAGTGTTTGTGTAGTTTTGAAAGTAGGCTAAATATTTTGTTACCTTTGGCCACTTTGTGCTCAACAAAGATATCTGCCTCTGCACACTTTCATCTATTGCATGGAGCGACTCCACTCTAGTTGCCAGCTCGCCTGAACCCATAGCAGAACAAAAAGAGCATCCGTCAGTGCTCTTGGTTCCATCTCTATTGGGGCATGTAAAACCTCCGTCTAGAGATAATTTAATTATTTTTTCTCCGAAACTATCTTTGAGAAAATTATTTACAGTATGAATTCGTCTAATGTCTGTTTTGCTTTCCATAAATAAAGTATACCTTAGAGTAGCAGGTAGGTCAAACTATTTTAACCTACCTGTTATTTGTGATTGATTTTATAAGGGTTTTTATTAGAGAATAATAGAGAGCCTTACATTTTACTTAACCCCTTGCAAGTTAAATATTCTGGTGGAATGTTCTATCGATCACTTCTCTTTGGTGCTCTCTAGATAGTTTGCTGAAGTTTACCGCATATCCAGACACCCTTATTGTTAGGTTTGGATATTTTTCAGGGTGGTTGTATGCGTCTTGAAGCATATTTTTGTTAAGGACATTTACATTAATATGGTGAGCTTTTGACTCAAAGTATCCTGTGAGTAATTGAACTAAATTCTTAATTTGTGCATCTTTGGTTTTGCCAAGAGCGTCAGGTGTTATTGAAAATGTATTTGATACACCATCCATGCAATCTTCGTAATCAATCTTAGCCACTGAGTTTAGTGAGGCAAGTGCGCCGTTTGTTTCGCGGTTATGCAGAGGGTTTGCGCCAGGTGCAAAAGGAGCTCCCGCAGGTCTTCCGTCAGGAGTTGAGCCTGTCTTTTTACCATACATAACATTTGATGTGATAGTTAGAATGGATAGAGTGTGCTTAGCGTTTCTATAAGCTTCAGTTTCTCGAAGTTTTGTAATAGTACTATTGCTTAATTCTTTCGCAATTAAATCAACTCTATCATCATCGTTTCCAAACTTAGGGAAGTCTCCTTCAGTTTGAAAATCTACTATATATCCATTTTCATCTCGTATAGTTTTTACTTTGGCATATTTTATGGCACTTAAGGAATCAGCTATTACTGACAGTCCAGCTATTCCAAAAGCCATAAGCCTTTGAACTTCTGTGTCATGTAGAGCCATTTGCGATTTTTCATAAGCGTATTTGTCATGCATATAGTGTATGATGTTCATAGTGTTAACATAAAGGTCACAAAGCCATTTTAAGTATTCGTCAAATCGCTCTTTAACCTTGTCGTAGTCTAAAACTTCGTCATTATATACAGGCATTTGTGGACCTAGCTTAATGTTGCTATCTGTTTCATAGCCTCCATTTAAGCATAGAATTAATAGCTTTGGCAAATTGCAACGAGCTCCAAAAAACTGCATTTGCTTACCTATTTTCATAGCAGAAACACAGCATGCAATGCCATAGTCATCATCATAATCTTTTCTCATAATATCATCATTTTCGTATTGAATTGAATCTGTATCTATTGAAACTTTTGCACAAAACTCTTTAAAGGCCTCAGGAAGATCCGTAGACCAAAGCACTGTAATATTAGGTTCTGGAGCAGCTCCTAATGTGTATAGAGTATTCAACATTCTGAAAGAGTTTTTTGTAACAAGGGTTCTTCCATCTAGCCCCATACCTCCTACACCTTCTGTAATCCACATAGGATCTCCTCCAAAAAGTTCGTTGTAGTCAGGTGTACGAAGATGCCTAGCCATACGAAGTTTCATTACAAAATCATCCATAAGCTCTTGAGCATCTAATTCGCTAAGAGTTCCATTTTTAAAATCTCTTTCCATATATATATCGATAAAAGTAGAGACTCTTCCAAGTGACATTGCTGCACCGTTTTGTTCTTTTATTGCTGCCAAGTATCCAAAGTATGTCCACTGTATGGCTTCTCTTGTGTTTCTGGCAGGTAAGCTTATGTCGTATCCATACATTTCTGCCATCTGTGCCATCTTATTTAAAAAGTTAATTTGTTGAAAGAGCTCTTCTAGCTGCCTAATAGTTTCTCCATCCATATGTCCTTTTTCTAGAGCTTCTTTATCTTTAGTTTTTTCGTCGATTAGCCTGTTGATGCCGTAAAGTGCGACTCTCCTATAATCGCCTATAATTCTTCCTCTTCCATAAGCGTCTGGAAGGCCTGTAATAACACCTGTTTTTCTCGCATTTAGAATTTCTTTATTATATACTCTAAATACTCCCTCGTTATGGGTAGTTCTAAACTTAAACTCATTTTCAACCTTATCACTTAGTTTGTACCCATAAGCTTCACAAGCTTGTCTTGCCATACGAACTCCACCGAAGGGATTAACTCCTCTCCTTAGTGGAGCCCCAGTCTGAAGTCCAACTATTAGCTCGTTATCTTTATCTAAATAACCTGGTTCATAGTGCGTTAGGGAAGAAACTGTTTCTGTATCTATATCGAGAACACCGTTTCCTTCTTTTTCTTTTGCAAACAATAAGTTTAATTTTTCCATTAAAGAATTAGTTCTTTCTGTTGCTCCAGCTAAAAAAGAACTATCTCCACTATACTCGGTATAATTTTTTTGAATAAAATCGCGGACATCAATACTAGTCTGCCAATCTCCCGAGTTAAATCCTGTCCAAAAATTTTCAAATTCGTTAATCACATTTCACCTCTTTATCTAAACCAGTGCATGTTATGCACATTAAAACTTAACTTTTTCTATGACGTATTTTGGTTTTTGTACCACAAATACAACACTTATATTCTATATTGTTTAAGGAGTCTTTACAAGAATGAGCTTGCTTAGAATGGTGAAGTTTTTGCTTGAAGCTTTAAAATTATCTTAAAAGTCGAAGGTTAGCCTACATAAATGGTTTTAACGTTAAGAGAATATATGTACTAGGTGTTAAAGGTTAATTTTACTAGAAAAATTGAAGGTTTTATGGTAAAATTATATGTTAAGGAGTGTATTTTTGTGAAGAAAATGGATGAAAGAGTTAAAGAATTAGATACAGAAAAAAACATAAAAGCTGGAGGCGGAATTCCGCTAGAAGAGCTGAACCTAACCAAGCCTAGAATATTGCTCCATTCATGCTGCGGACCATGTAGCACTGCAGTAATAGAAAGACTTGTGGAGGAGTATAGTGTTACGGTGTTTTTTTATAATCCTAATATTACTGAAGAAGAAGAATATACAAGAAGATTAAACGCTCAAAAAGAGGTTATCGACTGGGCTGAAAAAAACTTTGATGAAAGAATAGAATTTATTGAAGGCTCGTATAACTCGAAAGTTTTTTTTGATAACTGTAGGGAATATAAGGATTTACCTGAGGGGAGCAGACGTTGTGAAGCTTGCTTTTCCTTTAGGTTAGAAAAAACTGCTGAAATGGCTTCACTATTAAAGTTTGACAGCTTTACAACAACCTTAACTGTCAGCCCGAGGAAGAATAAAGAAACTGTAAATAAACATGGAAAGCTAATGGCAGCAAAATACCAGATAGGATTTTTAGAGGAAGACTTCAAGAGAAAAGCAGGTTTTCAAAGGTCAGTGGAAATATCTAAGTTAATTAATATATACAGGCAACAATTCTGTGGTTGTATATATTCAAAATAATAAATTTATTGTAGCAAGAATTAGAGAGTAGTATATACTCGCAAGAAAGGAACACGCATTATGAGCAAATTAATAGTACCTGAAGGCTATCACCCCGTGATTGATTATATGGATAGTCAAGAAGCAATCAAAAAGATTAAAGACTATTTTCAAGCAGAGTTGGGCAATAAACTGAATTTGAGAAGGGTATCAGCACCACTTATGGTTACTCCAGAAAGTGGGCTTAATGACAATCTTAATGGTGTTGAAAGAACTGTAAACTTTACAATCAAGGATATGGATGAACAAAAAGCTGAAATCGTTCAATCTCTTGCAAAATGGAAGAGAATGGCGCTAGGGAAATATAAAGTAATACCAGGTAGAGGTATATATACAGACATGAATGCTATTAGAAGAGATGAGGAACTTGATAATATTCATTCAATTTACGTAGACCAGTGGGACTGGGAAAAAGTAATTAATAAAGAAGATAGAAAAGAAGAGTATTTGAAAGTTGTTGTTAGAAGAATCTATGCAGCTCTTAAATCCCTAGGAGATTTTGTGAATCATGAGTACCCAGAGTTATCAACAGAGATGCCAGAAGAAATCTTCTTCATCACATCGCAAGAACTATTAGATAAATATCCAAACACTACAGGCAAGGAAAGAGAAAATCTAATCACAAAAGAAAATAGAGCAGTATTTATTTCAAAAATTGGAGGGGTTTTATCAAATGGAGAAAAGCATGATGGAAGAGCTCCAGACTATGATGATTGGGAATTAAACGGAGACATCTTGCTTTGGAACGATACCTTAGATATGGCCTTAGAAATTTCGTCGATGGGAATCAGAGTAGATGCTGATGCAATGGCAAGACAGTTAGAAATTGCTGGAGAGGAAAAGAGAGCTGGACTACCTTACCATAAGGCTGTGCTTAACAATGAGCACCCATACACAATCGGTGGAGGGATAGGCCAAAGTAGGCTATGTATGCATTTCTTAAGAAAAGCTCATCTTGGTGAAGTTCAAGTTTCGATCTGGCCTGATGACATGGTTGAGGAATGCTCTAAGAACAATATGTTCCTACTATAAAAGGGGAAATAATAATCCATGAGATATGTAAACGTAATCATTGATAATAAATCAGATATGACAGACATAGGATATACCTATTTATGTAAAGACGAATTTGCCTTTGTTGGAAATATGGTGACTGTGCCATTTGGCAGAGGGACGGGGGAAAAACGTGCGTGCATAATCCAGGTCATGGATAAGGACTACAAATATGACGGAAAATTCAAGCTGAAAGAGGTGTCCTTTCAGCTTGAAACACCGCTAACAGAAGAAATTGTAGAAACATGTAAATGGATGAAAAATAGGTATTTTTGCAGGTTCTACGATTGCATTGAACTATTTTTGCCTGCAGGGAAAAAACCTACGAGGGCAGTTAAATCAGTGCATTCAGAACCAATAGAACATAAAAATCAAATTGAGAACTTAACGGAAGAACAGGAAACTGCTGTTCATGAAATAGGACTGGCTATAGAGCGTCGAAAGCAGGAACTGTTTTTACTCCATGGGGTAACAGGGAGTGGCAAAACTCAAGTTTTTATTAGTGCTATTGAAAAGTTAATGAAAGAGGATACAACCAAAAGTGCAATTATGCTTGTACCAGAAATATCCTTAACAAAACAAATTATAGATAGGGTTGCTGCAAAATTTGGAGAAGATAAGATTGCTGTTCTTCATAGTAGACTTACTAAGGCTCAAAGATATGAACAGTGGGAAAATATTCGCAGTGGGAATATTAAAATTGTTATTGGTGCCAGGTCAGCAGTTTTTGCCCCACTAGAGAACATAGGCCTGATTATATTAGATGAGGAACACGAGAGTACTTATAAGTCAGATAAAACTCCTAAGTACGATACTGTGGAAGTTGCCATAAAAAGAACGAAGGCAGAAGGAGGTAGTGTTATACTGGGAAGTGCAACACCTTCTGTAATATCTTTTCAAAGAGCAAAAGAGGGTATATATAAATATATACAGATGACAAAGCGGTATAACAATACGAACCTTCCAGATGTAAAAGTTATAGACATAAGTGATGAATTAAAGTCTGGAAATAAATCAACTATTAGTAGGGAATTATATAATCAGATTAATAGAACATTAAATGAGAAAAAACAAGTAATACTTTTTTTAAATAGAAGAGGATATGCTACATATATAGCATGTACTAACTGTGATTATAAGGCGGTTTGCGAGGATTGTGAAATAAACCTTACATACCACAAAGAAACAGAAACATTAGACTGCCATTACTGTGGTAAGAAGATAAAAAGTTCAAAGATATGCCCTAAATGTGGAGATGAATCAGTCATGTATAGAGGCTTTGGAACTGAAAAAGTAGAAGAAGAAATAATTCAGCTTTTTGAAGGAAAAACTATTGAAAGGTTAGACCTTGATACAAGTCAAAGAGTAGGTCATATGGAAAAGGTCCTAAGGAACTTTGGTAAAGGAAAAATAGATATACTAATGGGAACACAAATTGTTGCAAAAGGGCTAGACTTTCATAATGTTGGGTTAGTTGGCATTTTAGCAGCAGATACTGCTTTAAACATACCAGACTATAGAGCTGCAGAAAGATGTTTCCAGTTAATTACTCAGGCAGCAGGGAGAGCCGGAAGAGGTGATGAAACGGGTCTGGTAGTGGTACAAACCTTTAACCCTGATAATTATGCAATAATTCACGGAACAAACCAAGATTATAGTAATTTTTTTAAGCAAGAAATTGCTCTAAGAAAATATATGGAATATCCGCCATTTTCAGACTTAGTACAGATAGTATTAGGGAGTAATGAAGAAAGAATTGCGCATAGCGAAGCACTACTTTGCAGAGAGGTTTTGATTAGCCTTTTAGGAAAAGGAAGCGAGATAAATATATATGCAGTGCAACAAATGGTGAGTATTAATAAAGAGATAACCAAGTACTATATACTAGTAAAATGCCCTAGGGCAGAAAAAGCAAACTATATGGGTGCTATTAAAGCAATGAAAGAGAACATTATAAGCAAAAAGAAAAATAAAAAATATGGGAAAGCAGATTTACAAATATCAATAGATATTAATCCGTTTACTATTTGGAGGGGGTAACATGGCAATAAGAAACATTTTTGTAGAAGGCGATGACGTATTAAGAAAAAAATCAAGAGTTGTTGAAGAGGTTAACGAAAAAATCATCACTTTATTAGATGATATGAGAGATACAATGGAAGATAGTGAAGGAGTTGGAATTGCAGCACCACAGGTAGGGGTGCTTAAGAGGATGATTATAGTTCATTTTGATCCCGAGGATGAAGGAACATACTTTGAATTCATTAACCCAGAACTTTCTGAAGAGGAAGGAACTCAAGAAGGCTCAGAAGGATGTTTGAGTTTACCAGGGTTTATAGGGATGGTAAAGAGACCAGAAAAAGTTAGAATTAAAGGCTTAGACAGAAGAGGAAATATGCAAGACTTCTACTTTGAAGGGTTTGCAGCAGTTGTGGTTTGCCATGAAATGGACCATTTAGATGGGATTTTGTATAAAGATAAAGCCTCTGAATATCAGAGAACTGAAGGATAGACAAGTAAGGAAGAGTAGATGAAAGTAGTTTTTATGGGTACACCTGATTTTGCAGTACCTACTTTAGAAAAAATGTATGATAAAGGATATGATATAGGCTATGTTGTCACTCAGCCTGATACTGCAAGAGATAGAGGTAAAAAAATAAAGTTTACAAAAGTTAAGGAAAAGGCTATTGATTTAGGAATAACAGTACTTCAGCCAGAAAAGGTACGTGGAAATGAAGAACTTTTGGAAAAACTAAGAAACTTTGCACCAGATGTAATAGTTGTTGCTGCATATGGCCAAATTCTTCCAAAAGAACTTTTGGAAATACCAACAAAGGCTTGCATTAATGTGCATGGATCTATTTTACCTAAATATAGAGGGGCAGCTCCAATTCAAAGGGCAATTTGGGACGGAGAAGATGTTACTGGTGTAACGATTATGGAAATGGCAGAAGGACTTGATACTGGTGACATGATTAGTAAAGTAGAAGTGCCTATAGAAAGGCTTGACACAGGTCAATTATTTGATAAACTAAGCATTAAAGGGGCAGAATTACTCATTAATACACTTGAAAATATAGATAACCTTCTTGAAAAGAAAGTAAAGCAAAATGATGAAGATGCCACTTATGCAAAGATGCTTTTTAAGGAAGATGGAAAATTGGAATTTGGAAAGTCTGCGAAAGAGCTAGACTGTCAAATTAGAGCCTTATCACCACAACCTGGAGCCTTTGGAACATATAAAGGAGAAAAAATTAAAATTTTCAATCCAGAGGTAGTGATAGAAAGCGCAGAACCGGAAAGGGCTTCAAAAGTGGAGCCAGGAGAGATTGTAAAAGTTGATAAAAACGGTATTTTAATTAAAACAGGAAGAGATTTCTTGCTGATTAAAGAAATACAAGTTTCAGGTAAGAAACGAATGAAAGTTTCAGACTATCTTGCAGGAAACTCAATAGATGTTTCTGAAAAATTGTAGCTTACTAATAATGAAAGTAGGTTTGAGAAAGGAGAACTGACATATGACTTGGTTTTTGTTAATATTATCTTTTTTGATTGCGGTTGTCTCACAGGCTATAGTTAGTAGCACTTTTAAAAAATATCTAAAAGTGCCAGCGAAAAGGGGACTAACTGGAGAGCAGGTTGCAAGAAAAATGCTTGCAGCAAATGGAATGGAGAACATGATAATTGAACGGGAGAGAAAAAGACTGGGTGACCATTATGATCCACGAAGGAAAATAATGAGGCTATCTAATGAGGTTTATGACGGGAGAAGTATTGCAGCCATTGCTGTTGCAGCACACGAAACAGGACATGCTATTCAACATCATCAAAAGCATGTATCCCTAACATTTAGAAGCCTGATTGCAGGTCCAGTTTCAATGGCATCAAAGCTTTCATACTTCTTGATTCTTGGGGGAATTATTTTAACGGTAGTTTCTACGACCCCTTGGGGTGGAACATTGTTAAACATTGGGATTTTATTGTTTGCAGCTGTAGTATTTTTTAATTTGATTACTTTACCAGTAGAATTTGGTGCTAGTAAGATAGCATTATCGCAGCTTAAAGACGGAAAATTTTTATTCCCAGATGAAGTTGGGCAAGCACAGAAAGTATTAACAGCAGCAGCTATGACTTATGTAGCTGCCTTAGCGGTATCGATGCTTGAACTTATAAGGCTAGTATTAATTGCGCGAAACAACTAGAATTCCAGCTAAAAAATAAATTATTACTGAGAAATATTAATGTAAAATAAGTGAATTTTAAAATAGATGGAGGAAAAAATGGATATTAATAGAAAAACCGCCTTTCAAGTGCTAATGGACGTTGAGACTAAAAGTGCATATTCAAATATTGCACTAAACCACAGGATTATAGTAAATAAACCAAACTCACAAGCCTTTGTTAGAAAATTAGTTTATGGAGTATTGGAAAAAAAATATTTTTTAGATTACATTATTGATAACTTAGCAGACAAGGGTGTTTCAAAAATAAAAAAGCCTGAATTGACAATTTTAAGAATGGGGATATACCAAATATTAGAGATGACATCAGTTCCAGAGTATGCTGCAGTAAATGAAAGTGTAACACTAGCAAAACGCTTTGCTAGGGGGAACAGTGGATTTGTAAATGCAATACTAAGGGCATTTATTAAGCAAAGGTTTGAAATAAAAATACCGGATAGAAGTGAAGATTGGCTAAAATATATGTCAATTAAATACTCTTGCGAGCCATGGATAATAGAACTATGGTTAGAAACATATGATGCTGAATTTGTTGAAGCATTATTAGCTTCAACTTACGATCCTCTAGACGTAACAATAAGGGTTAATGAAAACAGAGCAAGAAAAGAAGATTTAAAAAAGCAGCTAGAAGTAAGAGACTATATAGTAAAAGACTCTATCATGGCAAAATCTGCACTTCATATTGAGGGAAGTGAAATTATAAAAAGCGATCTATATAAAGTTGGAATGTTCTCTATTCAGGATGAGGCATCGCAAATGGTACCAGAAATAATGGATCCAAAGCCAGATGACTTCATAATAGATGTATGTGCAGCACCTGGAGGAAAAACACTAGCTTTAGTTGAAAAAATGAACAGCAAAGGTAAGGTGCTTGCTCAAGATATATACAAAAGAAAAGTAGATATCATCAACGAAGAGGCAAAAAGACTTGGACTTGAAAACATCGAAACAAGAAGTTGGGATGGAACAAGACTAGATTCAAATTTAGTGGAAAAAGCTGATAAGGTACTTGTGGATGCACCTTGCTCAGGGCTAGGTGTATTAAGAAGAAAACCAGAGATTAGATATAAAAAGAACACAAATGAAATGAAGAACTTGCCACATCTTCAACTAGAAATTTTATCGGTGGCTTCGAAATATGTAAAAAGAGGAGGAGAATTAACTTACTCTACATGCACGATAAACCCGCATGAAAACGAAAGAGTCGTTGTTGATTTTCTTAAGAAAAACAGTAACTTTGAAAAAGTTATAGAAAAACAATACTTGCCAAATGTTGACGGAGTAGATGGTTTCTATATTTGTAAGCTTAAAAGAAAAGCTAGCTTTATTTAGATAACTTACAAATATGAAAGGAAGAAACATGACAAGTGTAGGATTTAAAAGCAACCCAGGTAGAAAAAGAGATAAAAATGAAGATTCGCTTTTTGTAATGCCTAAGGAAAACTTATATATAGTTGCTGACGGTGTAGGCGGCAGCAATTGTGGTGAAGTTGCAAGTGGGACTGCAGTGACATATATGGCGGAGTATGCGAAGGAAAAAGCTTTTGATGAGATTGAGATAGACAGTGAAATTTCAGTGGAATTATATAAATGCCTTTCGGAAGCCAATCGAAAAATCTTTTTTATGGCTAAAGAAAATGAAAAAATGAAAGGCATGGCAACTACATTAGTAGCGGCAGTTATAAAAAAGAAGAAGGCATATGTATTAAACATTGGGGATAGTAGAGCATATATTTATCGAGGAACTGATGAGCTAGAACAAATTACTGAGGATCATAGCTACGTTAATTCATTAGTCAAAATGGGTGTAATAACAGAGGATGAGGCAAAAGACCACAAAAGTGGACACATGATAACAAGGGCCCTAGGAACAGATGAAATTGTGGAGCCAGATTTGTTCAGAGTGGATATAAATGAAGGTGACATAATAATATTATGCACTGATGGACTTTATGACGAGGTAAGTAATGATAGGATAATAGAACTTATCAATAAATATGAAACAATGCCAGAACTTGCTTCAGAATTAGTAGAAGCAGCAAACAAAGCTGGTGGTAATGATAATATTACAGTAATTTGTTTAAGAGTGTAGGAGGAAAAAACGTGAGTACAAGGATAATTGCGGGCAGATATGAACTTTTAGAGAAAATAGGCGATGGAGGAATGGCGGTAGTTTATAAAGCAAAAGATAGACTACTGAATAGATTCGTTGCTGTGAAAATTCTAAAACCAGAATTCACAAAAGATTCAAAATTTATAGAAAGCTTTAGAAAAGAGTCACACGCGGCTGCAAGTTTAAATCACCCGAACATTGTAAGTGTTTATGATGTAGGTAGAGAAGGAAACATAAACTACATTGTTATGGAGTTAGTTGAAGGAACCACATTAAGTGAAATAATATATGAAACAGGGCCGCTACCATATAAAGTAGTTATTGATTATGCTAAACAAATCGCGGCGGGATTAAACATAGCGCATAAAAGAGGCATAATTCATAGAGATGTGAAACCACATAATATCATGGTTACAAATGATGGAGTTGCTAAAATTACGGACTTTGGTATTGCCAAGGCAATTACCTCAACAACTATAACCAGTAACACAAGCGAAAATATTATGGGTTCTGTACATTATTTTTCACCTGAACAGGCAAGAGGTGGATATATTGATGACAAATCAGATATTTATGCACTAGGTATAGTAATATATGAAATGCTAACAGGAAAAATTCCTTTTGATGGCGAAAATCCAGTTTCGGTTGCTCTTATGCACATTAATAATGAGATGCCATCGCCATCGGAATTCGTAGCAGGGATACCGCCAAGACTGGAGCATATAGTTCTTAAAGCAACAAATAAATTGCCTACTGACAGATATGATTCAATAGAAGAGATGATAGATGAGTTTAGCAATATAGAAGTAGTAGGAAGAATTGTTGGTGACTCCATTGTAGACACAAGCAAAGCCGAAATGGCGGAAGAAACCTCTATTGAAGAGGAAGCACTGACAGCCGAAGATAAAAAAGCAAAGAAGAAAAAAATTATAATTATTTCTAGTATTTCTGCAGCTGCATTAATTATCGTTGGTGTGGTTGTGCTGTTTGCTCTAGGAGTAATTGGGGGGAAAGAAGTAAAGGTACCAGATCTAAAAGGTATGACTTTAACAGAGGCGACAGAAACCCTTGATGAACTTGGACTAAACATAAAAGAAGGGGAAGAAGTCTATAGCCAAGAATATGAAATAGGAGAGGTAGCAGCCCAAAACCCAGATGAAGGGGAAAGCGTAAAAGAAGGTAGCACTATTACTGTGAATATTTGTAAGGGAGAAGAAGACGGGACAACTCCAAATGTAGTAGGGATGATGGAAGATGATGCCGTAGCTACTATTGAAGAAAAAGGCTATACAGTTGGTAGCATTACATCAACAGAAAGCGAAAAGCCAAAGGGGGAAGTTGTTGAACAAGATCCAGTTGGTGGCTCTACTGAAAAAATAGGTGGTACTATAAATTTAGTAGTAAGTGATGGAACAGGTAAAGCACAGTCAACCGTACCATTTTTAGTTGGAAAAGAACTGGAAGCTGCAAAAGCCGCTATAACAGAAGCTGGATTTGAAATAGGCAAAATAACTTATGATACAAGCACTACATATGCAGAAAACCAAGTTATATGGCAACAATATGAGGCAAACGCAGAATTGGAAGAGGGAGAAACCATTGATATTAGAGTAAGTAGTGGAGCCCCAGAACCAGAGCCAGAACCAGAGCCAGAGCCAACACCAGAGCCAACACCAGAACCAACAGAATAGGATGTCGATGGAAGTAATAAGTAATAAGAAAGATCAAAAACAAGGTATTCAAGCAGGTATAATAATTAAAGGTATAGGTGGGTTCTATTACGTAGAAATAGAACCTGGTCTTGTTGTGGAATGTAAGGCAAAGGGTTTATTTAAGAATCAAGGAATAACACCAATGATAGGAGATCTTGTCACAATAAACATGGAAGACCAAAAGCAAAGTATTATTACTTATATTGAGGAAAGAAAGAACTCTTTTATCAGACCTCCTGTAGCAAATGTAGATGCATTAGTTATAGTAATTTGTGAAAAAGAACCTAAAGTAAACCTAGAAGTATTAGATAAGTTTTTAATAATGGCAGAAAAAAACAATATAAAACCACTAATATGTATAAATAAAAGTGATTTAATAAAAGGCAACAGCAAGATAGAAAAAATTTATAAAAATATTTACGATGTAGTTAAGATATCAGCGGAACAAGATGAGAAACTAGAACCCCTAGAAGAAAAGTTACCGGAAGGAAAGATTGTATTAGCAGGTCCATCTGGAGTTGGAAAATCAACAATATTAAACAGAATTCTTGGCAGAGAGGATATAGAAACTGGAACCATTAGTAACAAGACAAAAAGAGGGAAACATACAACCAGGCATGTAGAAATTTTTAGATTTTCAACTAACAAATACATTTTTGATACTCCAGGTTTCACTTCATTTGAACTTCAAGATATAGAAAAAGATGAACTCCAAAACTATTATCCTGAAATAGATAATGCCAGCAAAGAATGTAAATATGGGAATTGCAGCCATTATAAAGAGCCAGGATGTAATGTTAAAGGACTACTTGATAAGGGAGAAATAAATAGTAATAGATACTTAAGCTTTAGAAAGCTATACGAAGGATTGGAGAAAAAATGAATAAATTAGCACCATCAATACTTTCAGCAGACTTTTCAAAACTCGGAGAGGATGTATCACAAATTGAAAAAGGGGGGGCACATTTAATACATGTAGATGTTATGGATGGACATTTCGTCCCTAATATTAGTTTTGGTAGCACAGTCATGAAGAGTTTGGTAGGAAAAACGACATTACCTTTTGATGTGCATTTAATGATAAAAAACCCGATGGACTACATAAAAGACTTTGTTACAGAGCAAACAGAATACATTACTGTACACTATGAAGCATGTAGCAATTTAGATGAAGTGATTAGCTGTATTAAAGAAACTGGGATTAAAGTTGGTGTTTCCATAAAACCTGATACCAGAGTAGAAGAACTTTTTCCATACCTAGATAAAATTGATATGATTCTTATTATGTCAGTGTACCCTGGTTTTGGCGGTCAAAAAATGATAATGGAAACATTAGAGAACATTAAAGTGTTGGATGAAATAAGAAAAACAAGGCAAATGAACTACGTAATTGAAGTAGACGGTGGAGTTACACTTGAAAATATTAATTTAGTATTAGAAAAAGGTTGCGATATTGTTGTTGCAGGGTCCGCAGTATTTGGACAAGAAGACATTACAGGTACTACACAGAAATTTTGTGAAAAACTGTAAACTTTAAATAGATGTTTGGATTAATAGTTGTCGGTTATATTTAGGAGAAGAATATGCCATTAGGTAAAAAACCCAGAAGAGAATTAGATATTAATGAAAGCAAGGTTAGAAGAGACCCACCATTATATGAAAGAATGGATGATGATGGAAAGCTTGAAGACCCTTTTGCTATTTTTGATGAATTACAAAACTCACCTATTTATGAAAATCCTGCAGATGGTAGGGAGATGATTAAAAGCAAAGAAAGCAGCTATTATGAGAAAAATAGCTATAGAGAAAAGCATTTGACGGATAAACCATATAATGAAACAAAATACTATAACTCAAGAGATGCATATGGAGAACGGCCAGAGTTTAGGGATCAAGTGAATGTAAAGCAAAGTGAATATGATTTCTCACAAGATGAACTTTTTGGTGAATTCGGAGCATTTAGCAATCAGTCAGTGTCTGAAGAAGAGGTTGTAGCATATAATCCAACAGCCGAAAAAAGAGAAAGAGCATTAAGCAAAAGCAGCAAAAAAGCATCTAAGAAAAATGGAAAAAAGAGAAAGAAGAAAAAAGGGAAAAGAATTGCTACTATTATCTTTGCCCTGTTACTCTTGATATTACTTATTGGAGGATTTATCGCTATGTATGTATGGGGCCTCCTTGGTAAGGTTACACCAATTGAACTAGGTGATGACCTTGGGATAGATCCAGTGGTTGCTCAAGAACTGAGCAACTATGATAACATACTAATAGCAGGAGTAGATGCGAGAGTAGATGAAAGCTATGACACCTCAAGGACTGATGCAATAATGATATTAAGTGTCGATAAGGTGACTGAAGAGGTGAAATTGATTTCAGTTTACAGAGATACCTACCTCCAATTAGAAACAGCAGATGGAATACAGTATTACTCTAAAGTAAATGCTGCGAATACAAACGGAGGTATAACACAGACTGTAAAGGCATTAAATACTAACATGGATTTGAATATCGACGAGGTCATACTTTTAAACTGGAATACTGTTGCAAGTGTTGTTGATGGCTTGGGTGGATTAGAAGTAGATATTAAAGAAGAAGAAATTGATGAATTGAACAAGTATATTATAGACACGGCTAATAATATTGGCGGTGATACAACTTTGATAACAGAGCCAGGGGTACAGACTTTAAACGGTGTACAAGCAGTTACATATGCTAGAATTAGAAAAGTTGGTAATGGAGACTTTGAAAGAACAGAAAGAATGAGAACTTTAGTTGAAAGTGGAATTAGCAAAACTTTGCAATCGGACTTTAATACGATTAATACTGTAGCCGAAACAGGTGCATCACAAGTTGTGACTAGTTTGGATCAAAGAGAAATACTAGACCTTGCAATTGTTATGGCAACATACACGCAGGGTGAAAGCATAGGGTTCCCTTATTTAGAGCAACCGGACGGGACGTATCTAACAGAAACAGGTATTATTGACGGACAATCAATGGTAGTGCCGAGAACCTTAAATGAGAACGTAGTAATGTTACATGAAACAATGTTTAATCAACCTAGCTATGAACCAACAACGACAGTACAGGAAATAAGCGATGAAATAGCTTGGTATACAGGCTTTTATTAAAATGGGAAGTGAAAGATGAAAAAGAAAATTCTGATTATTTTTGGTGGCACATCATCAGAACATGAGGTTTCATGTAAATCAGCAGCAAATATTGCTGAAAAAATAGACAAAGAGAAATATGAAGTATTAATGCTAGGGATAACAAAAAGCGGAGAGTGGATATTAACTGGGGCTAGTAAACAAAAAATTCGAGAAGGAAAGTGGATGAAGGGTGTAGCTGTTAAAAAGGCTATTATATCTCCAGAAAAAACTGTGGGCGGAATTATAGTAGATGGAAAAGAAACCATTAAAATTGACTGTGCATTCCCAATAATACATGGAAAAACAGGTGAAGATGGAGCCTTACAGGGTTTACTTGACTTAGCAGGAATAGCATATGTGGGAGCTGGCGTTTTAGGGTCTGCTTGCTGCATGGATAAGGCTATTACAAAATTAGTTGCAGACAGAGCAGGAGTTAAGCAGGCAAAATATTTTGTTACTAGCAGAAATGAGTTAATAGAAACTTCGGGAAGAGTCTTAAAAGATATAGAAAATCATTTAGAAAAAAAATATCCTTTTTTTGTAAAACCAGCCAATGCTGGATCATCAGTAGGTATTTCAAAAGTGTATGACTTCCAAGAACTCTTCGAAGGAATAAAGAAAGCAGCTGAAGAAGATCATAAAGTAATTGTAGAAGAGAGTATTGTTGGCAGGGAGTTGGAGATAGCAATTCTTGGAAATCGAAAGCCCATAGCATCATCAATAGGTGAAGTGGTGGCAGTAAATGACTTTTATGATTATGAAGCCAAATATGTGTCTGAAGCAGTTCAAACAAAGGTTCCAAAGGATATAAGTGATGCTTCTACCGAAAAAATAATACAAAATGCAATTGATATATACAAAGCTATTGACTGCAGAGGACTAGCAAGAGTAGATTTCTTTCTCACAGATAAGGGCGAAGTTATCTTCAATGAAATAAACACCTTACCAGGATTTACAAATATAAGTCTATATCCGAAGCTGTGGGAAAACGACGGTATAACGAATACAGATTTAATAGATAGGCTAATCGAATTAGCATGGGAATACTATGAAGAAGATAATGATTAATTAATAAAGATGGAGGATTAAAATGGCGAAAGAAAAAATTGATTTTAACAATGAAGAAATAAGAGAAAAGTTTAGGCATACATCATCACATATATTAGCTCAAGCAGTAAAAAAACTGTGGCCAGAAGCAAAGATCGCAATAGGACCAGCAATCGACAATGGATTTTACTATGATTTTGATCTAGAACATAAATTTACAGATGAAGATCTGAAAACAATTACTAAAGAAATGAAAAGGATAATTAAAGCAAGCCATAAGCTAGAAAGATTTGAACTTCCTAGGGAAGAAGCAATTAAGCTTATGGAAGAAATTAATGAGCCATATAAAATTGAACTTATTGAAGGATTACCTACTGATGCAGTAATCTCCTTTTACAAGCAAGGGGACTTTATTGACCTTTGCGCAGGTCCTCATATGGAGAAAACAGGCGAAATTAAGGCGATTGAGTTGACAAGTGTTGCAGGAGCCTATTGGAGAGGCGATTCTGATAACAAGATGCTTCAAAGAATTTACGGGACCTCTTTTCCAACACAAGAAGAATTAAAAGAGTACCTAGATAAAATTGAAGAGGCGAAAAAAAGAGACCACAGAAAAATAGGCAAGGAAATGGACCTTTTTATTATGAAAGAAGAAGGTCCTGGCTTTCCTTTCTTTATGCCTAATGGTATGGTTGTTAGAAATGAGTTAGAAGGATTTTGGAGAGAAGAGCATAAAAAGAGGGGATACCAAGAAATCAAGACTCCTTTAATTATGAATGAAGACCTTTGGCATACTTCAGGACATTGGGATAACTACAAGGATAACATGTATTTTACGAAAATTGATGGTGAAGACTTTGCAGTTAAGCCTATGAACTGTCCAGGAGCAATGTTGGCGTATAAAAGGAAGATGCATTCTTATAGGGACCTTCCAATCAGAATGGGAGAATTAGGGCAAGTACACAGACATGAGTTAAGTGGTGCGCTTCATGGGTTAATGAGAGTTAGAACTTTTACACAGGATGATGCACATATTTTTATGCTAGAGTCTCAGGTGAAAGAAGAGGTTACGAATGTAATTGAGTTTATTGACGAATTTTATCAAAAATTCGGATTCGAATATCATATTGAACTTTCAACAAGACCAGAAAAAAAGTATATCGGAACTGTAGAGCTTTGGGATAAGGCAACAGATGCACTAAGAGAGACTATGGAAGAGAAGGGAATTGAATACATTATAAATGAAGGCGATGGTGCTTTTTATGGACCGAAGTTAGATTTCCATTTAAGAGATTCCTTAGGCAGAACATGGCAGTGTGGAACTATCCAGCTTGATTATATGATGCCAGAAAGATTTGACATAAGTTATGTTGGATCTGATGGAGAGAAGCACAGACCTGTAATGATTCATAGAGTAATATTTGGATCAATTGAAAGGTTCATAGGGATTCTAATAGAGCATTTTGCAGGCAAGTTTCCATTATGGATAGCCCCTGTTCAAGTAAAACTACTAACAGTAACTGAAAAATTCTCACCTTATGCGGAAGAGGTTGCTAAGAAACTTGAAGAAAAGGGTGTTAGAGTCCAGTTAGATATTAGAAATGAGAAAATAGGATATAAATTAAGGGAAGCAAGAAATGAAAGAGTTTCTTATATTGGCATTATTGGTGAAATTGAGGCAGAAAATAATAGTTTAACTATTAGATCAAATAAACAGGGAGAATTAGGTGAAGTTAGTGTGGAAAAATTCATCGAAGATATTGTAGAGGAAATTGCTGAAAAGAGGATATAGTAAAGAATTGTTACTGCGGACCAAAACTAAAATTCTCATACAAACTTAAATGTTGAAATGATTTACTAGATATGTTACAATAAAGTTAGTTGAACATAACTGACTGAAAGCTAGCAAAAACTAAGGGGAATTTATTAATAGAAGGTGGAATATGAGCAATAAAAACATATCTAATTGTGACAAAGGTATTGAGTATAAAATAGCTAAAATAGCAACAGCTAATAAAGAGATGGAAAACTTTCTGTTTACCCTAGGATGCTATGAAGGCGAGACGGTTACACTGGTATCCGTGATTAGTGGGAATTATGTAGTAACAATAAAAGATTCTAGATATAGCATAGATAAGAAACTAGCAGAAGCGATAGTTTTAGAGAATTAAACAGATAACATCTGTTTTAAAAAAAGGTAGAGAAATCTACTTTTTTTTTTATGGTGAAATAGGAATCCCCTAGTAATTAGTAAAAAAATAGCCATTGTAGCAAATGGGAAAAGCATATCGATAAATAAATATGCAAAAAAGTTAAAAAATATCCAAGAAAAGCTTGCATAAATATAATTTAAGTTGTATACTTATAACAAGTTAAGAAGAAACAAATTTAGTAAAAGGAGAGTTTGTTATGAAAAAGAATATTTTAATAATGGCACTAACAATAGTAATGGTATTTAGCTTTGCTGGATGCTCAAGCAACGATAGCGAGGAAACGGGAAACCTTGTTATTATGGAATCAGGATATGCGGGTGAAGAATTTGCAATTGGAGTTGCAAAGGAGAATACAGAGTTATATAACGAAATAAACACTGCACTGCAAGAATTAATTGATGATGGTACAGTAGGTAAAATAGAAGAAGCCTATTTAAATGGTGAAGATCATGGATTAACATTCCAACAAGATACTGAGGGGAAAGAAGAAATCATCATGGCTACTAATGCAGAGTATCCACCATACGAATCATACGATGGAGATGTAATTGTTGGTATTGACCCTGACATTGCAGCAGCAATTGCAGATAAGTTAGATATGAAACTTGTAATTGATGATATGGCCTTTGGATCAATTATTCCAGCAGTGCAAGCTGGAAAAGCAGATTTTGCAATGGCAGGACTTGCTAATACAGAAGAAAGACAAAAGGAAATTAACTTTACAGTTCCTTACTCAACAGCAGAAATGGTAATGGTAGTAAAAGAAGGTGGAGAGATTTCAAGTTTTGAAGACCTTTCAAAAGAAGGTGCAGACTTTACGATAGGAGTACAAACTAATTCAAGCCAAGATCTTATGGTTACAGAAGACTTTGAAGCAACAGGGCTTGCTACAATTAGCAGATTCAATAGTGATAATGACTCAATGGCGGCTTTAAAGCAAGGTAAAATTGATTGTATGATACTGAATGAGGCTCCTGCAATTGCTCTAGTAAATGAGCAAAATAAATAGAAACTATCTAATGTATACACACATATATTAAAAGTGAAACAGATGCAAGGCATCTGTTTTGCACTTTAGGAAGGAAGGCTTGTGCAAGATATTTTTGAAGATTTACGCGAAGATTTTATAGCGTGTTTTATAGAGAAAGATCGGTATTTATACTATTTAGAAGGAATAGTAAATACTTTGACAATGACCGCAGTAGCGTTAGCAATTGGGGTAGTTATAGGCTTAATTATAGCTATTATTAGAGCCACTTGGGATTTAAATGGGGATAATATAAAAGGAAAAAAAAGAATTGCCTTGAAAATCGCAAATAATATTTGTAGGGTATATTTAACTGTAATAAGAGGGACACCTGTAATTATTCAACTGATGATAATATATTTTGTAATCTTTGCAAGTAGCACTAACGGAGTTATGGTAGGGGCCCTTGCTTTTGGTATAAATTCAGGTGCATATGTTGCAGAAATTTTCAGAAGTGGGATTATGAGTGTTGACAAAGGCCAGTTTGAAGCAGGGAGAAGTCTTGGATTCAACTATTTACAGACTATGAGATATATTATCACACCGCAAGCTTTTAAAACAGTGCTACCAACTTTAGCTAATGAGTTTATTTCCTTGATCAAGGAAACCAGTGTAGCTGGATATGTTTCGGTAATGGACCTGACTAAAGCAGGAGATATTGTAAGAGGGGTAACATATATTCAATTTATGCCACTCCTAGCGGTAGCTCTTTGTTATCTGATTATGG
Organism: uncultured Oscillospiraceae bacterium; assembly: GCA_964369805.1. Taxonomy (GTDB): domain Bacteria; phylum Bacillota; class Clostridia; order Peptostreptococcales; family Anaerovoracaceae; genus CAYJHC01. Next base: position 24,572 of record CAYJFM010000003.1, read on the forward strand.
TTATGACATTTACTGGGCTTGTAGGGAAATTGGAAAACAGATTAAGAAATGATAAAAAATCATTAGGGTACAAAGCGGTAGAAAGTTAAGGCGGAATAAAATGAGTGAGAATTTAATTAATGTTGAAGGCGTAAAGATGACTTACAATAATGGACAGATTAAAGCATTAAATGGTGTTAACCAAAAAATAAAACAAGGCGAAGTTGTTGTCGTAATTGGACCATCAGGCAGTGGGAAAAGTACTTTCTTGAGATGCTTAAACTTATTAGAAAATCCTACTGAGGGGAAGGTGATTTTTGAAGGTACAGATATAACTAACCCAGACATAGACATAAATGAACATAGGCAAAAAATGGGGATGGTGTTTCAGCACTTCAATCTATTTCCACACATGTCAGTTCTAAAAAATATGATGCTTGCACCAATGAAATTAAAAGGTTTAAAGGAAGATGATGCAGAAAAATTGGCATCGAATTTATTAAAGAAAGTAGGTCTAGATCATAGAAAAGACGCCTACCCTAGTCAATTATCTGGCGGGCAAAAACAGAGGATTGCAATAGTTAGAGCGCTTTGTATGGAACCAGATGTTATGCTATTTGATGAGCCCACAAGTGCCCTTGACCCTGAAATGGTAGGGGAGGTATTGGATGTAATGAAAGGGCTTGCAGCAGATGGAATGACTATGGTTGTTGTTACACATGAAATGGGCTTTGCTAAAGAAGTGGGCAGTAAAGTTATTTTTATGGATGAAGGGAAGATAGTTGAAGAGGGAACACCAAAAGAAATTTTTGAATCACCAAAGAGCGAAAGGTTACAAGATTTCTTAGCAAAGGTGATATAAAGAAAGAACAAGCCTTAAAGAGATAGCTTATTAAGGCTTGGCAATAAACACGCTTCTTAACTGGGCAGCTTAGATTCGAGAAATTGATGATGAGCTGTCCCTTTTAATTAGAGTTTTAAATTTCGGTTTTGGATTTTTTTGAAATTTGTAATTTTTCAAAAAAAAAGCACAAAACACTTGAAAGAGAAGTTAGAATGTGCTAACATAAATTAGTTAGCAATTACTAACGTTTTATTATAATCTCAAATATAAAATTATTTGGAAAAAGGCAAACATGTAGGCATAAAAGGCACCAATGATTATGCCAAACGCAATTATTCAATTTATTTTACTAACAACAACGGAGGAAAAAATGAAAATAGCTTTAACGGGAAATCCTAATAGCGGAAAAACTACTTTATTTAATGCTATCACTGGGAGGACAGAAAAAGTAGGAAACTGGGCAGGAGTAACAGTTGACATGAAAGAGGCTAAGCTAAAAGCTAGCTTATCTTCAAAAGAAAAGATAACAGTAGTAGACTTACCAGGAGCTTACTCACTTTCACCATTTACATCAGAAGAGTCAATTACAAGAGAATTTGTAAAGGGCGGAGACTTAGATGTAATAATTAATGTTGTAGATGCTTCAAACTTAAATAGAAGTTTGTTTCTTGCAACTCAATTGGCAGAAGTAGGCATACCTATGGTTATCGCTTTAAATAAGAGTGACATTTCTGAAAGAAAAGGGATTGAAATTGACCTTGATAAACTGTCAAAAGAAATGGGATGCCCAGTAGTTGAAACAGTAGCAAACTCAGTTGGAGGAAGCGGACTGAAGAACTTAATTGATGCAGCGGTTAGTGTAAAAGGTAAAAATCAGTTAGTGCCATTCGCAGCTACAAGTGCAGATTTAGCGGACAAAGATGCTGTAAAGGCGGAAGACAAGGCTAGATTTGACTTCGTAAATAACCTGATAAAAAAAGTAGAAGTAAGAAAGTTAAGTGCTGCTCAGCAGACAGCTCAGGATAAAGTGGATGCAGTTATAGCTCATAAATGGCTAGGTATTCCAATTTTTGCATTAATTATGTGGGGGATCTTTGCGATTTCACAAACGTATGTTGGTCCATTTATCGCAGGATATTTTGAAATGTTTATCGGATTGATAACTGATGGGGTAGCAGGGTTACTTGGAGAGAACGTATCACCATTCCTATCATCATTGTTGTTAGACGGAATTATTGGCGGTGTTGGTGCTGTACTTGGATTCCTACCTTTAATAATGGTACTATTCTTCTTATTGGCACTACTGGAAGACTGCGGCTATATGGCTAGAGTAGCAGTAATCATGGATAGATTCTTCAAAAAAGTAGGACTTTCTGGAAAATCAATCATACCTATGGTAATTGGTACAGGTTGTGCTATCCCTGGAATTGCAGCTTCAAGAACAATTAAAGATGAAACACAAAGAAGAACAACAGCTATGTTAACACCATTTATGCCTTGCGGAGCAAAAATACCAGTTATCGTATTATTTGCAGGAGCATTTTTCGAAGGAGCAAGCTGGGTTAGCCCTCTAATGTACTTTGTAGGAATTGGACTTATTATTGTAGGAGCTCTAATAGTAAGAGCTATTACTGGAGACAAAAGCGTACATTCATACTTTATTATGGAACTTCCAGAATATAAATTCCCAAGCATTAAAATGTCACTACTTTCAATGCTAGTAAGAGCAAAGGCTTTTATTATTAAAGCAGGTACAATTATTCTAGTATGTAATGCAGTTGTACATATCATGCAAACATTCGACTGGAGCTTTACACCAGTAGCAGAAGGAGCAGCAGATACAAGTATCCTAGCTTCAATAGCATCACCATTTGCTTTAATTCTAATTCCACTAGGATTTGGAACATGGCAATTGGCGGCAGCAGCAATTACAGGATTTATTGCAAAAGAAAACGTAGTAGGTACTCTAGCAGTAGTATATAGCATTACCAACTTTATTGATACAGAGGAACTTGCATTAGTAGGTGGGGAATCACAAGTAGCAGCTACAATGGGATTAACAGCAGTAGCAGCACTTGCCTACCTAATGTTCAACCTATACACACCACCATGCTTTGCAGCTATCGGTTCAATGAGAGCTGAAATGGAAGAGCCAAAATGGCTATGGGCAGGAATTGGATTCCAATTAGCAACAGGATATGTAGTAGCATTCTTTGTTTACCAAATAGGAACACTAGTTACTACAGGAGCTTTAGGAGTAGGATTTGTACCAGGACTTATTGCAGTAGCAGCTATTATTGCAGTTATTGTATACCTAATTGTAAGAAAAAATAAGAAATCTGATTTAGTAGCATCAGTTGCTTAAGGAGAGAAAATGGAAAATGTAATTTTATCGTTAATAATTTTGGCAATATTAGGTGCGGCAATAGCATATATTGTTAAACAAAAAAAAAGAGGTAACAAATGCGTTGGCTGTGTTCATGCTATGAAAATGATGGAAGAGCAAGAAGAAAGCCAAGTAAAAGGTTGCTCAGGTTGTAATGGTAAAAAATAAGCATTAATATTAAAATCTAAAATAAATATATTATCTGAAAAAATCCAGTCTTAAATCAGGCTGGATTTTTGTGTTAGGAGTATTTGCAATTAGAAGTTTATATGGAATATAGAGAATTTTACACAAAAGGGTTGATGGCTGCATGTTTTTTTTGATATAATACCCAAATGATGCAAAAATCAATTTTAGTATATGTATAAAATAAACTTAGAAAAGATAAATAGTATTAGATTCATATAGCTAACAAACGGCATAACACATGAGGAGGATATAATAATGAAAGAGAGTGTAATAAGAGTAAAATGGCAACGCAAGCTAAGTGTTTTATTAGTCATTATAATGGTGGTGGGGGTAATACCTTTAACAGCTTTTGCTAACACAGACTCAAGCGTAGTTACTGTAACACCGCATTCATATAACCCTAGTACAGGCACATACACAGAAGGGACACCTATTCCTTTAAATGACTATTCTAGTAAGAATTATGAAGTTTTATCTAGTCTTCTAGATTCAAAGATTCAATATAAAGATCAAATAGACCCAAATGAATTAAGGTTTATAGGATGGAGTGCGAAAGAACCAACAGAGATGCCAGTTTATACAGACAATGAGTTTGGGCTTGTTGATAGAAACTCGGAGAATGTGGAAATTGGAAATGATCTAGAACGCCTTTCTTATCGCCGTGATGCGACATTAGCTAATCATAACACAGACCCTCTTTATTATGATCCATTTTACTATTTGATTGGAAAAGATAAAATAAAAGATGGGAATGTTGATATATATTCTTTGTATCAAACAGTAGCTTATGATGTTCAAGATTCATATTGGGATGAATACAACACAGTAGACTTTAATGGCGGAAATCCAGATTATTATGCAGGGTTTAGCGACTCAACTAATGCTACTGCTGATTATGGAATGATGGTAGGAGATGCAGCAGTAGATCCTATTTTAGAAAATGAAAAATGGGAATACATGGAGGAGGCAGGAGAACCAGCAGATGTATTACACCAGCCAATGAATGTTTCTTCAGGGAGTTCTTCGTTAGAACCAGAAGAAGTTTATGGAAACAAATCAGCAGAGTGGATAGACTATGAAAATCGTATAGGAAATATACAGTTTGACTTTATGGCACAGCCAGAAACACAAGATACGGATGTTGTAGTGGTTCTTAATAAATCGGCTTGGGCAGGTGAGCAGAATTGGGAGGCCTCTGTTGATGCAGTTAATGGAATAGCAGGAGAGTTACTTGCAAATGGAAACAGCGCAAATAACCGTGTAGCTCTAGTACAATTTGGAGGAAACACTTTAAATAGCTTTAACTTCCAAAGTAATGAAGCTGCATTTGATATGAATTTTAGTAATGGGCTTGATTATGATATTGATGGAAATTTAATAACGCCTGTGTCACCTACTGCTTATAGAAATGGAGATGGAGAAGTATTACATGTATACCCTGAGGGAACTGTGAACCCTGCAGGCTATTATACGTCAGACTATACCTTAGCCTTAGAACAGGTTGAGTTGTTTGCAGATTCTAGGAATGTGGAAGATAGTGAACGACCATTGACTATTGTATTTGTGTCGCATGATGATACTGAAGTATATGTAGGACATCGCGATATGTATTACCGAGTTCTACAAACACCAGCTCACTGGGGAGACGAAGTTAGTCCAGGGGATCAGATTAATGCCATTTCTTACACAAAGGAAATTTCATTTGATATGCACGGAGATGGTGTCGAGGGAGCAGAAACAGAATTATATCACCGTATGTTTATTGGAACGTCGTCTCACTACCACGATGGAGCAAATGCCAATTCCTATGGTGGTGGATATCAGTACACACAGATATTAGAAGAAGCTAATGGCATAGACAAAGCAAGAGAATTAGAGGAAAAGTTAAAGGCAACTATTCACACTGTTGGTGTAAATCTTGAACAACGTTCGTCCTATGATAATGTACATGAAGATTGGCTAAAAGAACTTAGTACAACGGAAGCTAATTATCAAAATATTGCTGATGTAAGTGGAAATAATCTAGAGGTTGCTTTACAAGGTATATTCTATGAGGGCACAAATCCACTTCCTACAGAACCTTTAGAATCAGAGTATACAGATGCTATAATATCAGATATTATTACGGAAGAATATAAAATATTAGTAGATAGTAGTCACCCGGTAACACTGCAACGCGGTGGAGTAGAGGTACCGTTGACAGAAAGCATAGATAATACTCCTGAACTAAATCAATATTATATTGAAAATATTGACTATAACGGCGCATCACGTGAGCAAATTACCGTAAATATTGGAGAAATTGACCGTGATTTAGTGCAACTGAAATTCTTTATTGAAGCTACTAATCCTGATATGGCAAATGGAAACTATCCTACTAATGAAGAACATACATTGACTTATACGGATACGCCGCCAAGTGGAACAGGAGTAACAGTTGAGAGGAGTGACCTTGGAAACCCATCTCTGGATATAGAAGAGATAGTGACACCGCCAGGGCCGACCCCAGAGCCAACTCCTACACCAACCCCAGAACCGACTCCTACACCGACCCCAGCACCAACTCCAATTACAGCTATTCCAGTAACTCCATTTGTAGCCGTTGGACCAGTGCCAGTAGCACTAGCAGCAGTTGATGATGCCCCAACACCTTTAGCGGATGGACCAGAAGCGGAAACAATAGGAGAAAATGATACGCCTTTAGCCTCGGGAGCTAGTTGGTCATTAGTAGATTTGATTTTGACTATTGTTACTGGATTAATGACTTTGATGCTATTAATAACTTACTTCTCAAAGAAAAGAGAAGAAGAACACGTAGAGATTAAAAGGAAAGGCCTATTAAGACTAATTAGCCTAATCCCAACAGCTGGAGCTATTATTTTATTCTTACTAACACAGGACATAACTCAGCCGATGATCCTCATTGATGAGTGGACGATTTACTTTGCAGTGATAGCAGTTGTACAAGCCTTGGTAACCGTATTTTCTAAAAAGAAGGCAGAAGAAAAGGATTTTGACGCAATGATTTAATAGTTAGAAAATCTAAATAGCATTGACACTAAGTGCGTAATATATCTGATTATTAAACAGCAGATAGAAAATAGAAAAAGCACAAAAATTAGGAACGTATCAATAAGAATATGTTCCTAATTTTTCAATTTAATTAGTTTAAATAATTTAATGTATTAGAATATATAGATCTCTGCTATCAATATCTATTGACTAAATACGAAATTGAAGGTAACCTTAATAGATGAAGCAACAAGCAGAAGCAGGAGTAAAACATGATTGACGTAATATTTAATATAATTTCACTTTTCTTGATAGTTGGAGTAGGATATTTTGCAGGGAAGAAAGGCATCCTAACAAAAAATTCCAATGAGCACTTATCAAAATTAATGGTGAATATAACATCACCAATGTTAATTTTTTCTTCATTTTCTATAGTAGAAATAAATAATGAGGTCCTTCAAAAACTAGTCTACTTGGTAATAGGAACCATAATAATAACACTGGTTGCAACAGTGGCTTCTTACTTAATGAAAGGTAGGCTATTGCAAAATAATAGCAAAAATGACACGGGTATATATATGGCGCTACTGACAGGAATAAATTCAACCTTTATGGGGATCCCAGTAGTGATTGCATTGATGGGACCAGATCAGGTGTACTTAATTATAATTGCTGGAGTTGTTCTTACCATAGCTCTTTATTCAATTTGTGAAATACAGGTTAGTTATGGAGCGAAAGAGCATTTGACTATGAAAGACGCAGCTAAAAAAATGCTAAATGTAAATAGTATTGCTGCAATCGCAGGTGTAATAGTAATGGTGGCGAGAATTAATGTACCGGAGTTTTTGCTTAATTCCATGGAGCAGGTGGGCCTGATTACAGCACCCCTTGCAATGATAATTGTAGGGCTTGGATTCTCTGAGAGTCATGTATTTCAAGTCTTTAAGAATAAAACATTATTGTATATAGCATTTTTGAAAATGATAGTATGGCCTTTAATAATATTTGCGATAGTTTACTTCATAGATCTACCAGGCGACGTTAAAGCGATTTTAGTAATAACAGGGATTCTGCCATCTGCTATTGCTATAGGGCCGTTGACACAGCAGGCAGGCGGAAATGTAAAACTTGCTTCTGAAGGAATAATGTTCACAACGTTTATCTCCCTCTTTACAATACCTATAATGGGAATCTTTGTGGTATCTTATTTTATTTAACTTTAAATAAATATAAAAAAATAAAATCACGTCAATTTAATTACTAGATTTCTTCTCGAAGACAAGATACAAAGTTATTGACGTTTTTTTTATTTTAGTGTATACTTTAGTAAGTTAAAAAGATAAAGCGGTAAAGTGAATTATTGCAAATAGGCAGGCAATAATATATAGATAGTAACAGAGAGGATAAAGATAATAAATGAGAGTGATTAAAGCATCCATAGAGAGAACAGCAGAAGAAAATAAAGCCCTAAGAGACAATGTGACTAGCATAATTGATAGAGTTAGAAGCGACGGTGATGAGGCTCTGATTTGGTACAATAATGAATTTGATGGAAATGGGAGAAGAGTACTTAGAGTAAGCAGAGAGGAAATAAAGGAAGCTTATTCTATGGTTACAGAAAAAGAAGTAGCTGAGATGAAAGAGGCAGCAGCAAATATTGAAGCTTTTGCAAAAGCACAGAGGGGAACTATATTAGACCTTGAAAATGTATCACCTTTTGAAGGAGCGAGCCTTGGTCACAGAGTTATTCCTATAAATGCAGCAGGATGCTATGTTCCTGGCGGAAGCTACCCTCTATACTCATCAGCGTTAATGCTAATCATACCCGCAAAAATTGCTGGTTGCAAAAGGGTTGTTGCAATTTCTCCAGCAGTTAGGGGTAGTGAAAAAATTCATGAGAAAACACTTGTTGCAATGGACATTGCAGGTGCAGATGAAATATATGCTGTGGGAGGCGCACATGGAGTTGCAGCTTTAAGTTATGGAACAGAGCAGATAAAACCTGTGGACATAATAGTAGGCCCAGGGAATCAATACGTTTCTGAAGCAAAAAGACAGTGCTATGGACAAGTTGGAATAGACTTTATAGCAGGGCCAAGCGAAGTACTTGTGATAGCCGATGATACAGCTTCTCCTAAAATTATAGCAGCAGATTTGCTTGCGCAAGCAGAACACGATTTGTTAGCAAAGGGGATATTGTTAACTAATAGCGAACGGATTGCAGAGGAAACTTTAAAAGAGGTGTATAAGCAACTTGAAACACTTGAAACTAGAGAAATAGCGAGGAAATCTTGGGAAGATTATGGAGAAATAATAGTATTAGACACTATAGATGAAGCTATTAAAGTAAGTAACGAGTACGCACCAGAACACTTAGAAATTGCTTTAGCGGATAACGATAGTGTAATAGAGCAGCTAGATAACTATGGTTCTCTATTTATTTCTGAGGAAACAGGAGAAGTTTTTGGAGACTATGCTTCGGGAACTAATCATACTTTGCCAACATTGAAGGCGGCAAGGTATACAGGTGGCGTGTATGTAGGAACTTTTTTGAAGGTCTGCACTCACCAAAGGATGACTAAGGACGGAATGAATAAAATTGCACCATTAGTTGCTAGTCTTGCAAAGGGGGAAGGCCTAGACGGACATATGAAGGCAGCACTTATTAGGATAGAGAAGTAAAGCTGATTTGAACAGCAAGATTACATTTATTGGATTTAATTAGGCTATTATTAAATCAATTACTATGAAAGAGGAAGTTATGGCACAGCAAGATATTAAAGAGCAGGTTCTTAAAAGAACCTTTGGTATGAAAGAAGCAGTTACAATTACAGTAGGAACAGTTGTGGGTGTAGGTTTATTTACAACAGGTGGAAATGTTGTTGGAGCCATGGGAACATCGGTTATTGCAGCTACCTTAGTTGCATTACTAATTAGTATATATCCAGCATTATTATATGCTGAGATGGGGTCAGCGCTACCCTTTGCAGGGGGGACTTATAAGTATGCTTCACTAGGATTAGGAAAGCCTATGGGCATGCTTGCAGGTTGGAACTACATAATTTCATTAATTGCAGTAACTAGCGGAGAAGCACTGGCTTTTAGTTTTTATTTCCGAACCTTTATGGGAGCGATCGGTATTGAACTGCCAGTGTCAGATGTAGTGATAGGTAGTATTGCAGTGTTATTATTTACAATTACAAATGTTACAGGGGCAAAGATTACAGGTAGACTACAAAATGGTTTTATATTTTTCTTCTGGGGAGTAGCAATAATTTGGTTTATCATGATGATTCCTAATGTAAACTTGCCTAGTTTTGTTGAAATGCCTGGATTTATGGATATCGAAGGAAGCTCTTTTATAGGGTATGTGGCTATTATATGGTGGTGTTATGCTGGTTTTGAAACTTGCTGTGGTATGGGTGAAGAAATAAAGTATCCGCACATTAATATACCAAGAGCATTATTTCTAGCGCCATTTATAGTCTTTGCAGTAAATGCACTCTTTCAGTGGTATATGATTGGAATTACTCCAACAGATCAATTGGTAGCTGTGTCAGAAGCCTCAGCACCTTATGCAGAGGCTATGATAACAGCAGGAATATTAGGGTTACCTCTAATATTATTAACTGCTGGAATAGCTTTTGGTGGAGACTTCTCTACATTAAATGCAAGTATAGCAGTACCGCCAAGATATTTATTTACAATGGCTAGAGATGGTGCTATGCCTAAGTTTTTCTCTAAGGTTCACAGAAAATACAAGACTCCGTATGTGGCTATAATCACATTGGGACTATTAACGATATTCTTAACAACTTCAAATTCAATTATTTATATTGCTTCTTTAAGTCTATTTGGTGATTTGATATACTATGTAATTGGTATTATTGCAGCCATGGGGCTTAGAAAAAAACACCCAGATTTGGATAGGCCATATAGGGCGCCAGGTATGAAGATAGGGGCACCGATATCAGCAATCATCTATGTGGTTATGGTGCTTCATCTTGACTCCATGGCATTTATTTCAGGGCTGATCTGGTGTGTGTTAGGATTAATTATTTTCTATGTTTGCCAAAGTAGGTATGGGAAAGAAGGAGATGCATCAATAAGTGATATGATTATGGAAAGAGAAGAACCTAGCGATAAGGAACGGGAGAAAATGGACAAAGAGTTCAAAGTTTGGGCTGCAGTTGTAGGCGCGATTGCAATAATGGCACTAGTACTATTTATAGTTCCCTTTCTAGTAGTATAAAATTAAAAATTACAATATAAAATAAATTCCAAGAAAAAACCTCGAATTTCAATGAAATTTGAGGTTTTTTCTTTTGACATTTGTAATTTAATCTAAAACTTTGGGTTAGGAAATAGTTTATAGCCCTTTCCAAAGCCTTTAGTTTTGTAATCAATTAATAAGTTTCTTGTGAGAACTGCGGCGTTTTGTGCTACTGGAACTGTAACGTCAGAGTCTTCAAACTTTTTACCTTCGTCATCGATTTGCACTTTAATTGGAACACTTTCATATGACCATAATCCTAGGGCCGAGCCAAATATTAGGCCGCCACTTCATCCAAGGCCAACTGAAAGAGAGAGTTTCTTGCCTGCAGCAACATCTGCAGTGTATGCTTCAAAAGCAGTTTTAGTGAAATATATATTCATAACTAGCTCCTTTCCAATATTTAAAAAAAGAGGCCCGAAGGCCTC
>CAYJFM010000003.1:35782-76958 GCA_964369805.1 uncultured Oscillospiraceae bacterium
AAGGCCTCTAAGAATCAGTTATTTTCCGAAATATCTAGCTAGTAGACCTTCAAAAGCACAACCGTGTCTTGCTTCGTCTTTTGCCATTTCATGTACTGTGTCGTGAATTGCATCTAGATTTTGTTCTTTAGCCATTTTTGCTAAAGCTTTCTTACCTGCACAAGCTCCATTTTCTGCTTCCACTCTCATTGCTAAGTTCTTTTCAGTTGAATCTGTTACAACTTCACCCAGCAGTTCAGCAAATTTTGCAGCATGCTCAGCTTCTTCCCAAGCAGCCTTCTCCCAATACATACCAATTTCTGGGTATCCTTCTCTATGAGCAACTCTTGACATTGCTAGATACATACCAACTTCTGTACACTCACCAACAAAGTTAGCTCTTAGACCTTCAACGATAGCTTCGTCACAGCCTTTAGCTACTCCAATTACATGTTGATCTGCCCACTCCATTTTTCCTTCAGCTGCAGCGATAAATTTATCAGCTCCAACCTTACATGTTGGACAGACCTCTGGTGCTGCATCTCCTTCGTGTGTGTATCCGCATACTGTACAAGTCCATTTCATATTGTTTCCTCCTAATGTTATTATAATTTGATTTAATTTACGTTTTAACTATTAGCTTTTATTTATGGTTTAAAATATTTTAGTTAAATTATTGTACCAATTAGGTACTACTCTACTTTGTTAAAATCATCTGGGCCTACGCCACATAAAGGGCATTCTTCTGGTGGAGTATCTCCTTCATGTTCATAATCACAAACTGTGCATATCCATTTCATTTTTAGTACCTCCGATATTTCATAAGTATTATCGATTGTTTTAATCGATAATTAAACTATACCACAGTTCAAAAGATTGAAACAAGCAAAAGTTAAAAAGTTTTTGGAAAAAATTGACTTTTGCAAAATATCACATTACTTGTTATAATATAAATATGGAAAAAAATATAAGAAAAAAGAAAAATAGAATAAAGCCAATAGCTTTGTTAATAAGTTTAGCTATGATAACACTGTCTTTGAGTGGTTGTACAAGTTACAATAACTTTAAAGATGCTTTTTTTGCTGAAGAAAATTCGGATACGGTAAAAATTGCAATTTACGAACCGCTCTCAGGGAAATATGAGGAAGAAGGAAACCTTGAAGTAAGAGGATTTGAAGTAGCGAAGTCTATAAAGCCAGAAGTATTGGGGAAAGAAATAGAATTTATTTACGTTGATACAAACTCAAACTTAGACATTGCAAAGGCAGAAGTAGAGAATTTAATTCCACAAGTACCTGCTGCTGTCTTAGGAAGCTATGGAAGTACGTATTCACTTCTTGGAGGAGAGTATTTTGAAAACGCACAAATTCCAGCAATTAGTATTACAAATAGTAATCCATATGTAACAAAATCTAACCCATATTATTTCAGAATGGCAACTGTTGAAACAAGGCAGGGGGAAGCTTTAGCAGACTTTATATACAATGGTTTGAAATTAGATAAAGTTGCAGTAATCAATACTGTAGGAGATGATGTAGCAAATGCTGTTAATACAATTATGGAATCAGAACTAGATACATATTCAAAGGGTGAAATGGCGGTTAGCCATTACGAAATACAGGTAAGTGACATATCATACGATACATATTTTAAGAAAATAGAAGCTGAGGGAATAGAAACAATATTTTTACCAACTAGTGAAGAAACAGCAGAAAAAATAATAAGGGAAGCAGAAATTCAAAATTATGAATTTGAATTTATAGGAACGGCAACTTTAGACACTGATGAATTTAGAAAAAGTATTGAAGGATTAGATGCTACTGTGTATATGCCAGATATGACACCAACAGCAAATGAAAGTACTCCGCTATATGACCAGTTTAAGGAAGAATATGAAAAGGAATACCCAGGGGAAGAAATTGCTCCAGAAACAGCCTTAGCTTTTGATGGGTATATGCTCCTACTTGATAGTATTGAAAGAGCTGGTGGTTACGATGATGGACAGCTATTAGCGGAAACAATTTTGTCAACAAAAGAATATGAAGGCTTGACTGGAATTTTCACATTTGATAGTGAAGGGGATCCAATTTCAGATATAACTATAGTAAAAATACGAGGAGGAAGCGAGTCTAAAGTATTTGAATCCAAGGCTATCAGCGGAGATACCTCAAAATCAGAAACTGAGATATCACAGCAGGATGAGACCGAAGAATCGACTGAAGGTGAAACGGAAGAATCGACCGAAAACGAAAGCGAAGAAGTAACTGAAGATGAAACTGAATAAAAAAAACTAAATTATTTTTTAAATAAATAAAGGAGGTCCATAATGGATGAAAAAATAAAAGCAGGTCTAGAACAAATTAGACCATTCTTGCAACAAGACGGTGGAGATATAGAGTTTATTTCCTATGAAGAAAATGTAGTAAAAGTAAGGCTGCTTGGTCAGTGTTCAGGTTGTCCTGGAGCTCAAATGACTATTAAAGGAGTAGTAGAGAGGTTGCTTAAAGAAAGCTATCCAGAGATTGAAAGAGTAGAATCGGTATAGTTCTATGGATATGAATATAGTTGATCAAAAAATTGACCAGCTTAGAGAAAACATCATAAGTGACCTACAAACTTTAGTAGGAATAAAAAGCGTGGTGAACAAAGCTTCTGGAAATAAGCCATTTGGAGATGGAGTACACCAGGCTTTTGAATTTATGCTAAACCTAGCGGAGAAAGAAAATATGGATACTGTAAATGTTGATAATTATGGTGGGCATATTGATTTTGGCGAAGGTCATCTAAGCGAAACGATGGGAATTTTATGCCACCTTGATGTAGTACCTGAAGGAAACTCATGGACTAAGGATCCTTTCGGTGGAGAATTAATAGAGGGAAAAATCTATGGTAGAGGAACTATTGATGACAAAGGCCCTACTATAGCTTGTTTTTATGCCATGAAAGCCCTCAAAGAGCTAGGGTTTAAGCCAGAAAAAAGAGTCAGGATGATTTTGGGTCTTGATGAAGAAACTAACTGGGATGGAATGAAGTACTATCTAAGCAAAGTAAACCCGCCAGACTTTGGAATTGCACCTGATGGGGATTTCCCAGTAATTCATGGGGAAATGGGAATAATTGTTTTTGATATATGTAAAAAAATTGGCAGAAGCTTTGAGAAAGGCATAGAACTGAGAAGCTTAAAGGGTGGAAATGCAGCAAATATGGTACCTGATAAGGCTAGGGCTGTAGTTAATTCGCCAAAGGCAAACATATACTCAGAAATAAAGGATAACGCAGAAAGATATAAAGAAAGAACAGGAAACATAATTCATACTAAGGCAGTTGGCAAAAGCTACGAAATTGTGGCAGAAGGTGTATCTGCACATGGTTCAATGCCTACTTTAGGGAAAAATGCAATCGGAGTATTGATGGAATTTTTAGGGGAAATAAGGTTTGCAAATGAAGATGTAAACGACTTTATTAAATTCTACAATGATCATATTTCCTATGAGAATAATGGTAAATCCTTAGGCTGTTTTTTGGAAGATGAAATATCAGGAGAATTGATTGTAAACCCTGGTGTTTGCGAAGCAGATAAAGGTTCTTTTAAATTAACAATTAATGCAAGATACCCAGTGACTAAGTCGGAGTCAGATATCTATGAAAAGCTTGATGCAGTGTTAGATAAATATAATTTAGGACTTATAAAGGGAAACCATAAGCCACCAATATACACTCCTGAAAATAGCCCCTTTGTGAAAACTTTAATGGAAGTCTTTGAAAGTAGAACAGGACGTAAAGAAGCCCCATTAGTAATTGGTGGAGGTACATATGCTAGAGCCTGCCCGAATGTTCTTGCATTCGGTGCAAAGCTATCAGATCAAGAGTCATTGGCACATCAAAAGGACGAGTATATAGAAGCGGAACACTTAATAAATGTTACTAAAATATATGCAGAAACAATATATAAACTATCTAAAGATGATAAAGGCTTCATAGAATAAAAATTGTGAAAACACTGAAATTGTTGACAAAAGAAAATCTATAGTGTAGCATTAAAAAGCACAGAGTAGAGAAAAGTGCGTAAAGTGTTCTTTGAACGGGGAGTTGTCAAGGGAACGAAAGGCTTATGGCTTGCGGTATTTTTCTCGCATCCCGCTGGAACAAAAAATAAAATGGGACAAGTGTATATTTCGCTTGTCTTTTTTATTTCTTGTTCAGCTATTTATAAGGAGGTCACTATGACTATTAAAACAAAATTTGTCAATTCAATGAAAGAATTGTCATCCGTTAAATCACTCACACTAGCAAGTATGATTCTTGCCATTATTGTCATTATGGGTTTTTTTGCAAACTTTACTTTAACTATTTTTCCAATGGTAAAAATAAGTTTTGGATTTGTGCCTCAGTCAATAGGAGCTATGATACTGGGGCCTGTAGTATCTAGCATGATATGTGGGCTAGGAGATATACTATCTTACTTTTTCAACCCTCAAGGAGGAGCATACTTTCCTGGATGGACAATAAATGCTATTCTAACAGGACTTATTTTTGGTGCTTTTCTATATAAAAATAACACTTCTTTAAAAAACATTGTTTTTGCAAAAATTATAATACTAGTGTTTGTTGAAATTCTTTTAGGCTCTCTATGGCTGAACATTCAATTTGGGATGCCTTTCTTTGCCACACTAATTACTAGAGCTGTTGCAAACACTTTGGCAGCGCCATTTGAAGTGGCTATAATTTACTTTGTAGGAAAGGCTTTAATTAAAGTCCCTTTTATTCGCGATAGAGAATTAAGAAGAAACTCTTAAGTGAATCTTATAAAATATTGGAAGGAGCTTAGGCATATTGTATTTGTGTAAGAACTATGGCACAATTATAATGTTACATGAATAAGACTAAGTAGCTAAAACAAAGTTGGACTGGGGGGATAGGCAATGAGTATGGAAGAAAAATTGATTATTAAAAGCGAAAGCCCTGAAGAAATAAAAGCTGAATTTAACTCTTCTGAGATTCTAAGGTCAATATTAGGGGAGGCTCCATTTGCTGTTAATATATGGACTGAAGAGATGACGAATATTATGTGCAATTCACATATATTGAAGGCATTTAATATTAATAGTGGAGAAGATTTTCTTGATAAATTTTATGAGTTTTCA
Source organism: uncultured Oscillospiraceae bacterium (assembly GCA_964369805.1). Taxonomy (GTDB): domain Bacteria; phylum Bacillota; class Clostridia; order Peptostreptococcales; family Anaerovoracaceae; genus CAYJHC01. Next base: position 40,906 of record CAYJFM010000003.1, read on the forward strand.
CCAGAACTTCAGCCAAATGGTATATCTTCAGTTGAAATGGCACGTAGAAACTTTAGCAAAGTGATTAAAAATGGGAAGCATGTTTTTAACTGGATGCACATAACTCCAGATGGAAATAGACTCCCTTGTGAAATTACCTTGATTAAGCTTGAAGGTGCATCGAGTGAACCTTATATTGCAGGTTTCATTAAAGATTTACGTGCTGAATTCACCTATGCAAAGCATGAGGAAAAGTATGATTACTACTTTACAGATAAGCTTCCAAGAAATATTTTAATGGAAGAAATCTACGAGCTATCTAAAGAATGGTTTTTTTCTGTAGACCTAAGGACGGGTAATTATAATTACTTTGGAAGGAAAGGCATTCAAGGATTAAATGAAAATACCATGATTAGGGACAGCGAGATCCTAGAGCGAGGCTTGATTCATGAGGATGATGTTACCCTTTATGAAAAGATGATGGAAAACATAAAAGTGGGAATTACAGAATCATATGATATAAGATTTTTAGATAATGAGGGCTTTTATCGATACCATAAAGTTACTTGCAAGCTTATTTCGGACAGTAAGAATGAGCCTGTATTTGTAGTTGGTAAAGGTATCGATATTCATGAACAAAAGGTCTTTGAGGAACGATCACAAAAGGATTTGCTTACTGATTGTTACAATAAAATTAGTGCCCAAAACATAATAGCTGAAAAACTAATTTCAAACAGCACATCTTCCCATGCTTTTTTTATTGTTGATATTGATAATTTCAAATCAGTTAATGATAATTTAGGGCATTATTTTGGAGATGAAGTTATTAGAGATATATCAACAGGATTGAAGAGTGTATTTAGAGATAATGATACAGTTGCAAGAATAGGTGGGGATGAATTTATTATTTTTGTGGAAGACCTCTCTGATCTGAATGTCATAGGAAAAAAAGCTGAAAAAATACTGGATGTATATAGAAAAACCTATTCAGGAGAGTATAAAGATTACTCTATTTCAGGAAGTGTCGGCATAGCACAATACCCTAGAGATGGTGCTACCTATGATGAGCTATATCAAAAGGCTGACAAAGCACTAAGCCAAGCTAAGATCAGAGGAAAAAATAGATTTGAGATGTACTCGGAGGATTTCAATATTGGAACAACAAGAAGTATTACTAAAATTGAAAATGCAAATAGAATTGCAAGCTCATTTTTTGATTATGATCTTATTTCTGCTGTATTTAACATTCTATATGAAAAAGATGGAAACAGCGATGCAATTAACCTAACACTTAGCTATATTTGTCAAAAATACAATGCTGATAGAAGCTATATTTTTGAAAGTTTAGATGGTGGATTGAGTCTAGATAATACTTTTGAATACTGTAAAGAAGGGATTAGTAGTGAAATAAATAACTTGCAAGGAATCCCATATGAGCTTTTTAAAGATTTTTTGGGAAAAGCGCATAATGGCATTATTTATTCTAATAATCTAAGAGAAACCTTAGAGCAGGATAGAGCTTTTGAAATTATGGATGATCAAGGAATCTTATCCTTTGTACATGCGCAGACTAAGCGTGATGGAAAAATGACATTCTTCATAGGACTTGATGACTGCACAAAAACAAGAATTTGGACAGAAAAAGAAATCAATAGCCTACAATATATAGGCAAGTTATTATCTATAATTTTGCAAGGTACACATTTAAGAAACAAAATAAACCAACTTGCAGTAAGCAATAGGAACTCAGCTAGCATTTTAGATACTTCTGATAGTATTGTGTATGTAAGCGATTTAAAAACTTATGATTTATTATATCTAAATAAAATAGGGAAGGATGCAGTAGGAGTAGAGGCAGATTCGGATTTGAGTGGGCAAAAATGCTATAAAATTCTACAAGGAAAAGAAGAACCTTGTGAGTTTTGCACAAACCATTTATTAAAAGAAGATGAGTATTATGAATGGTCATACTACAACCCTAACTTAGATGGAACATTTTTACTAAAAGACAAGCTAATAGATTTTGGAGGAAGAGCTGCTAGGCTTGAGATTGCTACTGATGTATCGAAAATAGTAGAGTTGGAGAAAACACTTACCCATAGGCTAGCAGATGAACAATTTTTGATGGAATGTACTGAAATGCTGCATTCGGGCAAGGAGCCGGACAAATCTATAAGTTCACTACTTAATGCTGTCGTAAATTATTATGATGCAGAAAGAAGCTATATATTTGAACTATCAGAGTGCGGAAACTATATAAGCAATACTTATGAATGTTGCAAGGAAGGGTGTGAGGAATATAAAGAGAGCCTACAAAATATACCAGTAGAAGAATTAAAAAAATTAATGAACCAATGCGAGACACAAATTGCCTTTCGTCTTAATATTGATGAGGTAGACAAAAACACTCTTGAATATAAACTCATGGAAATGCAAAAATTAAAAGAAGTAATTATAGGGGCAATTAAGGTAGAGGGGAAGAATGTTACTGGATTTGTTGGCGTAGACAACCCTGGCAAAAATAAGGAAAAAATTGTAATAACAAAAACTGTTGCGAAATTCACAGCCAACTTTCTTGATGAGACAGAATTAGTTTCTAACCTTAATAGGCTTAGTTACTACGATACCCTAACAAGAATTAAAAACAGGTATAGCTATACATTAGCCTTAAAGAGAATTGATATGAATATTGGCAGCTTGGGTGTTATATATGCAGATATTATAGGTCTTTGTGAAATCAATGATACGAAAGGAGTAATGGCTGGCGATAGCGCCTTAATAAAGTTAGCGGAGATATTGCGTGGAATCTTTGAAGAAAATGTTTTTCGCGTGGGAGGCGATGAATTTGCAGTTATTTCCGAAAACATATCTGAAACAGATTTTGAAAAAAAAATAGAATTGCTAAAAGCAAAGTTAGATAAAGAAGAAAGCTTTAGAACTTCAATAGGGTATACATGGAATAAAAATCAAAAGAGCTCAAATATAATTGATTTACAAGAAGGAAAAGAATATGAACATATTTTGCTTAGAAATTTAGAAAAAGAAATTTCTGATGGAAAGTATATTGTGTATATGCAGCCACAAGTAAACCTTTCGTCGGGAAAAGTTGAAAGTGCAGAAGCCCTTGTAAGGAGACTTGGTGCAGATGAAGTTGTTCAATCGCCTTTTTACTTTTTACCGTTTTATGAAAAAGAAGGAATGGTCCCTAAAATCGACGAATTTGTATTTGAAACAGTTTGTAAAACTTTAAAAAATTGGAAAGATAGTGGTGTAGATGCACTGCCGAGAATATCTGTAAATTGCTCGAGAATAACTATTTCAGAAAAGGGAATAGTAGAAAAGTTTTCAAGCATATGCGATAAATATGGAGTTGATAGAGCTAAGTTAATTATTGAGATTACTGAGACAATAAGGGGAATAGAGGAGAAGGCATTTGCAAAGGTAATCGAAAATTTTTCAGATGCAGGATTTTTAGTATCACTAGATGATTTTGGTAGTGGGTATTCAAACTTAAACTCTTTAGTAGTTTCTGATTTTGATGAAGTTAAAATTGATATGAAGATAATAAGTGGCATGCATAAGGATAAAAAATCTAAGGCCTTATCTCAAATCGCTATTTCTCTTTGCGAAAATCTTGGGGGAGTTGCTTCAGTGGCCGAGGGTGTTGAAGAGAAGGTGCAGCATGAAATGCTATGTGAAATGGGATGTAGAGTAGGGCAGGGTTACTACTATGGAAAACCGATGCCTGTAGATGAATTCACAAATAGATATTTAAACCTTTAAAGATGTCTTGGGCCTTGGAGATATAGCAAAGTGACTTTGTATAATATTTGACAAACACTACCCTATATGTTAATATGAATCGTAAACAAAATCTGTTTCAGGGCGAGGTGTAAATCCTCACCGGTGGTGAAAGGGTAGCCCTTAAGTCCACGAGCCAAATTTGGTTGATCTGGTTAGAATCCAGAACCGACGGTCATAGTCCGGATGAAAGAAACAAAATACCAAAAGTATTTATTATTTGCCTTGAAGTTTGTTCTTCGAGGCAATTTTTGATTTCCTGACAGATTGTAATAATAGTTATCTTAAAGGAGAGAAGAATGGAAAAAGAAAGAGAAATAACAGAAGCAACAGACAAAAAGAAAGCAGAAGAAACAACAAAAGTAGGTGGGAGAACTAGCAGCTCTAAAAGAACTGCTATGCTCGCAAAGATGGGAATGCTAGTAGCAATTTCTATAGTATTAGTTTACTTTATTAGAGTACCTATTTTTCCTGCTGTACCATTTTTAGAGTATGACCCAGCAGATATTCCAATATTAATTGGAACCTTTGCCTTTGGACCGTGGGCAGGGATAGGTTTAACTGTAGTAGTCTCAGTGCTTCAAGGAACGACAGTTAGCGCGGCATCAGGAATTTATGGTATAATAATGCATATACTTGCAACAAGTGCGCTTGCATCAGTAGCAGGGGTAATATATAAGAGAGATAAAACTAGAAAGAGTGCAGTAATTGGATTGATCTGTGGAACTGTTGCTATGATTGTTGTAATGTTTGCGGCTAACCTGATTGTTACACCGTATTTTATGGGAATTCCAATAAGCGCTATTTGGCCATTAATGCCTTTTATTGTAGGTTTTAATGCCATTAAAGCAGGGATTAATTCAGTGATAACTTTTATACTATACAAGAGAATTTCTAAATTTTTGCATAAATAAGGAATTAAATTAGGAGAAGAATGAACGAGTTTTACGGAAAAAATCAAATAGACTCTGAAGAATTTGCTAAGAAGGTAGCTGCTACGATAAAAGAGGGAGATGTAATTGCACTGAATGGAGGCCTGGGTACAGGGAAGACCACTTTATCTAAGTTTATTTGCAAAGCTCTTGGAGTAAGCGAAAGGGTAACAAGCCCAACTTTTACTATAGTGCAAGAATATAGAAGTGGAAGATTACCAGTATTTCATTTTGATGTATATAGAATGAGTAGCTCAGAGGAACTAGAAGACATCGGGTATGAAGAGTACTTTTTTGGCGGGGGAGTATCAATAGTTGAATGGGCAGAAATTGTTGAGGAGGTTCTTCCAAGTAATACGAAGACCATTCTTATTGAAATGGGACAGAGTGAGGAAGAACGAATATATAAATACGATTTTGATATTTAAGTAAAATAAGCGAGGCATAATATGAATAAACCCGTTTGGGAAAACCTAATATATGCAATAGATACCACAGGACCATTTTGTACTGTGGCTCTTTTGCTTGTAGGGGGAGACGAAATAAAAGTTATATCAAGAACTTCTAAGGAAAAAATCTCTCATGTTTCAGAGATTTTGGTATTAACAGACGAGCTACTTAGAAGCGAAGGGATGGAAGTTAACCAGGTTACCGAAATAGCTGTTTCTGTAGGCCCAGGATCCTATACGGGGATAAGAGCGGGGCTATCTACTGCAAGAGCACTTGCACAGGTGTTAGATATAAAAGTGCTACCTGTAAGTGCACTGGAGCCATTTGCTTTTAGCAGGGAAGTGGGGGTAGTGGTTTGCCCAATTTTTAATGCTAGAAGAAAACAAATCTATGGCGGTGCTTATTTTGGGAAAATGGGAAGGCTAAACTGGGAAGATGAGGATACTCTTCTTGACGGAAAACCTTATTTAATTAACGAATTTTTGGAGGAGTTAGAAAATAAATTAGAGGGGCATAGCAAAGAAACTGAATTTAGAGAAGTGGTATTCCTAGGGGATGGCGTAGATGCTTATGAAGAGGAGTTACTGAAGTTTAAAGCCAAGATAGTAGCAAAGGACATAGAGATTACTTGGCCTGAGGAAGGAAGATATCAAAATGCAGAATTTGTAGCTATGAGAGGGTATATAGACATTTTAACAGGTGGAGGTGGATCTTATAGGGAAGCTTTACCAGATTATATGAGAAAGGTAGAAGCGGAGCAAAAGTTAGAAGAAAAAAAAGAAAAGATAAGAGCAGGAGTTTCTTTTAGAAGAGCAGTGCTATCTGATGTAGTTGATATTTTGGAAATTGAAAATAAGTGCTTTTCGGACCCTTGGACTCAGTGGATGATAGAGGATGAAATTGAGAATGCTATATATATTGTAGGCGAGTATGAAGGAAGGATTATTTCTTATGGAGGTATCTTCATAGCAGGAGGAGATGGTGATGTGCACAATTTTGCTGTTGATCCAACTTTTATGAATGGTAGCATTGGCTATCTAATGGGAGAAAGGCTTATAAAAGAGGCTTTTGAAGTTTGCGGGAAACCTATAGATATTACCTTAGAGGTAAGAGAAGGAAACAAGGCGGGAATCAGGCTTTATGAGAAACTAGGCTTTGAAAGTGTTGGAGTTAGGCCTAAGTACTATATGGATGGAGAGAATGCAGTAATAATGTGGAGGTATGATAATGGCAGTCAATAATGATATTATAACTCTAGGTATTGAAAGTAGTTGTGATGAGACGTCTATTGCAGTTATTAAAAATGGGAGAGAAGTGCTTTCTAATATTATTTCTTCACAAATTGATATTCATAAGGAGTATGGCGGTGTAGTTCCAGAAATAGCCTCAAGGAAGCATCTTGAGAACATTAATTTTGTTTTAGAAAACGCTTTAAAAGAGGCGGGTGTAAGCCTTAAGGAAATAGACTTAATTGGTGTAACAAGGGGGCCTGGGTTGATAGGTGCTTTGCTAATAGGCGTTACAACGGCAAAGGCTTTAGCTTTTGCACTGAATAAACCTTTAGTGGGTGTTCAGCATATTCAAGGTCATGTGGCAGCAAATTATATTGCACATAAAGAACTAGAGCCACCTTTTGTGGGACTTATTGTATCAGGAGGACACACTAGTCTTGTAATGGTTGGTGACTACAATGAAATGAAGGAAATAGGATCGACTAGGGATGACGCTATTGGTGAGGCCTATGATAAGGTCGCAAGGGTTCTTGATTTAGGTTATCCTGGAGGTCCCAAAATAGACGCACTTGCAAAAGAAGGAAGGGAAGATGCTATCCACTTCAAAAGGGTTTTATTAGAAAAAGGAAATATGGATTTTAGTTTTAGTGGTGTTAAAACCGGAGTCATCAATTATTTAAGCAACCAAACTCAAAAAGGAAGGAGCTTTTCAGAAGGTACCATGTTAGGGGATGATGGATTACCTATTAGCAAAGCTGATGTTGCTGCTAGCTTTCAAAGGGCTGTCCTAGATGTAGTTGTTGAGAAAGCATTGGAAGCTGTTAAAGCAGAAGGTATTAAAAAAATTGCTATGTGCGGGGGTGTAGCTGCAAATAGCCGACTAAGGGAACTGATGGATGATGCGTGTAAGAAGAGGAATATTAAGCTGTACTATCCACCTTTGGTTCTGTGTACAGATAATGGAGCGATGATAGGCGCTTCTGCTCACTTTGCTTATTTAAAGGGGAGAAGAGATGGTTTAGATATGGATGCTAACGCTAATTTTGGTGGATTCATGGAAGATACAATTTAATCTGTTTCTTTAGTTTTTACAAAACAAGTAAAAGCTATTATGTGGGAAATCCAAACTATGGCAATTATAGTAAGCCCTAGTGTAGTATTCCTCATAAAGAAGGCAGCTATTAAGAAAAAAACAGTAAGGGTGCACATTGTGTGCACTTTTGCTGTTTTTGTTAGCCCTTTTTTGTCTGAAATCCCTTTGATGTAGTTATTATAAGCTTTAGTCCCCTTTAACCAGCAACTCATTTTATCAGAGGATCTTGCAAAGAGAAAGGCTGAAGCAAGCAAAAAAGGTGTAGCAGGAAGCATTGGTAAAAATGCCCCTACTGCACCTAATACAAAACATATAAAACCTAATATAATAAATATATATTTCATAAAAGTTCACCTAAATTTAAACTAGTCACTCATTACTTTGCCAGTAAAGTGCTCAACAGAAATCTCAACTACGCAGAAATCACCCATTGCAGATTCGATGTACTTTTTAGCACCTTCTTCATGGCCTTTAGAGTATTTGCCTGCAATTTTCATCATAATTTCTCTGATTTCTTTTTCTTCAACTACCCTAGCTTTACCAAAAGCAACTGCGCATGCAAAATCAGTGTCAAAATCAGCAGGTAGTACCTCATCTTTTGTTACCACGCTAAAGCTGACTCTAGGCTCCCCCTTAATAGCATCTATCTTATGGCCAGAAGCTGCACTGTGAAAGTAAATCTTACCATCATTATAAACATAGTTAACTGGGATCGAATATGGATATCCTTCGTCTCCTACAACAGCTAAAGTACCTGTTTTTCCAGACTCTAAAATAGCAATAGCATCTTCTCTGCTTGCTTGGCCTTGCCTTCTTCTCATTTCTCTAAACATTTGAATACCTCCCAAAAGTTGATAAATTGATTTAATATTAGATAAAGTGTATAATAAATCTATACCTGTGAAAAGGTATAGATGACAGAAAAAATATGGGTACAGATTACAATGAGTATTAAATACACTTGAAAGAAGGAAAGCGTTTTATGATTACAATAAATGGCGAAGAAAGCACACCTTTGTATTTGCAAATATATGAACAATACAGAAAAAAAATAATTACGGGAGAACTTAAGTCTGGAGCAAAACTAATTTCTATTCAAAGTTTAGCAAGCTCCTTAGATGTAAGCAAAAATACTGCGAACCTAGCCTATCAGCAGCTTTGCTCAGAGGGATATATTTTTAGCAAACCCAAAAGCGGATATTTTGTTCAAAAATTTGATCATGACATGTTAACAAGTATAAAAACACTGGAGAATAAGCTGACAAGAGATGTTAGAAAAGGAGAGAGAAATCAGGAAAACTCCTTCGAAAGAGAGGGAATGTATAGAAAAGATATCGCTGAGGGTAAAGAGGAAGACAATTATAAAATAAAATATGATTTTCAATATGGAGACTTAGATAAGAGCGTATTTCCAATAAAAGTGTGGCGTAATATTTCTAATTACTTCCTGTCATCTCCAAACGAAGGATTCATGGGAACTTATAGCGAACTTAAAGGAGAGGCTTTGCTTAGAGGAGAAGTGGCTAACTACTTACGAATGTATAGAGGGGTTTCGTGTGAAGTAGAGCAAGTGATGATTTGTTCAGGAACTCAGCAAGCTTTAACAATAATTTGCCAGCTGCTAAGGACTTTTTCTGAGGAACTAGCTTTTGAGGACCCTGGTTATGACGGTGCTAGGGATATATTTAGAAACAGCGGCCTAAATGTTTCACCCATACCAGTAAAAAGCAGTGGCATTGAATTAGAGCGCTTGATAGAATCTAAAGCAAAAATAGTATATATTACACCTTCACATCAATTTCCAACGGGAACCATAATGCCTATAAAGGAAAGAATGAAACTTTTGGAGTGGGCAGAAAAATCAGACGCAATTATAATTGAAGATGATTATGATAGCGAACTACGCTACGTGGGAAAGCCAATCCCATCTCTTCAAAGTATAGATAGTAATAATAGAGTGATATATATGGGGACATTTTCGAAATCATTGTCTCCTGCACTTAGAATGAGCTACATGGTTTTGCCAAAGCCTTTACTAAAGAGGTACATGTTCAGTTTTAGCAAGTATGTAGCTCACGCACCTTGGTTAGAGCAGAAAATACTGGAAAAGTTTATTCAAGATGGTCACTGGGAGAGACATCTTAGGAAGGTTAACCTGTCGTATAAGAAGAAACATGATGTATTAATTACCTCTATCAGCAAAATTATGGGAAACGACAAGGTAAAAGTGCATGGAAAAAATGCAGGAATGCATATTTTGCTTGAGGTAAACAATGGGGATGTAGAAGAAGCATTGATAAAGAAGGCAGCTAATTTTGGAGTTGCTGTTTATCCTGTTTCACAGTACTGGATAGAGTCTGAAAGGTATTCGAATAATATGGTACTAATGGGGTTCAGTGGAATATTAGAAGAAGATATACCTGAAGGGGTAAGACTTCTAAAAGAAGCTTGGTTTTAGCAGTTGTAAGGGTAGCTAGGGGCTTTTAATTGACTTATATATGTATTTTATGGATAATAAAATAATAAGTAAGGGATGTCAAGGAAAGTAGGGAGATAGGTGAAAAACAAAACCTTTAGGGAGAGTATTAAAAGAGCAGCGATAGGATCCTATATAGGAATAAAAACGGAAAAAAACTTTGCTTGTTATGCAGTTATTGCCCTTGTTTTTTTTATAGCTAATATAAGCCTTGGTAGTAGTTTTATAGAAATTGCAATATTTTTTGCAATGACTTCGGCAGTTTTTTCTGCTGAATTCATAAATACTGCAATTGAGCATATTGCTAATATAGTGACACCACAATATTGCGAAAAGATTAAAGTCTTAAAAGATGTTGCAGCGGCAGGTGTTTTAGCTATGGGTGTGGGTTTTTTTATTACTCAAGGAATCATATTAATTCCTAAGGTGGTGCAATGGATTTAAAAGTAATATACATTACAATAATGCCCGTAATCTTAGGCGGAATAGGAAATATGTTGTTTACTAAATCCCAGACATATAAGCTGAATTCTTCCCCCATAGACAAGGGGCGAAGTTTAGGTGATGGAGAACCTATTTTTGGACCAAATAAAACCTGGATTGGTTTTGCTGGGATGATTGTGATAACAGGGATTATGCAAATTTTGTGGGGCTGGATTTGTAAAGAATCAGGGCTGGAAGCTTTAAATCAAATTTATGTAGTATGGGAGAATACTTTCACATACAATTTACTAGTGGGCTTTTTATTAGGATTAGTTTATGTACTTTTTGAACTTCCAAATAGTTTTATTAAAAGAAGACTAAAGATAAAGCCTGGAAAAACTGACAAGGGTCTAAAGGGAATAATTTTTTTCCTTGTGGATCAAGTTGACTCCATTATTGGATGTGGAGTTGTTATAGGGGTTGTAGCACGGCTTCCTTTCTCTGAAGCTTGCATATACATTTTACTGGGTGGACTAACTCACATTGTTGTGAATCTAGTTCTTTTTGCATTAAAAATAAGGAAGAATGTTTAGAGGTGAATTTTGATTGGTGAATATAATAAGTCCGTAATACTGACTTACCTTGGAATATGTATAAGTATTTTAGGTATCTGGAATACAGTTTTGGGGGAGTACAAATATGCTTTTATTTGTTTGATTTTGGCGGGAATTTGTGATCTTTTTGATGGGGTTATTGCTAGAAAATGCAAAAGGAGTGAACGAGCGAAAGCTTTTGGAATCCAGCTAGACTCTCTAGCTGATGTTTTTTCTTTTTTAGCCTTTCCAGCTGTAATTGCTTTTACAATGCTCGGAAATTTAGGGTTTGTTGCAATACCATATGTTTTAGCTGGAATAATCCGCCTTGCATGGTTCAATGTAATAACAGAGGAAGAGGGGGCTGATGAATATTTTCAAGGATTGCCAGTTACTTACTCGGCATTAATTTTACCTGTATATTATATGTTATATGAAATCAACCCAGAATACTTTGACAAAACTGGGTTTGTGCCAATCTTTATAATAATAGCTGCTGCATATGTTATTAATTTTAAAATGAAAAAACCAAGAGGACTTGCATATCTTTTCTTTGGCGTGCTTGCTATTGGTGTAGGACTTACTATTGCATTAAGTTAGTTAGGGGGTAGTTATGGAAAGGCAGTACTGGGATAGAGAGAAAAAAGAATTATACATTGAAGATGCTCCAGCTGAACAGCAACTTAGATTTTTATACACCACAAAATTGGGGCGTATACTTCTAAAAACTATTTTTGCAAGAAAGTGGTTTTCTGCCTTATGTGGAATATATAATAGAAGTTTTTTGTCAAAGAAGAAGCTGATGGCTGTTGCTAAGGGGAAAAATGATGCTGAGAAAGAAATAGTTTTAGCATATAAAAACTTTAACGATTATTTTATCAGGGAAGAATTTAGATTATCTCAGTGGGAAGAAGGTGTGCTAGTTTCACCAGCTGATGGCCTACTTAGCATTTATAAGATAGATGAAAATCTAAAGGTACCCATTAAAAATAGAAATTATTCGATAGTAGATTTGATTGAAAATGACCAGGCTGCACGAAGCTTTAAAAATGGTACCTGCCTTGTAACTAGACTGACCCTAGGTGATTATCATAGATACTCATTTATCGATTATGGAACAATTGAAGAGAGGGAAAAAATAATAGGGAGTTTAAATACTGTAAGGCCAATTGAAGGTAGCCATGAAAACTATTTTAAAAATAGCAGAGAAGTTACATATTTGAAGTCCCAAAGTTTTGGATCAATAATACAGATTGAAGTTGGAGCCATGTTAGTAGGAAAAATTGTTAATTACAAAGATGAAGGAGAAGTAATTCCGATGGAGGAAAAAGGCTATTTTGAATATGGAGGGTCTACGGTGATCTTGCTTTTTAGGGAGAAGAGCCTTGCTCTTGATGAGGATCTAGAAGAAATATTTGCAAAGGGGTTTGAAATTCGAGTAAAGCTCGGAGAGAGACTTGGAGAGAAGAGGTAGTAACATTGGAAAGGAAAGTACATACATGGCCATGTTAAAAAGACTAAATATTTATTGTAAAGAAATGTATCCTATAGTGCCTAGGCTGTTGCTAGGGTTTATAGTATTTGGAGAAATCTATTTTATTTTGCTTTTAAATAGCGGCATTAAAGAGTTTTCTTTAGGCATAGAAGAAATTGTGGGAGGTTTTACGGTTTTTAGCTTTTTATTTTGGCTTAGAATTGCTGATGACTTTAAAGATTATGAACATGATTGCAGGCTTTTTGCACATAGGCCTCTTCCATCGGGAAGGGTGAAGAAAAAAGACTTGAAAATATTTGTAGTTGCTTTAATTGGAATAACAGCTGTTCTTAATTTTATGTTTATGAATAACTTTATTTTTTTCTTAATACTATACATTTATGGATCACTTATGGCTATTTGGTTTTTTAAAAAGCACAAAATTCAAAAAAGTTTACCTCTTGCACTGGTGACACATAATCCAGTACAACTAATACTAAACCTATATGCTATATCATTTACAGTAATAAAATATGATTTGCCGATATTTAGTATATATAATTTTTTAGTTCTTTTTACACTCTACTTCCCTGCATTAATTTGGGAAATAGCGAGAAAGGTAAGGGCTCCAAAAGAAGAGAATGAATATGTCACCTACTCAAGTTTATTTGGGTACAAGAAGGCAGTAAACTTTATATTAATACTAACTTGGGTGGATATCGCAACTAACATAATATTAGTTTGGAACTTAAATATTATTTCGGTCATAGCGCTTATTGCAAATTCAATATGGATTACAATACTATTCAAAAAATTCAATAAAAATCCAGAAAAATTTAAACTAGTTAGCAAGGTAGAAAGATACACATACATACAAGAAACGATAATGCTAATTACAATTCCAGTGTTTCTACTATTTGGTGCAGTGGTATTATAGAGAAGTTTGTGCAGTGGCAGTATAGAAGACTTTAGTGTTTAAATAGGAGGCAGAAAATCAAAAGTAAAAATTTGAGAATATTAAAAAATGCAGGATATAATGTACCTTCTTTTATAACTGTAACATCAGCAGAACAGATTTGTTTTGATGAACTGAAAGGGGATAGCTTTGCGGTTAGAAGTTCTTTTTCTTGCGAGGATGGGGAAAGGCAATCTTTTGCTGGGCAATTTGATACTTTTTTACAGGTTCCAAAGGATTCTTTGAATGAGGCCACTAGAAAAGTATTAGCTAGTGTTAATAAGGCTGAAGATTATGCAGAGTTTCATGGCCTTACCTTGGAAGGTACCATGGAAGTAATAATTCAAGAAATGGTGGAAGCGGAGTTGTCTGCTGTACTTTTTACAGGGAACCCACAGGGTCTATTAAATGAGGGAGTGCTAACTATAGGGAAAGGCCTGGGTACTGGAATTGTAAGTGATCAAGTGCCAACTAGGACATATTACTATAATTTAAGTGATGGAAATTACTATTATGAAAGCCAAGAGGGAGCACCTAGCTTATCAGAGGAAATGGTAAGGGAAATCTTCATCACAGGAGAAAAAATACAAAATCAATTTGGAATGCACATGGACATTGAACTTAGCATTGCAAATGGAAAAGTATATATTCTTCAGGCAAGACCAGTAACAGGAATTGAGGAGGGAGAAGACATTGTGCTGGATAACAGCAATATTTCAGAAAGCTACCCTGGAATTTCACTTCCTGCAACTCAGAGCTTTGCAAAGGAAGTGTATTATCATGCGTTTAAAAGTTGCGTTGAAATACTAGCTGGCAAAGGAAGAATACTAAGTCAGCTTGAGCATACTTTCAAAAACATGGTGTCACAGGCCAACGGGCGAATGTACTATCAAATTAGCAATTGGTATTCACTGCTTAAAGTCCTACCTTTTTCTAAAAAAATAATTCCAATGTGGCAGGAGATGCTAGGAGTTTCAGAGAAGACAGTTGTTTTAGAAGATAGCGTTAAACCTACCTTATCTGCAAAAATAAAAATATTTTGTACATTTACTCTCTTAATGGTCACAACCCCTAAAAAAATGAAGTACTTAAATGATTTTTTCCTTGAGACTTTCCCTAAATATAAAGAAAAGCTAGAACACTCTGAAAAAAATGAAGATCTCATTACTTTATATAAAGAGGCTAGAGATGATATAGGTGCAAAATGGGGAATTACTTTGATAAATGATATGTATGCTTTTATATATACTTCTTTAGCAAAGAGAAAGCAGGGAGCAAAGATTGGAGATATACAGAGAATAGAAAGCCTTAAACCAGTTATGGCATTAGAAGAGTTGGCTATTTCATTTAAGGAGTTCGGGATAGATAGTGATGAGTATAAAAAAGCAGAGAAAAAATATTTAATGGAATTTGGAGACAGATGCTTTGAGGAGTTAAAACTTGAAACACACACAATGAACACCCATCCAGAAGTGCTAAAAGAATATATAATGAACTATGAGCTTAGTGATGAAAAAATAGGGTTAAACCCTCATATAGATGAAGGCGAAGGGAAAAAGGATTCATATTTTGTAAGAAAAGCCAAACTTGGAATTTACAATAGAGAGCTTTCTAGAATGAATAGGACTAGACTATTTGGATTTGTTAGAGAAATACTAAGAAAAGTTGGAAAAAACCTAGTTGAAGAAAAAATAATTAAGGAAGTTGATGATGTTTTTTGGTTGTATATAGAAGAACTAGAGGGTGTCTGCAGATCAAAAAAGAGTTTAGCGGGCTTAATAGAAGATAGAAAAGAAGAGTTTAAGTCATATAAAAGACTGCCAGCATATAGCCGATTAATATTTAGAAATAAGATAAAAAATAAGATATTTCAAGATATAAGTGTGGGAAAGATTCAATTAAAAGAGGGAAAGCTAAAGGGAACCCCTTCATCATCAGGCATTGTGAGGGGAGAAGCCTTGCTTGTTACAGAACCTTCTTTAGAGATGGACTCTAGAGGGAAAATCCTTATTGCTGATATAACTGATCCTGGATGGGTATTTTTAATCAAAAATGCCAAGGGAATTGTAGCACAAAGAGGGTCTATACTGTCTCATACAGCCATCATTACAAGAGAACTGAAGAAACCATCAGTAGTTGGTGTTTCAGGGGCACTATCTTACATAAAATCAGGAGATTATTTAGAAATCAATGGGGATACAGGGATAATTGAAATAATTAACCCAGCAGGAGAGGTCGATGAAGGTAGTAAGGTTTAATAAGGAAGACAGGCTTTTTGTAAATAAGTTTTTATTGTTGCCAGAGAATATATATATAAAAGATGAACTGACAACTTCAAAAACAGAAGAGCTATCTATAATTAAGGGCACCCATGCACTTTCTTCTTATTTTGAGATCCAAGGCTTTTTGGTACTTAATGAAGAGGGAAATGCTATTGCGCGATGTATAATTACTATTTATAAAAATAGTAAAGAAGCTTATATTGGATACTTTGAGAGTGTTAATAATACAAGGGCTGCTTTAGCTCTTTTTGAAGAAACACATAAATACTGTAAAGAAAATAATATTAATAAAGTAATTGGGCCAGTAGATGCATCATTTTGGATTAGATACAGGATGAAAACAAGTGGTTTTGGCAAACCTTTTACTGGCGAACCATATAATAAAGATTACTATTTAAGCATGTTTCAAAAGGCAGGTTATAAAGTTGTGGAGGAGTTTATATCAAATAAATATAGTGTCATTGATGAAACCCATGAAAACAAGTTACTACAGAGAAGGTTGAGAGAGAGTCAGAAAAAGGGATATGAAATCAAAAATCCCAAGAAGGGTGAGCTGGATAAAGTACTTGAGGACTTATACGATTTATTAATTAAGCTATATAAGGACTTTCCTATATTTAAAACAATTGATAAGGTTGAATTTTTGAATATGTTCTCAGGATTAAAGAGAATAGCAGATTTATCCATGATCCAATTAGCTTATTTTGAAGGAAAACTAGTTGCCTTTTCTGTAACACTGCCAAATTACGGTGAGCTGTTAAGTGGTAAAATGAATATTTGGAAGATGATAAAAGTACTGAAAAGAAAAAAGGTGGCAAAGGAATACATAGTGCTCTATCTTGGGGCTGATGATGACCACTTAGGGCTAGGTGCAGCATTAGTTGAAATAACAAAGGAAGAGTGCAAAAGAAGAAAGGCAACTTCTATAGGAGCGCTAATCAAAAAAGGTAAAGTCTCAGCAACATATTTTGATGAACTTATTGAGGAAACCTTAGAGTATGCATTGCTAGAATATAATCTATTATAACAAAGCATATCAAGTTAATAAAAATGTTAACCCCTATAAGCCATATGTTTTCTGGCTTATAGGGGTTTTTATCAAAGTAGCTTTAAACTAAATGCCCTTTTCCAAAGAGCTTATATTTGTAAGTTACCAGACCTGGAAGGCCTACTGGTCCTCTTGCATGAAGCTTCCCCGTACTTATGCCAACCTCCGCTCCAAATCCATATCTAAAGCCATCGGCAAATCTTGTTGAGGCATTATGATATACCCCAGCAGAGTCAACAAGTGCCATAAAAATTTCGACTGCGTCTTCGTTTTCAGAAACAATACAATCAGTGTGATGAGAACCATAGTAGTTAATATGCTCTATTGCCTCTTCCAAACCAGGAACTAGCTTGACAGCTAGAATCGTATCAGAGTATTCTGTAGAAAAATCAATGCTTGCTGAAGGCTCAATACCTAGAAAGTGAGATTCTTCTTCACCTGCAATAAAAGTAATTTTCCCCGCAGATTTTTGAGCAAGAATAGGTAAGAAAGTATCGGCAATATATTCGCTTACAAGTAAAGTCTCTGTGGTATTACAAGCTGATGGATACTGAGTTTTTCCATTAATAACTATAGAAGTAGCAAGCTCTATATCAGCTGTTTCATCTACATAAACATGGCAAATTCCATCGGCATGACCCATTACAGGAATTCTTGAATTATCCATAATATATTTAACGAAATCATTTGAACCTCTTGGAATTATTAAATCTATATCTCTGTCACATTCTAGTAATTGAGCGATCTCTTCACGTCCTTCAACTAAGTAGCAAAAATCCTCTGGCAGGCCTGCAGAAGTACCAGCTCGTTTAACTAAATCAAATAGGACCTTGTTAGTTTCAAGTGCTTCCCTTCCCCCTTTAAGAATTACGCTATTTCCACTTTTCATGCAAAGTGCAGATATTTGAACTAGAGCATCTGGCCTTGATTCAAATATAATACCAATTACACCAATTGGACAGCTTTCTTTTACTAATTGAAGGCCCTCTCTTATTTCGCTTTTTAAGGAAACTTGATTAAGTGGATCCTCAAGTTTAATAAGGTCATGAATCCCTGATATACAGTCGTCTAATTTTCCTTGATCGAATTTAAGCCTGTTAAGAAGAGGTGTAGCTATATTTTCTTTCTTTGCTCGTTCAATATCATGTTTATTAGCAGCAAAAATTATAGCGCTACTTTCCTTTAATAAGGAAGCTAGAGTAAGTAGGGCGTTATTTCTAAGCTCTGCTGTAGTGGCCCCCATAATATAGCTGTTTTTCTTGATTTGTGCTGCAATTTCTTTCATAATAACTCCTTTCTATTTTGATAAAGTAAAGAGTAATAACTCTTTTGCTAATAAATTTATTTCTTTTTGAGATAGGTCTAGTAATTTTTTCCCTTGATAAGTTATGTCTTTAGCAAAAATATTAAAAGTGCTTTTAAGTTCAGTACTGCTAATACTAAAGTCGAAAGCCACTGGATTATCTATGTCTGCATAACATATTGAGTTTCTATTCTTTTCCTTGCATTTGCTCTGAAAGCCTGTGAAGGAAATTGAATTTTTTACAACTTTTGGTTTTACTATTTCGTGTAGTCCATATTCTGTTTTAACAGGAAAACCCATTGCTGCCATAGCTGTATGTATATCTGTATTCTTTAAAATATTAAGTAGCCGGTAAAGATTAATCACGTCATCTCGGTTGTGAAGGAGTACCTTTTTGTAGGCATCAAAATCTCCAGATGCCACATAATCATAATATAGAAGCACACTTTCTGAACCACTAATCTCGTCAGTTCTATGCTGCCAATAGCCCATATAATTTTCGAGAGTCTTCTGCTTAAGGTTTGGAAGCATAGACTTAAGGTCCGAATGGTAGCGAACTGGTTTATACAAATCAAAGCTATAGGATGGAAAATTAGCAAGGCTAATTAAATGCTTTTTGCACCTTTTCTTTAAGAAAGGAATATCGAAGCGGTCGCCATTGAAAGAAATTAGACCATCTAAGGGAGTAAGAAGCTCTAAAGATTTTAGTAAAATGAGAGGTTCTTCCTCAGGAGAGTCAGCTAAAATTTGAGTTAAAGTAAAGACTCCACCTTTTTCTGTCAATAAACCAATTAGTATTGCTTCACTTTTTTCTGGTGAAAGACCAGTGGTTTCAATGTCGAGAACACCAATATTTAATCCAGCCATATAGCTACTATAGATGCTAGAGTTGTAAACAGGTAGGTCTATAATTTCTTGAAGTATTTGCATTTTACCTCACCAGGAATTCTATGATTGAAGTTCCTATAGTGCTGCAGCTTTCTTTACTATCCCAATGCACATTATGGCTTCCTCCTTCAATTTGCAAAGAAAGAATTTTTTCTTTAGTGAATTTAGAAATAAAGTGATCTCTACTTGCAGTATTAAAGAACAAATCATCATCTCCCCAGATTAGTAAGAGATCTTGACTAATGTTAGAAAGCCTATCATCGTTATTAAATTGGAGAGCGTTACTAAATACGCCAGCCCAGGTTTCATATGGAAGAGACTTGGCATTATCATAAATAGCTTTAGCAAACTCTGAATCTTCATTAGTGGTCATAGCCCATAATTCTAGGAAAGGTTCTGGAAGAGTCTGGCTCTCTTTAAAAGAATGAATGCCTTCAAAGTTCATATCAGCAACTTCTAGGTACCCTCCTGTAACAAGCCAGTCTAAAAACAGGTTGTTTTTTAGGTTTGAGCCAGAGCCAATAAGTATTCCCTTATGAATTTTTTCAGGGGCTGTGATTAATAATTCTTGAAGAATAAAGGAACCTAGAGAGTGGCCAATAACAGATAAATTTTCAATATTAAGTTTTTCTAAGAAATTAATAATATCTTCAGTAAAAACTTCAACCTTATAGTCTACACCACCATTATTTGCTTTGGTAGAAGCACCGTGTCCACGTAGCTCAGGAACATAACACCTATAGCCTGCATTGGAGAGAATGGGCACTAATTGAGCCCAAGAGTATCTGTTGTCAGTTGCACCATGAATTAAAAGTAAAGGAGTTCCATCCGTAGGTCCACTAGTCATATACGCCATTTTCACACCATTATCCAGAACTATAAAATTTTCTTTCCAGTCAACGTTTACATCAAAATTATAAGCAATAGCCATTTTAATACACCTCCATAATTATCTATATTACTATCATTAATATATTACTAATTATATCACTTGAAAATGATGGAAACAACAAAATATTATATGGGGTATAGCTCAACGATTAGGCAATAGATAAACACTGACTATAGAAAGTTTTAAATTAGAAAATAAAACTTCGCTTTAATGGCACTCATAGTTTTATGATTCATGTGTGAAAAAACATAGAAAATAGTATAAAAGTACATAATAAATTGATTGACATTGAAAAAAATTACTTATATAATGACCAAAGAACTAAATAATTCAATGATTCTACAGGACGTACATGTAAACGTGTTTTGTAGGTGGGAAATTGGGAGAGTGTCCCAAGCAGACCATGCTACCGTATAGCCGGAGTGCCACACATTGAATATGATAACCTAGGATCCTCAGGCTACAGGAGAATAGGTAGTTTAAGCACATTTTGGTAGTCAAAGTGTGTATTTTTTATGTTTAGAATACTAGCCAAAGGAGGAGATTATGTTGAGGAGTGCCAAAAGACAAACTAGAAAAGTTATAGCTGTTTTGATGATGACTGTTTTTATAACAGGCCTTGTACCAGCAAATGTTTTTGCAAGTTCAGGTATTATAATTACGGATCAAGAAGGTGGAACATTTAGCGTGGAGGATCACGGCTATGACACTTACTATTATTTGGATGGGGAAACGCCTACTATAAACGGTGAGAGTGTGACTTTTTTAGATGGGGAGAACCTTTCCTATGGAGAGACAACTTTGTCCTTAAAAAATAAAGAGTTAGTATATACGATTTCTGAATCAGCAGGTTCAGTTAGGGTTGAATTTAGTAATGTGGATATCCCAGCAGGGTCTGTAAGTGGGCTTTGGAATAGTGGATACGGAGGACAAAGAAGCATTGTGTACACTGGTGATTTACCTGGAATGTCTGAAGCAATCTTAGTAAACCAAGCTGGAGAAACTCTGCCTGGAAATATTATAGGAGATATGAATGGCCTTACAATATCACTTCCAGAAGGATACGCAGGAACGTTTAATTTAACTAATGGATATATTTATGAAATGGCTAATGAATGGAGCCCAGGCATAGATTTTAAAGATGGAAGAGGAACCCAAAGGGATAATACTTTTTCTAGACTACCTAATTTGGAAATTACAGTAACAGGTACACCAACTGTTAAAGTGACAGAGATAACAGGGGTAAACTCAAACTATGAAGTAAAAATAGGAGAAACAATAGACCTAGAGCCAGGATACTTACCTGAAAACGCGACAAACGGTAATATTCAATATTCAAGTGATAATGGGGCTATCGTTTCTGTCGACAATGAAGGAAAAGTCACAGCCTTAGCTCCAGGTGCTGCTACCATCACAGTTAGTTCGGTAGATGGTGGAGCAACAACAAAAGCTATAATCACCGTGCCAGAAGAAGGCAATGGAAATGAAGGTGAAGATGGTGAAGGTGGTGAAGGTGGTGAAGGTGGTGATGAAACATCTCCAGGGGATTTAACTGGTGGTGACACTGGCCCTACAGGTGAAGGAAATACTGGTGATGCAGCATTGTCCTATGTTCCTTTTGACTGGGAAAATGATTTGTTACTAAATAGTGATTATGAAAGCATCTCCATAGGAGAAAGTTACACAATTTTCGGAAGAAGAGTGGAAGAACTAGTAAAAAGTAAGATTAATAATGACCAATTAACAGTTCCAAATTTTAACTATGAGGTTATAAGAGGAAATGCAATTTCACTTAAAGAACTTGATGATGCAGACCAAAAAGCGGTAGCAACAGGGATTACAGAAGGAATAAGCGTTATAAAGGTTACCTATGATGCAGTTAAGCCGGAATGGAGTACAGTAACATATGGAAGCTCTTCAGCCGTAAATACAGCATACATGGTAATAGAGGTAACTGAAGACCCTGCTGATGTGAAAGTGAGCTCTCCTGAGCTTGAAGGGATATCCACCTTTGATACAATATACTTTGAAGAAGGGACAAGTACACCATATAACTTCACAGTAAGTGCGGAAGGGGCTGAAACTGTAGAAGTAACCTGCAATGGAGAAAAGATTACTACAGCCAGTGGTTCATATACTGCAAACTTAGAAAACAGACAAAATATTATTGAAATAACTGCTACCAAAGGTGGTAAAACAAAGACTATGGCCTATATGGTAGATGCAAGAAAAATTGAAGTAATAATTGAAAATTTAAGTAGACCAGGGGCAACTCCAGCTGTTGGTGATGAAATAAATGTTAGTTTTAAAGGTATTAACCTTCCAGTTCCTAAGCTAGCAGGGTTATATAATCCTCAAATGGGATCAGGGGCTGCATATATAGAGTACAATATGAATGGAACTTCATATATTGGAAAATGCGGACAATGGGATCTTTCTACAAATAATGATTTTAATGTAACGCTAACAGAAGAAGGGACAATAACCTTTGAAGGTAGTCCAATTCAAGCTAAATGGTGGGGTGAAGTAGAAGGGGCACATAAGTCGAAGTTTGACAACTCTTATGAGTTTGGAGGACTGACTCCTGATCAAGGCGGAGAATATGGAATGATGCCTGACTTTTCAATAGAAGTTAAGGAATATACAGAAATAGAGCCAACTTCAATAACAATTGACAAGAAAGAAATATCCATAGAAGAAAAAACTTACGAGAAACTAAATGCAACACTATTGCCTGAAGATGCGACAATTAGAGGCATTGTTTGGGAAAGCTCAGATGAAAGTGTAGTGACAGTTGACAGTCAGGGGAATATTAAAGGTGTTGGTCCAGGGACAGCAACAGTTACAGCAAAGAGCAATCTTGATAGGTTAGAAAACATAAAAGGTACATGCGAAGTCACAGTCCTTGCTGAATTTCCAGCAACTGAGTCTGAAAGAGAAGAGTTAAAAAAAGAAATTGAATTGGCAAAATCAATTCCAGCACCAGCAGAAGAGGCACAAGAAAATATTAAAGAAACATACAAAGCTTTGCAAGCAGAAATAGTTAAAGCCCAGTCTGTTTTAGATGATGAAAAAGCGTTGATAGGAGAAGTCGATTCTGCAAAAGACGCACTAACAAGCGCCTTAAATGACCATAGTGAAAACGAGAGATTTTTGTATTCGGTAACACAAGAAGTTGTAGGAGATGAGGTTAAAATAGACCTGAGCTTTCCTTTGATGACATTAAGCCAAAGCGATATAGATAGGGCAAGTATTGTGGAATTAGTATTTGATTCAGATTTAGAAGGATTTGAGCAAATTAAATCTGAAAACAAAAGCGACAATCTTGATGATATGGGCAACTTAACATTCTATGTTCCTACAGGTACAAAGGCCTTTACCCTTTCTGGTGGATATTTATTTGTGCATCAAGATGCAGTTAACCCGCAATTCTGGTGGACCGAGCGAAGTACAGAACATTTCTTGGGAGAAATGCCTGAAATTATAATCAGAGTTGGTGATGTAATAGATGTTGAAACAATTAATATTGAAGCGGAAGCAGATAAAATAATTGATAATGGGACAATACAGCTTAATGCAGTAATCTCCCCAGAGAATGCTACAAATAAAAAAATCACATGGGAATCTTCAGATGACAGTATCGCAACTGTAGATAATAGCGGGTTAGTTACTGGTGTTGGTGATGGGGAAGTAGAAATTACGGCAAGAGCAAATTATGGTTTAGAAACAGCAAAATATACAGTAGTCATAAATGTAGAGAATATACAAGCAAGGATTGATAATGTAGAAAAAGAAATTCTAGCAATTGGGCAGGTGAATCTTGAGTCTGAAGCAGCCATTGATACAGCAAGGAGCGCATATGATTCTTTAACAGAAGAACAAAAAGAGGAAGTAAGCAATTACACTGTATTAGAACAAGCAGAGGTAGAGTTCTATCAAATCACAGAAGCCTACAATCTAATTGAAAAACTTAGTAATGAAGTAAATTTAAAGACCGTAGAAGAAATTAAGATGGCAAGAACTTGGTACGATTCACTTTCAGAAACGGGAAAAGCAGCAATTACTAACTTAGATAAACTAGTAAAACTAGAAAAGGAGCTGGAAGCAAATAAAGAAAGTCTAGCTAAAGCAGAACTTGTTGTAAATACAATAGAAAAAATAGGGGCAGTAAGCCTAGAAAATCAAATGCCTATTATTCAAGCTAGATTTGATTATGATAATTTAACGGAAGAGGCTAAAGGCTATGTACACAACTACGAAAAATTAAAATTAGCTGAAACAGAATTTCAAAATCTTTATGACCAATCAAAAGCCGATTTTGTAGATGAGAAAATTATAGGAATAGGAACTGTTACTCTTGATAAGGAAAGCTTGATTGAGCAAGCTAGGCTAGCCTACGATACTTTAACAGAAAATCAACAAAAACTAGTATCAAATTATAAAGTGCTCACAGCTGCTGAGGAAGAGTTGAAGAAAAGAAAGGCACAGGAGGAAACAGGCGCTTTGGAATCTACGAAGGGAGAAGGAGATAGCAAGGCACCTACTGCGAGTGGTACTACCATAGCGGTTAATAACTTAGATGCAAGTGAAGAGAAAATCAGTGAAACAAAAGAGCAAGCTCTGTCAGCAACTGCAGAAATAACAGATAAAGATAGTGCAGCTACAGAAGCAGCTGTCAAAAAACTACTGCAAACTATAAGTGACCTAACTGCGGCGGAGTTAGCTCAATTAGAAGAAGATGATGAGTTTTTAGATAGTCTTGAAAAGATTAGGAAAACATTACAAACAGATGATAGTGAAGGAGTATCTATTACAGGAGTAGACTGGTATGCAAAATTAAATTCAGAGGAAACAACATTATCAGAAAAAGAAACAACTGAAATTGAAAAACTATTAAATGACAATGGAAAAATCTACAAGGTTTTAGATATTTCACTTAAAGATCTATCTTCAGGTGACGCTTATGACACAAAGGGTGCAGCTGTTGTTACCTTAGGAGGAGAACATTTCAGTGAGCTTCTAGGGTACAAAACGATAATTGCAGTACATTATGATGAAAATGGATTGCCAACTTATATCAAATGTGATGTGGTTGGTGGCAAGATAGTATTTGAAACATCAAGCTTTTCAAAATTTGCATTCATAGGATATGACGGAGACTGGATAGAGTTTACAGAAAATAACGTCCCAACAGCGCAAACACCATATTCGAATGAAACTGATGGATTAGCAGGCAACAATATGATTTACATACTAATTGCAGTTGGAGCTGTGTTGCTAGGTACTTCAATCGTGTTATTAAAAAGAGGGAAAAATGCAAAAGAAAAATAAATTAGCTAACATATTAATGATTGTAGCCATTACCTTAATCTTCGCAGGGGGCCTACTATATGTAGGAAACCTGCAAGGTTGGTTCTTATCAACTGAAGCAAAGGCAGAAACAGTGAGCGTAACAGAAACCTCGGGAATAATTAGTGTGGAAAGGGAAGCTGTAGCTTTCACCTTAGAAAATGATGCAGTGATCAAGGCAGGAGATGCTATATCTACGGAAGAAGAAAGTTCAGCAAGCTTTGGATACAAAGAAATTAAATTTTCTACTTTAGATAAGGTTAGGCTATCCGTCGATAAAATAACCGGAGAATCAGTTGAACTTACAATTGAAAACGGGGATATTATTGCTGATTCAAGTGGCAGTGAGACTATTACTATAAATACAAATGACCAAGGTATTTTAATTGAAAATAGTGCGGTAACTGTTAGCCAACAAAGTGGATCAACTACAATCAATGTTTTAAGAGGAGAAGTTAGTACAAGTGAAGTTACGGCAAAGGCTGGTCAAAGTATTCTGATAGTAGAGGGGAAAGAGGAAATTGGGGAAGCTACAGTAGCAAGCTACTCAGATATGCTTTTATTTGAAGTCAGCAAATATATGGAAGCAGGCATAGAGTTTATTTTTTCACCAGATGAAATAACTGCAGAAGTTGAAAAAAGGCAGGCTGAGCAAGAAGCTTTAAATGAAGCTGGAATTAATGGGAGCTTAGTTCCTGTAGGAAATACAGGGTATTCAGGAGGGGAAACATCATCTAATGAAGAAGGTAATGTTTCTAAAAATGGAACTGAAAATGTAAAAAGCTGTACGATTACTATTAGAGCTGACACAATTTTAAACAATATGGATATGCTTGCAACCGGTAAAGAAGTCTATGTACCAGCAAATGGGATTATTTTAGCAACAACAACCGTGGAATTCACAGAGGGTGAAACAGTATTCGATGTTTTAAAAAGGGTGTCTGATTATACAGGAATACAGTTAGAGTACTCATATTTTCCTATATATGAAAGCCATTATATTGAAGGTATCAATCATCTTTATGAGTTTGATTGTGGTGATGGATCGGGCTGGAACTATACAGTTAACGGATGGAAACCGAATTATGGTGTCACAAAATACACACTACAAGATGGTGATAATATTAAGTTTTTGTATACTTGCAATTATGGAAATGACCTATAGAATGAGAGGGATTGATGAACCAATTTGAAGTGATTAATTTGAAATTTAGTTATCCAGGTAGTGACACACTTGCTCTTGATAATATGAATTTTGTAGTGAAAAAAGGTGAGTATATTGCTGTGTGCGGAAAAAGCGGAGGGGGTAAAACCACTATGCTTAAGCATTTAAAACCGCAGCTTACACCACATGGAGCGAAGTCAGGGGAAATCCTATTTGAGGGACTACCTATTTCTGATGCAGCACCAAGGAGGCTTGTTAGTAGCATAGGTTACGTAATGCAAAACCCAGATAATCAGGTAGTGACAGATAAGGTATGGCATGAGTTGGCATTTGGCCTTGAAAGTTTAGGATTTGATCAAAAGTCTATAAGGACTAAAGTTGCTGAAATGGCAAGCTTTTTTGGCATTCAGGGATGGTTTCATAAAAATGTTTCTGAACTTTCTGGTGGGCAAAAGCAACTATTAAATCTAGCTTCAATAATGGCTATGCAGCCAGAGGTTTTAATTCTTGATGAACCAACTTCACAGTTAGATCCAATTGCAGCCAGTGATTTTTTAAATACAGTTAAAAAAATTAATCTAGAACTTGGTACAACAATAATAATTAGTGAGCATAGGCTGGAAGATATTCTTCACTCTGCAGATAGGGTATTAGTTATAGATAAAGGCAAGATAATAGTAGAAAATAAGCCGGAATTTGTGGGTAAAGCTTTAAAGGATAGCAGCAACCCGATGTTTACAGCCATGCCAACACCAGTTCAAATTTACTATGGTGTGGAAAATGGAAGTAGCTGTCCTCTTACAGTTAGAGATGGCAGAGCTTGGCTTGATTCACATTTTGAAAATAAGGAAATAAAGAAGAGAGAAGTTGAAGACAAAGAAGTCCTTGAAGAGCTAACTGAAAAAGAAGCGGCTATTACGCTTAAGGAATTATGGTTCAGATATGAAAGGGAGGGAACAGATATTCTAAAAGGACTCTCGATGATAGTTCCTAAAAATAAACTATTCGCAATTGTAGGTGGGAATGGCACAGGCAAATCAACAAGCCTTAAAACCATATGTGGTATTAACAAGCCATATAGGGGAAAAGTACTAATAGAAGGAAAAGACATAAAAAAAATGAAGAGTGGACAAATGTTTGAGGAGAATATTGCTATGCTGCCACAAGATCCTTTAAGTTTGTTTCTAAAGAAGACTGTAAAAGAGGATCTAGAATCTGTACTTCAAGGTAAAAAAATTGAGAGAGACGATGTTGAAAAGAAAGTAAAAGAAATAGCTAGTTTATGTGAAATTGATATGTACCTAAGTAAGCACCCCTATGACTTATCGGGAGGAGAACAGCAAAGAGCTGCCCTTGCAAAAGTATTACTAAAGAATCCTAAAATCCTGCTTCTTGATGAACCTACAAAAGGAATAGACAGCTTTTTCAAAATAAAGCTGGCAGGTATATTAGAAAAATTAAAACACAGAGGGGTTACTATTGTGATGGTTAGCCATGATATTGAGTTTTGTGCAAAACATGCTGATTCTGTCTCAATGTTTTTTGATGGAGATATTATTACAACAAACACACCTAATAGGTTTTTTTCGTCAAATAGTTTTTATACTACTGCTGCAAATAGAATGGGCAGGCATATTTTTAAAAATGCAGTTAAAAATGAAGACGTGATAAGCCTTTGCAAAGAAAATGCATAAGAGGAGAACAAACTAAATGGAGGCGATAATGAAAAGTCAAAATAAAATATACAAAATAATAGGCACAATTCTAATAGTTGTGATAGCTCCAATCGCGCTGTTTTTTTCACCTATTATCAATGAAATTTCATTGTTTTACGGGTTTTATATAACTATTGCAATTATGTTAATAGTTGCAGTTTTAGCCTTTATACTGTCCTTAGGTAAAAGGAAACCAGAACCAAGGGAGTTCATATTGATAGCTGTAATTGCACTGATAGCTGCATTGAGCCGAATAATATTTATACCAGTTCCGTTTGTATCACCATTAGTAGGAATAATAATAATAAGTGGAATTTCTCTAGGCCCATGGGCTGGATTTCTTGGAGGTGCAGTATCTGCGGTTATGTGTGCCCCTATAATGGGAATGGGTCCGTGGGTTCCGTGGCAAATGTACGCATTTGGAATAGCAGGTTTTGTAGGAAGCCTTATTTCAATTAAAGTCTACTCACCAAAGCCTGATATAAAACTAAATACAAAAGAAAAAATGAAACTTGCAATAATAGGATATTTAATCGTACAAATATTAGTAGCGCTAGTGCTAGATTCTAGCGGAACAATTACAACCATGATGGCGGGAGAATTTGAGGTTGAAGGGTGGATTGCAACAGTGAAGTCTGGCGCTATAGTTAACTTTATTCACGGAGTTTCAGTTGCAGTTACAATATTCTTTGTAGCAAGGCCTATGCTAGAAAAACTTAGTAGAATAAAGGTAAAATACGGATTAATGGAAGAGGAGAAAAGTGATGCGTTTTGATAGCTATCATCCGACAATCAATTTTATATACTTCACAACAGTAATTGCAACAACAATTTACTTTAATCAGCCTGTGTTTGTAGCAATAGCTTTTGTAAGTAGTTTTATTTATTCCGTTAAGTTAAATGGAATAAGAGCGTTAATCTTTAATATAGTCTTACTATTTGCAATGGCAGCCTTTGTTTATTACTATACCTCATTTAATCACTTCGGAGTTACCACCTTACGCAAAAACTGGATTGATAATAACATGACTATGGAATCCTTAGTATATTCAATTGTTTTAGCCTTAATCATAGGCACTGTGATACTGTGGTTTTCATGTATACATGCAATATTCTATTCAGATAAAGTGATATACCTTTTTGGTAGGATTTTGCCAAAAGCCTCCCTTTATCTATCGATAATATTGAGAATCGTACCAAGGGTAAAAGAACGATGGAGGAAAATTTCTGTAGCTCAGCAATGCATTGGTAAGGGGCCAAGTCAAGGAGGAATTTTTCAAAGAATAATAAATACTTTTCATGTGGTGTCCATTCTTTTTACGTGGACCTTAGATGAGTTTATGCAAACTACGGAAAGCATGAAAAGTAGAGGATACTCTTTAAAAGGACGGACAAGTTTTAGTATTTACAGATTTGATAATAGAGACAGGTCTTTTGTTATGGCAATATTTTGGTGTGTATCCATATTACTTGTTGGAGTACTTTTAAATCAAACACATATAATATTTGATCCTCAAATAATAATTAATAAGGTAACAGTATTAAGTTATGTTTTTTATACAGCATACGCTTGTCTTTGCTTAATGCCAATGGGGTTACAAATTATAGGTGAAATAAGATTTAAAAGGCTATGTAAGCTTGGAGTTAACTAAATAATCAATAAAATCCGCATGAATACAAGATGACATCATGCGGATTTTATTTTGCACCCGTTTACAATAACTTTAGCTCAAAACATGCATAATAAATTCAAAAGTTGCTTAAAAATACACAAAAGGTGTAGGGAAATAGATGGAAATTTAAGAAAGACATAAAACTTTATGATATAATAGATAAGTAAATTTCTAAGAAAGAAGGGATAGATACATATGGAGACCTGCAAAACTATACTTGAGAAGAGCAAAAAAATAGTAGTAAAGGTAGGAAGCAATGTGCTTTCAGATGATGAAGGACATGTAAACACCGCAGCTATGAGAGACATTGTAGAGCAAATATCTACACTAAAGTCTATGGGTAAAGATATAATAATAGTATCATCTGGGGCGGGCATTTGTGGTGTTGGGGCTCTAAATAAATGGGCTAGAAGAAATGATATGAACTACAAACAGGCTCTTTGTGCAATCGGCCAAGTTGAGCTTATGATAGAATATAAAAAGCTTTTTAATGAGCATGATACCCAGGTTGCACAGATGCTCTTAACAAGAGGTGATTTTTCGAAGGAACATAGGAACCTAAATATTAGGAACGCATTATTTACGTTAATTGATGAAGGTGTAGTTCCTATCGTAAATGAAAATGATAGTGTAAGTGTTGAAGAAATTAAAATCGGGGATAATGATACGTTAGGCGCATTAACAGCTTGCATTTGGAATGCAGATGTTTTAATTATGCTAAGTGATATAAATGGTGTATATGATAAAAATCCAAAATCTAATGACGATGCAAAACTAATTGAAGTAGTAGACGATGTAAATACACTTGAAAACGAAATTTCTACTGATGGGACGTCAGAGTTTGGAACCGGAGGTATTAAAACAAAAATCGCAGCAGCTAAAATAACAAAAGAGTATGGAATAAAAGCCCTGTTAGTAAATGGCAAAAAGAAAAATATAATAGTTGACGTACTAGAAGGTAAGGAAAAAGGAACTGCTTTTTAATTTACCATGACTACTTATAAAAGATATTTTGTAAAAACTTAGGGGAGGTAACAGGAAATGAAAATTGGATTTATTGGTGTTGGGCATATGGGAGGAGCAATTCTTAAGGGATACATTCCCATCGCAAAGGAACAAGGCAATAAAATATATGTTTCTGATCTTGATGAAGCTAAACTAAAAGAACTAGAAAAAAAATACGGAATTATGCCAATAGAATCAGCTAATGAGCTAGTGAAAGAGGTGGACATAGTTATCATAGGTGTAAGGCCTAGGGACTGCGGCAATATCTTAGGACTCATCAAAAAGGATCTAAAAGAAAATAGCATTCTTGTTTCAATGGCAGCAGGTGTTACCATAAGATTTATTAGGGAATGCATAGGTGATAGTGGAAAAGTAATAAGGATAATGCCAAACATTCCGGCTGAAGTAAATGAAGGTGTTACAAGCATCTCAAGAGAAACAGGGATAGAAAATATGATATTTGAAAAAATATGTGATATTTTCACTGGTATTGGAGCTGTACATGAAGTTCCTGAAGAGCAAATTCATAATGTGATAGGTGTGAGCGGTAGCAGCCCTGCATATACTTTTATGTATATTGATGCGCTTGCAAAATCAGCTGAAAAAAGAGGCATGCCTAGGGAGCAAGCTGTTGCATTTGCAGGGCAAGCAGTTCTTGGTGCGGCAAAACTAGTTCTTGAAACTGGCATTTCTCCAGAAACTTTAAAAAATCAAGTTTGCGTAGATGGAGGCACAACTATTGAGGCCTGTAAAGTTTTGGATAAAGAAGGATTTGAAGAATTAATTGATAGGGCCTACGAGGGGGCCTATGCAAGATCTATTGAAATGTCAAAAGAGTAAGTAGCTAAAAATTCTTAACAGGGGAGGTAAGCGATGGCTTTTAATGAAACGACAATTGAGTCTGAAATAATTTATGAAGGAGCGATACTAAATCTTAGAAAAGATAAGGTGAATACAAAAAACGGAGGGACTTCTTATAGAGAAATTGTAGAGCACAATGGAGGCTCTGTAGTAGTGCCAATAACAGAAGATGGAAAAGTGGTACTGGTTAGGCAATTTAGAAAAGCTGTTGAAAAAACAGTTTTAGAAGTGCCAGCTGGAAAAATAGAAATAGGAGAAGACCCATTTACTACAGTAAAAAGAGAGCTTAGAGAAGAAACTGGGTACACTGCAGAAAATATTGAGTTTATGATCAAAATGTATCCAACAATTGGTTATTCTACTGAAATTTTATATTTTTATATTGCATGGGGACTAACTCCTGGTGAAACGAATTTTGATGACAGTGAAGATATAGAGGTTGTTGAAATGGATTTAGAAGAGGCCTATGAAATGGTTGTTTCTGGTGAGATAGAAGATGGTAAAACTATAGCAGCATTATTAGTGGCTAGAGAGAAAGTTAAAGAAATATTATAATGAAAAGGTTTTAGGTAATGTTATGTACGTAAAAGACTATTGTGAATACTTAATCAACGATAAGGCTATGTCACAAAACAGTGTAGATGCCTATAGAAGAGACATGGTAGAATTAGAAAAGTTTGTTGAAAGTAAGGGCCTAAGAGGATTAGAAGAAGTGTCAAGCACTGAAATAATGGCATATTTAATGGCGTTAAGGGAAGAGGCGAAATCACCTGCGACAATCAATAGAAAACTAGCATCAGCTAGAAAATTCTTTGGATATTTACAAGAGAAAAAAATTGTAAATAAAAACCCAACTGTTGGAATTAGAAGCCCTAAAATTGAACGAAAAGAGATTAATTACCTTACAATTGATGAGATAGATAAATTATTGGAAATTCCAGACGATTCCTTAAAAGGAAAAAGAGATAAAGCTATTCTTGAAGCTATGTATGCAACTGGACTTAGGGCCAATGAAACAATTGAAGCAAACTTAAATGATGTGAATCTCAGAATTGGGTTTATTACTTTTCATGGAAACCATGGAAAAGCTAGAATTGTCCCAATTGGTAGACCTTCGAGAGAGGCATTAGAAATATACATTTATGACGTGCGAAAAGAATTGATAAAAAATGAAGAAGAAAAAGCCTTGTTTGTAAACATTCAAGGAGAGAGACTAACAAGACAAGGACTGTGGAAAATTCTAAAATCTTACGGTGAAAAAGCAGGAATTGAAAAAAATATGACCCCAAATATTCTTAGAAACTCTTTTGCAATTCATATGCTTCAAAATGGGGCGGATTTAAAGTCAATTCAAGAACTTCTAGGGCATGAGGACTTGGCAACGACTAAGGCATACCTTTCATTTATAAAGAATAAAATCAAGGATGTATACGATAGTAGCCATCCAAGGGCATAAGAGGAGAAAA
Organism: uncultured Oscillospiraceae bacterium; assembly: GCA_964369805.1. Taxonomy (GTDB): domain Bacteria; phylum Bacillota; class Clostridia; order Peptostreptococcales; family Anaerovoracaceae; genus CAYJHC01. The sequence continues at coordinate 73,961 of CAYJFM010000003.1, forward strand.
AATATGGAAGTCAGCATTAGACTTTTAATACTTGTGATAATGGGCATTGCCTTTTTAGGAACTGTAATTACAGTACCTTTATCAATAAAATTAGCATATAAAACAGGAGCTTTAGATGTACCTGATGGTAAGAGGCGAATACACGAGAGGATTGTTCCGCGAATTGGCGGAATAGGTATTTTTTTTGGTGCAAGCCTAGGCATTATTATACCTATAATTTTCAATGTATATTCTGGGCAGTTAAACCAAACGGGGCTTGAAATATTACTTTTAGACCATGGGGATATGGCCTTTTCAGATAAGGATAAGCAGCTTATAGGTATTCTGATTGCAGGAACGGTGGTTTTTCTATTTGGTTTGCTAGATGACTACAAAGATTTGCCCCCATGGGCAAAACTTGGTGGGCAAATTGGAGCAGCAACGATAGCTTATTACTTTGGTGTGAAAATAGAATTTTTTAACATATTTATAGATGTAGATATAAACATGTCGGCGGTGTTTTCATACATACTGACTGTTTTATGGATAGTGGCCATAACTAACACGATTAACCTATTAGATGGACTAGATGGGCTTGCAGCTGGAACAGTAGCTATTGCTGCCTTATTCATAGGATATACTGCCTATATTTTTGGATATTTTCAAGGAGCCTTTCCAATGATGGCCATAGCTGGTGCTACAATAGGATTTTTGCTATATAACTTCTACCCAGCCAAAACTTTTATGGGTGACTGTGGTTCACAATACCTAGGCTTTTTAATCGGAACCTTAGCAATAACTGGTACTGTAAAATCAGCCACACTATTTGCTGTAATCATGCCGGGTATAGCACTTTCACTACCAATATTAGATACGGTATTTGCAATAATTAGAAGAAAAATACAGGGGAAATCTATTATGGCAGCTGACAAAGGACATTTTCACCATAGATTAATTAAAACTGGTATGGGACAGAGAAGGACAGTTCTTTGCATGTATGGGATTACTGCAATGATGGGAATCGCATCTGTATTATATAGCAGAGGGTTATATATAGAGATGGTTGGATTAATTATTACGGCGGCGGTTTATGTAGTTGTAGTGTTAACTGACATCTCTGGTAAGAAAATAGATAAACTTTTAGGGCATGATAAATAAATTTGAAACAAAGGAGAATTAGGTAAATGGAATTAGTAAATGGGGAAAAGAAACATTATAAAGAAATATTGGAGCTAAACGAAGAACTAGTGCATTTTTTAGCACCAATGGATGACAGCCTGCTGGTAGATTTAATTAGAGACGCTGTCATGTTTAAAGTCGTTGAAGTCGAAGGAGAGTTTGCTGCATTTATTATAGTTCTAGATGAGAGCGCAGACTATGATAGTCCTAATTTCTTATGGTTCAAAGAGGAGTACTCTGAATTTTACTATGTAGACAGGGTAGTAATATCTCCTAAGTTTCATGGGCAAGGCATAGGAAAGGTAATTTATGAAGATGTAATTGCTACAGCAAAGTCTAAAGGAATATCAAAAGTAACTGCTGAAATAGACTATAAACCTGCAAACCCAGTATCTTTATCTTTTCATAAAAATATGGGATTTAAGGAAGTTGGTAGACAAGAAGTCTATAGTGGCGCTAAGGTAGTTTCACTACAATGCTGTGAAATTAAGTAGTAACTTGCTTAAAACTAATAGATTATTAGTTTCAATAATTAAAAAATGCTAAAAACTATGTTAAAACTTGCACAAAGTTGAATTCTGCATTATAATGGCAAGGTAAAGATTGAACTGCAAAGACACAGAGAGATAAGTTAATATAACTGGGGATGTCCTAGTGATAAAAGAAAAATTAAGGAATGTATATCTTAGATAGTATAGCAGTGAATTTTACTAGGGTTGAAAAGATTGTTGAATTTGTTGAAGGAAAGATAGAATAGAATGAAGAATGATAAAATTTCAAAGGCGGTAATTAAAAGGTTGCCGAGGTATAGAAGGCATTTAGGAGAACTTCAAAAAAAGGGAGTAGATAAAATTTCATCGGGAGATTTTAGTGCATTAGTAGGATGCACAGCTTCCCAAATAAGGCAAGATTTGAATAACTTTGGGGGCTTTGGGCAACAAGGGTATGGATATAATGTTAATGAGCTTTATAGAAAAATCAGTGAAATATTAGGATTGGATCATGAACATAAATCAATTATCATTGGTGCAGGAAACATGGGATATGCAATTGCAAACTATATATATAGCTATAGAGAAGGGTTTTATTTGTCAGCCCTTTTTGATAATAACCCAAATGAAATAGGCCAAGAGGTTAGAGGTGTTGCCATAAGAGATATGGCGGATGTTGCTGAATATATTAAAGAAGAAGAAATCGCAATAGCAATAATATGTACAAATAAAGAAAGTGCCCAAGAGGTGGCAACTGAAATGTGTGACTATGGGATTAAAGGAATTTGGAATTTTGCTCCAGTAGACTTAGTTGTCAAAGAAGGGGTTTCCTTGGAAAATGTACATCTAAGTGATAGTCTTCAGTCTTTAGCATACTTTATGAACAAAAAAAGAGATGAGGAAGAGTAGAGATAGCTTTTGCTAAAGAGGATATAAAATCACATTTTAATTTAAGGAAAGAATGTTAAAACTTGATAAAAAAACAAGAATATACTAATAAGGAGAAATATACATGGAAACTTCAAAAAAGAGGATAGTAAATATTTTAACTATTGTTATTATGGTACTATCACTTATTGCAACAACAGTAATTACACCTGAATGGGTTAATGCTGCTACAACACCAACTAATGTAAGCCTTACGTTTGAAGCAGGCACGTTAACTGTGTCACCGAATGGAGCAGGGAAAGACATAAAAGTGGCTTTGCAGGAATATGCTTCTAAAAATGATGTTACTAAGATCGTGCTTTCAGATAGAATTGTAGCCCCTTCGAGTTCTTCGAGGATGTTTTATGGCTATACAAATTGCGTAACTATCGAGGGGCTGACCAATTTGGACACCTCTCAGA
>CAYJFM010000004.1:0-72627 GCA_964369805.1 uncultured Oscillospiraceae bacterium
CTCGTAAGGGACCTAAGAGAACAGTAAGTAGAAAGAAAAAGTAGGAAGGAGGTAGTTACAAATGGCAAAAGCAGTAAAAAAGACAACTGTAAGAAAGAAAAGAAAAGACCGTAAGAATATAGATAAGGGCCAAGCTCATATCCAATCTACCTTTAATAATACAATGGTAACTCTTACTGACTTAAGCGGAAACGCTTTATCATGGTCTAGTGCAGGTGCGCTAGGGTTCAAAGGATCAAAGAAATCAACACCTTTTGCAGCTCAAATGGCAGCTGAAGAAGCAGCTAAAGGGGCTATGGAGCATGGCCTAAAAACTGTTGAGGTTTATGTTAAAGGACCTGGATCTGGTAGAGAAGCAGCGATTAGAGCACTTCAAACAGCAGGGCTTGATGTAGTTATGATTAAAGATATTACACCAATCCCACATAACGGATGCAGACCACCAAAGAAAAGAAGAGTCTAGTGAAAGGAGGAGAATCAGATGGCAGTAAGTAGAGAACCTGTATTAAAAAGATGTAGAGCTCTTGGGCTAGACCCTAGCTGGGTTGGAATCTATAAAGAGTCAAAAAGACAACCTAAGAGATCTAATAAAAAAATGAGTGAATATGGTATTCAATTAAGAGAAAAGCAAAGAGCAAAATTCATTTATGGAGTACTAGAAACACAATTTAGAAATACTTTTGACAAAGCAGTTAAAAGAAAAGGAAAAACTGGTGAAAACCTTCTAATCATGCTTGAATCAAGATTTGATAACGTAGTATTCAGACTTGGATTAGCAGCTACAAGAAGAGAAGCAAGACAATTAGTTGTTCACGGTCATTTCACAATTAATGGCAAGAAAGTGGACATTCCTTCATATGAAGTTAAAGCTGGCGATGTAATCAAAGTTAAAGAGACAAGCACAAAGTCTCCTAAATTTGCTGAGATTAAAGAAATGAACCTTGTGGTTCCAAGCTGGTTAAGCGTAGATCCGAAAAATCTTGAAGGAAAAGTTATTGCAATTCCAACAAGACAAGACATCGATGTTCCAATCGAAGAACATTTAATTGTTGAGTTATACTCTAAGTAATAGATGAATAAAAATATGTATATGCTTATTCAAAATATTATCTTGGAGAAAGGAGGTTTTTAATGTTAGAAATCGAAAAACCGAGGATTGAATGTGTGTTTTCTGATGAAGACACAAATTATGGAAAGTTTATTGTAGAACCACTAGAAAGAGGTTACGGAACAACACTTGGAAATAGTCTTAGAAGAGTACTTTTAAGTTCACTCCCAGGGGCTGCTGTGACATCTGTAAAAATAGACGGAATCCTACATGAATTTTCAACAATACCTGGATCAAAAGAGGACGTTACTGAAATCATTCTTAACCTTAAGAGATTAGCGGTAAGGATTGATGGAGAAGAAACAGCAAAGAAGATCTATATTAGTGCGGTTGGAGAAAAAACTGTAACTGCTGCTGATATAACATGTGATTCAGATGTTACAATTCTGAACCCTGATCTTCATATAGCAACACTTGAAAACAACGCAACACTAGAAATGGAAATATCAATTTCGAAGGGTAGAGGTTATGTTCCTTCTGAGCAAAACAAAGAAGGAGAGAACGGAAGGGTCGCTGTAATACCAGTGGATTCAATATTTACACCGATGAAAAAGGTTAACTTTACAGTTGAAAATACTAGAGTTGGGAAGGTAACAGACTTTGACAAACTTGTACTTGAAGTTTGGACAGATGGTTCTGTGACTCCAACTGAAAGTGTATCGATAGGTGCAAAAATTATGCTTGAGCATTTGAACCTATTTATCCAACTAGAAGAAGAAACTAGCGCTATGGACTTCATGGTTGAAAAAGCAGATGATCCTAAGGGCAAAACGTTAGAAATGACAATAGAAGAACTTGAATTATCAGTGAGATCTTCTAACGCACTGAAAAGAACTGGTATTAACACAGTGTCAGAGCTTATCAGCAAGAGAGAAGAAGACCTTAACAATCTAAGAAACTTAGGTAAGGTTTCAATTGAAGAGATTAATGAAAAAGTTCGTGCATTAGGATTAAATTTCCGTGGTGCAGATGATTAATAAGAAAGGAGAATAGGTATGAAAGGCTACAAAAAATTAGGCAGAGACTCAGCTCATAGAAAAGCAATGCTAAGAAATCTTGTAACTGACCTTCTAAGAGAAGGAAGAATTTCAACAACTTTAGATAGAGCAAAAGAAACAAGAAGAGCTGCAGAAAAAATGATCACTCTTGCAAAAAGAGGCGACCTTCATGCAAGAAGACAAGTTTTGGCTTATGTTTATGATGAAGCTACAGTAACTAAGCTTTTTGAAGAAATTGCACCAAAGTATGCTGACAGAAACGGTGGATACACAAGAATAATGAAGCTAGGACCAAGACGTGGGGACTGCGCAGAAGTTGTGTTTTTAGAGCTTGTATAGTAACTAAATAATAATTAAGATAGACTATCATTAATTTGGTAGTCTATTTTTATTTTTTTAAATAATATTATATTTTGGTTTTTAAAAATTAGTATTCAAAAAAATGAGCAAATATAGTATAATATTTTAGAATAGATTAAATAGATATCAAAGGAGAAGAAAATGAAAGTACTTGAATCGTCAGAAAACTATTTAGAAACTATACTATTATTACAAAAAAGAAATGGTAGTGTAAGGTCTGTTGATATTTCAAAAGAGCTCTCTTTCTCGAAAGCTAGTGTTAGCGTAGCTATGAAGCAGCTTAGAGAGAACAATTATGTATCAGTAGCTGATAATGGAAATATAACATTATTACCAAAAGGGATGGCGATTGCAGAAGAAATATATGAAAAACATGTTGTACTATCTGAATTTTTAATTAAAATAGGTGTTGAAGAAAAGATTGCACTTACTGATGCTTGCAAAATTGAGCATGGCATTAGCAGTGAAACTGTAGAAGCAATAAAAAAACACTTAGCTGCACTATAGTAATCAATAGGCTAACTTATTATCCGCTAGTATATCTAGTGGATTTTTAGAAGGGAGATTTATGGGAAAGATTAAAAAGAAGATAGAAGAGAACAAGCTAAATAAGTACGTTTTTCTGATAATTATAACTATGGCAATTATTTTTGCCATGTATTTTATTTTAAGCAATTTTATGATGGTCGTAGACTGGAGCTGGGGACATATAAGCAATCTCCTATCAGCAATTTCTCCATTAATCATAGGGTTAGTTCTGGCATATCTAATTGATCCACTTGTCTCCACAATTGATGGAAAAATAATGGTAAAGCTAATACGTAACTCTGATGACCCACTCAAAAATGAAAAGAAAATTAAGAAAAGAAGAATTTTAAGTGTAGTCTGTAGTTATCTGTTAATAGTTGTTATAGCTTTAGGCTTGGTATATTTTTTCACAGCAATGGTAATAGGACAGCTCATTATCGGTAGTATACAGGACTTAATTGAGGCTGCAATTCAGTATGTTCAAGTAAATGAACAAAAATTTTCAACATGGATTAATCAAGTACAAACTAAATATTTTGAAGATACTAAATTAATAAATGTCTTTAATATGGTAGTGGACTGGGTACAAGATAATATAAGTGTTTCATCAATAGTTGGTGGTGTAGTGAGTTTTGGTGGAAGTATATTTAACTTTGTGATTGGGTTAATAATTAGCATATATTTAGTAGCAGATAAAGCCTTTTTCTCTAAAATAGGAAGAGAGATTATTAGGTTATCACTTAGACCACAGAGAGCTGAAAAACTTGAAGGCACACTAGTAGAGGTTAATGGTGTTGTTAAAAGTTTCGTCAAAGGGGTTTTTATCGATGCAATAATTGTCGCGATTCTTTCATCTATAGGGCTTTCAATTTTGGGCCTTGAGTTTGGCGTGTTTGTAGGAATTTTTGCCGGTGTATGTAATGTTATTCCTTATTTTGGACCTATTTTGGGGATGATACCAGCATTTTTTATAGGTGCTTTTACTGAGTCTCCTGTAACAGGGCTTATTGCAGTAGGAATACTATTGTTAGTGCAGCAGATAGATTGCAACCTAATTTACCCTAGAGTTGTGGGACAATCGACAGGACTACATCCCTTATTTGTTCTTTTAGCTGTTTCAATATTAGGAGCCTATGGCGGACTAGTAGGAATGATACTTGCAGTACCTATTGCAGGAGTTCTTCAAATATTCATAAGAAGAGGCATAACTAAACTCGAAGCAAAGGCAAAGGATGTGGAAGATATATCGGAAGTATTGAACGAAAATTTTGAAGAAAATGCTGAGTAGGAGCTCAATAGTGCTAGTAGTATATGAATCATCGTAAAGTCATCAGGACTTTAATAGTCACAGTAGATTATATAGTGAGGAGAAAAAGATGGACAAATCAGTAATATTTAATTTAAGTTATGGCTTGTATATATTAACAGCAAAGGGTGAAGAGAAGGATGGAGGCTGCGTAGTAAATACTGTTATGCAAATATGCGATAATCCTATTGTAGGCGTAGTTTCAATTAACAAGAGTAATTATACACATGATTTGGTTATGGAAACTGGAAAGATGAATATTTCCATATTAACTGAGGATGTGAAAATGAGCATTTTTGAGAGATTTGGGTTTCAATCAGGAAAGAATGTAAATAAATTTGAAGGATTTGAGAGTGTAGATAGAGCAATTAATGGTATATACTATTTAACTGATTTCACAAATGGATATATTTCATGTGAAGTAGTTGAACATATCGACTTTATATCACATACATTGTTTAAAATTAAAATGGTAGATGGTCAGGTTTTTAATAATAACAAGTCTGTCACTTATGATTATTACCACAAAAATATTAAACCGAAGCCAGCAAGTGCAGGTAACTTAGATTCAAAAGGTTGGGTTTGCAAAATATGTGGGCATATTTTAGAAGAAGAAGAAATTCAAGAAGATTATATTTGTCCGATATGTAAGCACGGTGCTTCAGATTTTGAAAGGATATAGACTATAAATCTATTTCAGGTAATTATTAAACAAGTTAAAGAGTCAAAATATAGAATAATTATGGAGAGAGTAATGACTATAAAAATATCAAAAAAAAATAAAATTAAAACCCTAGCAGCGTTAATGACATTAATTATGGCAACCATGGCTTTAACTGCATGCTCAGCAGAAACTGAAGTAGCACAAAGCAGTGAAGTTGAAATTGTTAATGTGGCAAAATTAAGCGAAGATATAGGTGCCCCTATAAAACTTCCAGCTAATATAGAAGAAATCAATTGTTATATTTTAGACGAATCAATTGGAAAAATGGAATTTACTATAGAAGGGGTAGAATACACTAGTTATGTAGAAAACACCTTAGAAGAGCAAAACTTATACGAAGCCGTCAATGGAGCAGCTGGAGCCTTCACAGTGACTGAAACAGGGCTATCAGGGGAAACAACATACTCACTACTAACAAGCATTGATGACATTAACGTTATGATTTGGTTTGATGAAGTGGATGAAGTTGCATACACTCTATATGCAGAGGGAGATGTTGATAAGGATACACTGTTAGAAGCAGGTAAAGAAATTATTGTTTCTCAACAGATTAATTAACCATATTGGAGATAAATATGAAGATATTGAAATATACCAAGGGAAGCAGAATTAACTGTTCTGTAAAACAAGAAAAGTGCATTTTCACGCAGGAAAAAATCCATAATTACATTTGGGAAATGAATATTCGAACTTTTAATGAGGGCGAAGCTAGTAGAATACAGGAATCAGGATATGAAAAGATCTCTGTTGTACTAGAAGGAAATGCAATTTATTCTATAAATAATAACAGCGCTGAAAGATTGGGACCTTTAGCGAAGATTAGGTATAGCGGGGATAATGAAATTTCTTCATTTGGAGTAATTAAAGAATTATCTTTATCGGCTAAGAATGAGTTTCCTTTAGCTAGCGAGGTCATTCATGTAAATGACAAAAAGAATATTCCAATAGATTATATTAAGGGGTTTCATAGGGGATCCATTATTATTTATTGTCAAAAGGGTTTCGGAGTATTAAATATACTAGGCAATAAAAATTCATTAAATCAAGAAGAGTATGTTGTTGTGGATTTTAATGAAGGAGACTTTAGATCAATAGACATATTAGGTAAGGGCAGTTTCATTATATCGCTAATTTATTTTAATGATGAAGAAGAAAGTGGAAATAATTTTGGGATAGGAGATGAAGATAGTAAGGAAGAAGTACTAAATCATACACAAGATAAGTTAGACAGAAGCTTTAAAAAGTGCATAAGCAATTCAACTAAGAAGTTAAGTCCATATAATAATTCTTCAACTGAAGACTTTAAGTTTGCTTTAAAGCTGGCTGTTTTTTCGAGACGCGGATTTGGTATGAAGAATTCAGACAAAGAGATTATTGTATATTCAAAAAAACTAAAAAAAAGCTTAAGAAAACTTAAAAGTTCATATATTGAGTTTATAATTATGTTCGCTGGAGTAATAAGCTTGCCACTAATTTCAAATGCCATTATAGGCTCGGAGCATATTATATTTATAATACTTAGCTGGATTTTTATGTCGCTATTTGTTATTAGTCCTTATATTTATTACAGGGCTATTCCAAAACCAATATGTGAACATGTAAGGTACATTGATAGCTTGACCACGGAAGAGGCTAAAGAGTTTGTTGATGTAGATTTTAATAATGGTAGAACAGATAGAATTCTCAAAAGATATAAGTATTCAGGAAGGCATAAATATTTTTCTGATGATGAAAATGATTAAAAAGGTTGCAAGTGCGCAACCTTTTTTGCATAAATAAGCAGAATTCTATTGACATAATTTACATTAAAATGCATAATTATAACAATGCGTGCAATGGATATGAAACATGAAGAAATATGCAGAGATAGAATTAATTGAAGGAATAGGAGGGGAAGATGAAAGAATTGAAATTAGTAGTGGCCTTAGGAGGTAATGCTTTACAGTCTGGTAATGAAGGTGCAACTGCTGAGGGGCAACTAAATATGGCAAAGAAAACAGCAGGTAAAATATCAGAGCTTATGGAGCTAGGGCATAAACTTGCAATTGTACATGGTAATGGGCCACAGGTTGGTAGAATTGTTTTAGCAACTGAAGCAGCTAAAGATGTAACCCCAGCTATGCCTTTTGATGTGTGTGGAGCAATGTCGCAAGGGTATATTGGATACCACTTACAACAATGTATAGGAGCTTCACTGTTAGAAAAAGGGATTACTACACCAGTAGCTTCAATAGTTACTCAAATTGTAGTAGATGAGAAAGATACAGGCTTTCAAAATCCTACTAAGCCAATAGGTCCATTTTATTCCGAAGAAGAGGCAAAGGCTTTAGCAGAAGAGTCGGGATGCTCTGTAAAAGAAGATGCAGGAAGGGGTTGGAGAAAGGTTGTAGCTTCACCTATACCTAAGAAAATAGTGGAACTAGAGAGCATAAAAAATCTTTTAAACACAGCTGTAGTAATAGCATGTGGAGGAGGGGGTATTCCTGTAATTGAGAAATCAGATAAAACTCTCGAAGGGGTTCCGGCAGTAATAGATAAAGATTTTGCAGCAGAATTGTTAGCAGAAGAAATAGAAGCAGATGCACTTGTAATACTTACAGAAGTATCAAAAGTGGCTATTAATTTCAATAAAGAAAACCAAGAGTTTATAGATATGATGACCATAGCTGAGGCAGAAAAATATATTGAAGAAGGGCATTTTGCTGCGGGCAGCATGCTTCCAAAAGTTCAAGCAGCATTAAAATTTGTAAAAAAATATCCAGAGAAAAAAGCTTATATAGCATCTCTAGATAAGGCCAAGGAAACTCTTGAAGGTAAAGATGGAACTTTAATCATTGCAGGCTAGATCATGAGCATTTTAATTGTATAAATAAAGCAAAAGGGGCAGTTGCGCGAAATAGCGAAATCTGCCTCTTTTTGAAATCCAAATGAAAACATAGTACTCAAGGAATATATGCTATTTGGCGATGTTTTTCTTTATAGAATTTACAACTGCTAGAACTTCTTCTTCTGTTGTTTGCCAAGAAGTAACAAGTCTAATGGCCCACTTATCATTGGATATTTTTTGCCATCTATAGAAAAAGTACTCTTTCTCTAATTCTTCTATAATAGAAATTGGTAAGATAGGGAACACTTGGTTTGTAGGTGAGTCTACTAGAAAATCTAGGTTGAGTTTTTTTAGCTCAGATGTGAGTAAATTTCCCATTTTTGCAGTATGCTTGCCTAGCTGAAAGTATAGCCCGTCTATAAACAGTTCTTCAAACTGAATTCCCATTATCATTCCTTTTGCTAGTAAAGCACCTCTTTGCTTAATCAAGTATCTAAAATCTTCCTTAAGATTAGGATTACAGATTACAAAGGCTTCACCGAGAAGCGCTCCATTCTTAGTTCCTCCAATATAAAATGCATCAGTTATATTACTTAAAAAATTAAGATCAATATCATTTTCAGCGCAACCAAGACCAACTGCCATTCTTGCTCCATCAACGTATAGTAAAAGATTATACTTGTTACATACTTCTCTGATTGCAATTAACTCTGCTTTGGAATATATGGTGCCTATTTCGGTAGGAAAAGCTATGGACACAATTTTACCGAGGGTGCAGTGTTCATCTTCATGAGCTTCCATTATTGCTTCAATTTCTTCTGGATAAATTTTGCCATCTTCAGAATAAGTGTGCAAAATACAGTGGCCTGTCGCTTCTATGGCACCAGTTTCATGGGTACAAATGTGCGATGATTTTGGTGAAATAATTCCGTGATATGGCCTTATAAAAGCGGATAAAGCAATGGTGTTACATTGGGTTCCGCCAGGAATAAAGTGTACATCAACATCAGGATTTCCAATTTGCTTTTTTATTAAAGAAATAGCATTTTGGCAATATGTGTCGAGTGAATAGCCATCACTTTGAGTGGCAAGGTTTTCTGTAAGTGCTTTCAACATTCTTGGGTGTCCTACTGTGCTATAATCACTTCTAAAGTAAATCATTTTAATTCCTCATTTCTATTTTCTTCTGTTAGCTTGCTAAAATATTACTATTGCTATACAATGAATATATCGTATAATTATAACACGAAAAGAGGAAAAATGAGAAATCAATTAATTGCTACAGCAACTTTTGGGCTAGAAGCCGTTGTTAAACGCGAAGTAGAAAATTTAGGATATAAAATAATAAAGACAGAAGATGGAAAAATAACTTTTGAAGGTGATGAAAGAGCTATTGTAAGAAGTAATCTATGGCTTAGATCAGCAGATAGAGTTCTTCTTAAGCTTGGCGAATTTAGAGCTGAAGAGTTTGAAGAGCTTTTTCAACAAGTGAAAGGAATCCCTTGGGAAGAAATTATTCCTTTGGATGGAAAGATACATGTTGCTGGCTCATCTGTAAAGTCAAAGCTTAGCTCTGTTCCTGCTTGCCAAAGTATTACAAAAAAAGCTATTATTGAAAGGATGAAAGAAACATATGTAGTTGATGAATTTTCAGAAGCAGGTGCTGTATATAAGATAAAAATATCTTTTCTAAAAGACATAGTTACTGTAACTCTGGACACAACAGGTCCGGGGCTACATAAAAGAGGATATAGAAAAGTTGATGTAAAAGCACCTTTAAAAGAAACCTTAGCGGCAGCCTTAGTAAGTTTGTCATTTTGGAGAGAGGGTAGAACTTTAATTGACCCTTGTTGTGGCTCAGGTACTATTTTAATAGAAGCAGCCATGGTCGAAAAGAATATTGCGCCAGGGCTTAATCGTGAATTCGAGGCTGAAAAATGGGAAGATTATATTTCAAAAAATATTTGGGAAGAAGAGAGAAGGCTTGCTAAAGAGGCAATAAGGCAAATAGAAAAACCAACACTGTTCGGTAGAGATATAGACAAAGATGCCGTTTTTGCAGCAACAGAAAATGCAAAGACTGCGGGTGTGGCCGATGCTATAGTATTTGCCACGGGCGATGTATGCACCCTTATTAATAAAACAAGGTTTAAAGGGGGGATGATAATAACTAATCCACCTTACGGAGAGAGAATAGGTGATAAGAAAGCTATAGATAGAGTTTACAGGGGGCTGAGCAACTTCATGGTTGACAATAAGAGCTGGTCACTATTTGTGCTAACATCAGATAAGTATGCCGAAGAAAAACTAATGGGAAAACCAGCAGATAGAAGAAGAAAATTATATAATGGGAGATTAGAAACCTGTTATTATCAATTTCATGGAGAGAAACCGCCAAAGGTAAATAAAGACAAATAAAGAGTTGAAAAAAATAATAAATTACTAAAAAGGAAAAATTCACCATAAAATCATAATTTAGTGCTATACTAAAAATGATAGTTGGTGGATTTTGATTTTAGATAACATATCTAATATGCTGATTAAGAGAATGCCCTTGAATTTCAAGGGCATTGATGATATAATATTAAATTGATGTTCCATATTTTTTTTGGTTATAAATCAAGATAAAAATATGGAAATCAGAAGTTTTGAAGGTGAAAAATGGAATTCGAACTAAAGTATAGAGTTGAAAATGACGAAACTTTGCTTAAAATCTGGGAAGATAAAAAATTATCGGAAATAGAGGTTAAGGGAAGTAGGAGTGAAGACAGGCTTAGAACTTTTTACTTAGATACTGCTAGTGGAAAGCTTAAAAAGAATAAAATTGCTTTAAGAGTTAGAACAGGAGCAGGTAAGGTTGAGGCTACAGTAAAAACGCTAGTAAAGGCTGAGGGAGCTTATCATAGAAGAGAAGAGTACAATGTATTTCTCAAAGAGTTTACAACAAACCCAAGGCCAGAAGTTTTTGCACATCTAGAAATAGGGAAGTTACTTAAGGAAGTAGTTGGGGAAGAAGAAGTTCATCCCACAATGGAAACCGACATTTTCAGAAGAAAATTCTTGATTAAATCAGGAGAATGCTTAGTAGAACTTGCGCTTGATGCTGGTTCTGTAAAAGCAATAGGCAAGGAAGAGCAGTTTAGAGAGCTCGAACTTGAATTAGTAAGTGGCCCAGAGGAACCTCTCCTAAGCTTAGGACAGGAAATTATGGGTAAATATAACTTAGAGCCTGAAGAGATAAGCAAGTTTGAAAGAGGGCTTAGACTTTTAGGTAGTTAGCATTTTTAAAGGAGAAATAAAAAATGAAGGCAAATTTAATTTCAAAAGAAAACAACATCGCTAAGTTTACAATGGAGTTCACACCAGAGCAAATCGAGCAAGGTAAAGTAAAAGCATATCAAGCAAATAAAGATCAATTTAATATTGATGGCTTCAGAAAAGGTAAAGCACCAAGAAGCATTATTGAAAAGCATTATGGAGATACAATTTTTACAGAAGAAGCTATTAACACTATCTTTGGTGAAGAGTATCCTAAAGCAATTGCTGAACTTGAATTAGATGTAATCGATAGACCAGAAGCAGAATTTGGTGAGCTAGAAGCAGATAAACCATTTGTTGCAACAATTTCAGTAGCGATTTATCCAACAATTGAAATTAAAGATTATAAAGGCGTTGAAATCGAAAAAGTGGAAGCTGAGATTAAAGATGAAGATGTTGAGCTAGAAATGGCTAATTTATTGAAAAAACATGCTAGAATGGTAGAGGTGACAAGACCTGTTGCTGATGGAGACACTGTTCTTTTAGACTATGCTGGTTTTGTAGGAGAAGAACAATTTGAAGGTGGTACAGCTGAGAAATATCCACTAAAAATTGGATCAAATAGCTTTATCCCAGGATTTGAAGAGCAACTAGTTGGAGCAGTAATTGGAGAAGAAAAAGCAGTAACTGTAACTTTCCCAACAGAATATCATTCTGAAGATTTAGCTGGAAAAGAAGCTATCTTCAAATGTACAGTTCACGAAATTAAAGAAGAAGAAATTCCAGAACTAAATGATGAATTTGCAAAGGATATTAGTGAATTTGATACAGTTGAAGAAATGAAGGCTGATATGAAAGCTAAGATTACAGAAGCAAAGGTAGCTGGCGCTGATAGAAAAATGAAAGACTCTGTTCTAGAAAAAGTATACAATGCAAATGAAATTGATATTCCAAAAGTAATGGTTGAAGATGAAAAGAACTCAATGATTCAAGAATTTGAGCAACAATTAAGAAGCCAAGGAATGGAACTAGAACAATACTTAGGCTTTATGAACCAAGATATGGATGCATTTAAAGAGCAATTAACAGAAGATGCTACTAGAAGAGTTAAAACAAGAATGATAGTAGCAGCAGTAGCTGATGCAGAAGCGATTGATGTAACAACTGAAGAAATTGAAGCGGAACTAGTAGTAATGGCACAGATGTACGGACTAGAAGCTGATAAAATCAAAGAAATGATTGGAGAAGAAAACCTATCATTTATAGGTAAAGATATCAGAATGAAAAAAGCTGTGGATCTTATGTTTGATAGCGCGGTAATTAAATAGGAAAGAGGAAAAGAAATGAACCTAGTACCTTATGTAGTAGAAGAAACAGGAAAAGGAGAAAGATCATATGATATTTTCTCGAGACTATTAAAAGACAGAATTATTTTTATTGGAGGAGCTATTGATGAAAACACAGCAAGTGTTGTAGTAGCGCAGCTATTGTTTTTAGAAGCAGAAGACCCTGATAAGGATATTAGCATTTATATTAACAGTCCAGGTGGGCAGGTAACTGCAGGTATGGCTATTTACGATACCATGCAATACATTAAGCCTGATGTTTCGACAATCTGCGTTGGTTTGGCAGCAAGCATGGGAGCTTTCTTGCTATCAGCCGGCAAAAAAGGTAAAAGGTTTGCCCTTCCGAATGCAGAGATAATGATACATCAACCTCTTGGTGGAGCTAGTGGCCAGGCAGAAGACATAAAAATTCATGCAGAATGGATTTTAAAAACTAGAGAAAAGTTAAACCATATTCTTAGCGAAAATACAGGAAAAACCTTAAAGCAAATTGCTAAGGATACAGATAGAGATAACTTTATGTCAGCGGATGAAGCCGAAAACTACGGAATTATTGACAAGGTTATCAAGGAGAGATTGTAATGACAAATGAAAATGAAAAGAAAGAAATAACTTGTTCTTTTTGTGGGAAGAGGCAAAGTCAAGTAATGAGGCTTGTTGCTGGTCCAAATGTATACATTTGTGATGAATGCGTGGCTTTGTGTCAAGAAATAATCAATAATGAAATTAATCTTTTAGAAAATGCTGAGCATGATATTCAAAATGAAAATTATAAACTGCTAAAACCAGAAGAAATAAAAGAATTATTAGATTTATACGTAATTGGACAAGATGAGGCAAAAAAAACCTTGGCAGTTTCAGTGTATAATCACTATAAACGTGTTACAAAATTGGTTGATGAAGATGATGATGTAGAGATTCAAAAGAGCAATGTTATAATGATTGGAGGGACAGGGTCAGGTAAAACTTTACTCGCACAAACCCTTGCTAAAATTTTAGATGTTCCTTTTGCAATTGCAGATGCAACAGCATTAACAGAAGCAGGATATGTAGGGGAAGATGTAGAAAACATTTTACTGAAGCTTTTACAAGCAGCAGACTTTGATATTGAAAAAGCTCAAAAGGGGATTATTTATGTTGATGAAATCGATAAAATTTCAAGGCATTCAGATAACCCGTCTATTACTAGAGACGTTAGTGGTGAAGGTGTTCAGCAAGCATTACTAAAAATTCTAGAAGGAACAGTTGCTAATGTTCCTCCACAGGGAGGGCGTAAGCATCCACATCAAGAGTTTATTCAGTTTGACACAACAAACGTAATGTTTATTTGTGGAGGTGCTTTTGATGGACTTGATAAGATTATTAAGAAAAGACTGGGAGAAAAAGTAATAGGATTTACATCTGCAATAGAAGAAAAACAAGCAGAAGAAAAATCACTGTTAAAACAAATTGAACCTGAAGACTTGCTAAAATATGGACTTATTCCAGAGTTTATTGGAAGACTTCCAGGCATAGTTGCACTTAATGAGCTTACAGAAGAGGCATTAGTTGAGATAATTACGAAACCTAAGAATGCACTGCTAAAGCAGTATGAAAAACTTTTTGCTTTAGATGGTGTAAGCCTAACCATAGAGCCTGATGCAGCAATAGCGATTGCAAGAAAAGCTATTGAAAGAAAAACAGGAGCTAGAGGGCTAAGAGGGATTATGGAAGATGTTATGAGAGATATCATGTATGAAATCCCTTCAAGAGAAGATGTTATAGGTTGCACTATAACAAAGGCTTCTGTTGAGAAGGAAGAAAAACCAAAATATACGCTAGTAGCTTCAACAGAGAAAATTGAAGAAAAAACGGCATAAAAACAAAGGCGGCCAAGGCCGCCTTAATTATTATAATGGAGGAGTTAATGGGAAAGATTGCAAAGGACAACATAAAGTTAGAGGAAATTCTTGTAGAAAAAGCCTCTGATGAAACAGAAGGTCTAAATGATGAAATGGACCTAGGGTTAGCTTCTGACAATGATGCAGAAACAGATGACAATAATAGTGGAGATGGATCCATAAAGAATATAGAAGAACTAAATGAAGTAATGCCACTTATTCCTATGAGGGGACTAGCGTTACTACCGAGCATGGTTCTTCATTTTGATGTTGAAAGAGAAAAATCAATAAATGCTCTAGAGGAAGCAATGGTTAAAAATCAAAGGATTTTTCTGACAGCACAAAAAGATACAAACATCGATTTACCAATGGAGAATGATTTTTACACCATAGGTACAATTGCAAAGATTAAACAAATATTGAAATTACCAGGGGACGTAATTAGAGTCCTTGTTGAAGGCGTTGAAAGAGGAAAAATTGTGGAACTTGTTAGTGACACACCCTATTTTAAAGCTAAGATAAAAAGGCTAGTAGACAATTCTAATACGGAAGTCGATCCAAAACTAGAAGCGTTGAGAAGGGCTATTATAGAGAAATTTGACGAATATGCATTTTTACATGAGCATTTACCAAAGGACTTAATTGCATCAATAATTGATATAACAAGCTATGGAGTTTTTGCAGATGCTGTGGGATCACACTTAGATGTCCCTGTAGCAGAAAAACAAAAAATTGTTGAGGCACTAGACTTAGAAGATAGACTTGTAGTTATTAGTGAATTACTAAGAGTAGAAGTTGAAATTTTAAGAATTAGAGAAGAAATCTCTGCAAAGGTTAAGGGGCAGATGAACCAAAACCAAAAAGAATATTACTTAAGGGAACAACTTAAAGCAATTAAAGAAGAGCTAGGTATTGATGATAGTGAAGATCCAGACGGAGAAGAAATACTATCAAAAAGAGAAGCTTTAAAGAAATTAAAGTTAGATAAAAAAACAACTGAGAAAATTGATAAAGAGATTACTAGACTCTCAAAGATGAATCCTAGTACAGCAGAGGCAGCACTAATTAGAAACTACGTAGAAACAATTTTAGAATTACCTTGGAAAAAACAAACTACGAATAAAAACACAATAATAAGATCAGAAGAAATTCTTGATGAAGATCATTATGGATTAAAAAAAGTTAAAGAGAGAATTTTAGAGTATTTAGCAGTAATTGAATTGTCAAAAGGCTTAAAAGGGCCAATACTGTGCTTAGTAGGTCCTCCAGGAACAGGTAAAACCTCTATTGCGAAGTCAATTGCAAGGGCTACCTCGAGAGACTTTGTAAGAATGTCTTTGGGTGGAGTGAGAGATGAAGCTGAAATTAGAGGACATAGAAGAACTTATGTAGGTGCAATTCCAGGAAGAGTGATTAACTCAATAAAAGAGGCGGGAAGCAAAAATCCGGTTTTCCTCTTAGATGAGATTGATAAAATAGGAGCTGACTTCAAAGGTGATCCAGCTTCAGCACTTTTGGAGGTTCTTGATCCAGAGCAAAACAAGGATTTTATGGATCATTACTTAGAAGTACCATTTGACCTATCAAAGGCTATGTTTATTACAACAGCAAACAGCCTAGATACAATACCAAGACCACTTTTAGATAGAATGGAAGTTATTGAAGTCACTAGCTATACAGAGGAAGAAAAACTTCATATAGCAAAAAATTATCTAATCCCTAAGAAGATAAAAGAACATGGTTTAAAAGAGGAGAATGTTTCAGTTTCTTCTAAAGCTATTTCAGATATAATTAACTATTACACTAGAGAGTCTGGAGTCAGAAACTTAGAGAGAGAAGTCGCAAACCTTTGCAGAAAAATTGCAAGAAGGACTCTTGCGGAAAATAAAGAAATGTTCCAGATAACTAACAGAAATCTTGAGGGGTACCTAGGGAAAAAAAGGTACAGATATGATATAATAAAAGGTAAGAGTGAAGTTGGGATAACTACAGGTCTTGCGTGGACAGCTGTAGGGGGAGACACACTTTTCATAGAAGTGGTAACCATTGAAGGAAAAGGAAAGTTAGTGCTTACTGGCATGATGGGAGAGGTTATGCAAGAGTCGGCACAGGCAGCATTAAACTATATAAGAAGTAATGCTAAGGAATTTGGACTTGCGGCTGACTTCTATGATAGCAAGGAAATTCATATACATATTCCAGAAGGTGCAATCCCTAAAGATGGACCTTCGGCAGGAGTAACAATGAGCTTGGCGCTAATTTCAGCTTTGACGGGAAAACCGGCAAAACAAGATATTGCTATGACAGGGGAAATTAACCTTAGAGGGCAGGTACTACCTGTAGGTGGTATAAGGGAAAAAGTAATGGCGGCGCATAGGGCTGGAATAAGAAAAGTTCTATTACCTTGGGAGAATGAAAAAGATATAGATGAAATCCCAGTAAAGGTAAGAAAAGAGATAGAATTTGTGCTTCTTGAGAGAATTGAGAATGCAGCAAAGATAGTAATAGAAGGGTTTTAGAGGGCATAAAAGTGATAGTAAAAAAAGCAGATATTGTAGCAATTGCTGCAAAGCCACATCAGTACCCAGAAGATGATTTTTTAGAAATTGCATTCGCTGGAAGATCAAATGTAGGAAAATCATCACTACTAAACTTAATTACAAATAGAAAAAAGCTAGCAAAAGTAAGTGGTAACCCAGGGAAAACGAGGACTATAAACTTTTTTGAAATAAATGAAGAATTTAGAATAGTGGATCTTCCTGGATATGGATATGCAAGAGTTTCAAAGGAACTGAGTAATACATGGGGAAAAATGATAGAAACTTATCTTGAAGGTAGGGAAAATCTAATCAAAGTTGCTCAATTAATTGACATTAGACATGCTCCAACCAAATTGGACATACAAATGTATAACTACTTGAAGTACTATGGGCTTGATGGGTTGGTTGTAGCTACAAAAGCGGATAAAATACCTAGAAGCCAGCTACAAAAGCATCTCTCAATTATTAGAAAAGAGTTGGAACTTTCAAAAGAAGATATAATAATTCCTGTTTCGACATTAAATAAATCAGGACATGATATTTTGCTAAATGAAATGGATAGGTTACTTGCAGAAGCTAGAGAGGAAAGACAAATAGTTATTGAGCAAGGTGCAGATAACTGAAGGGGTAGATGTTAATAGATAGCCTGTCAGGGAATATATAAATTAGGGGGTACGAATATGTATCAATTTATAGGCATTAGAACAATAGTAAAGAGAATTAAAGCAATTAAATTTATGATGAAAGATAAGGCTGTTCCCAAAAGAAAGAAAGCTCTTGTTATTTTTGGAGTTGCATATTTGCTAATGCCAATAGACCTAATTCCCATTGCGATTTTACCTATTGCTTTTCTAGATGATTTAGCACTTTGGGGATGCATTCTTTACTACCTAAAAGACACGCTAGATACGTATTGGCTTGGAGAAAAAGAAGTAGATTACTCTAAAAAATTTAACAAAGAAAAAATAATAGATAATGTGGAATTTACAGTAGTAGAGAACGAAAAGGAGAAGTAACATGGAAACAAGGGAAACTATTGGAGAGATAATGATTACCCAAGAGGAAATCTTAAAAAGAGCAAAAGAAATTGGTGAGCAGATTACAAAGGATCATAAGGATAAAGAGGTTGTTATAGTGGGGATACTAAAAGGGGCAACTTTATGGATGAGTGATGTAATTAAGAATGTAGATCTTGATATAATAATTGATTTTATGGCTGTTAGTAGCTATGGTAAGGAAAAGCATACGTCAGGAATAGTTAATATAATTAAGGATATTGATGTTAATGTTGAAGGAAAAACAGTTATTATTGTTGAAGATATAGTTGATTCAGGAAACACACTTACTTATTTAAGAGAATATTTCTATGCGAAAAAAGCCATAGAAGTTGAGATATGCACGCTTTTAGACAAGCCAACTGGAAGACAAGTTGAAATAGAAGCAGATTATATTGGGTTTACAGTAGAAGATAAATTTATTGTAGGGTATGGCCTAGACTTTGATCAGAGATATAGGCAGTTACCATATATCAGCTTTCTACAAGACTAAGGTAAAAATATTCCAGAGGAATATTTACAAATACATTTAATATTATTATTTTAATCAACACAAGAGAAGAACATTAAAAATTTCTAAAGGAGGAATTATGATTAACGAAGCAAAAATTGGATTATCAAACAAACACCTACACCTAAAAGATGAACACGTAGAAGCATTATTTGGGAAAGGACATACTCTTACACCAATGAAAGAGTTAGTACAACCTGGACAATATGCTTGTGAAGAGAAGGTTGACATTGTAGGACCTAAAGGAACTTTAAAAGGGTTAAGAGTTTTAGGACCAACTAGGCCAGAAACACAAGTGGAGCTTGCAATGACAGATGCTAGGTCTATTGGAATTAAAGCGCCGATTAAAGAATCAGGAAAATTAGAGGGAACTCCAGGATGTAAAATAATTGGTCCAGCTGGAGAAGTGGATTTAGAGCAAGGTGTAATTGTTGCATTAAGACATGTTCACCTTTCAGCAGCGCAAGCAGCAGAGATGGGAGTAGAAGATAAAGAGTTTGTTACACTTCATATTAGTGGAGAAAGATGTTTAACATTTGACAATGTACTAGTAAGAGCAGGAGCGGGACATGAAAAAGAAGTTCATCTAGACACAGATGAAGGAAATGCAGCTTGCTGTGGGCCAGACAGCGTAGGGATAATCATTAAAAAATAAAATATAAAAGTATAAGTAAAAATGAGCTAGGTATGAGATATTACCTAGCTTTTTTGATTGAACTTAGAATAAAAGGTCTAAAAGAGAATAGGGATATAGCAATCAAAAAAACATGTACTCTTTATTGTATACACATGCCCCATATGATATAATGAAATAATGTGTAAATAGCATAGGAAGAAGAAAGGAAAAAGAAGAATAGTGGGATTTTTTAGCAAAAAAAGTAAAGAAGAAGTTGAAGGTGTGGGAACTTTAACTTCAGAAGAAGAAAGAGAAGCAGTAACTGAAGATACAACCATAGAGGAAGCAATAGACGAAGCAGTAACTGAAGATGTAACCATAGAGGAAGCAATAGACGAAGCAGTAACTGAAGATGTAATTATAGAGGAAGCAATAGACGAAGCAGTAACTGAAGATGTAATTATAGAGGAAGCAGTAACTGAAGATGTAATTATAGAAGCAACAGCAGGAGAGGAACTTGATGAAGAGGCTTTAGCAAACATTGCCATTGAGAAGAAGAGAAAAAAGAAAAAAATAATTACTGTAGTAGGCATTATTCTAGGAATATGCTTAATCGCAGGAGCAATTATTGGATATAATATACTAAAACCAGGTTGGAAAGATAGTGATGATGGTTTACGTTATAAAGAAACTGGAATCTTTGGAGATTATGAATTTGTAACTGGTGTTCATGAAATAGATGGAGAACTCTATTACTTTGGTAAAGGTGGATATTTAGAGTATGGCTGGATTGAAACAGATGAATTTGGCTATTACGCAGATGAAAAGGGTAGACTTTTGAGGGGGATACACGAAATAGAAGGAGTAACTTATAATTTTGATGAAGAAGAAGGATTTCTACTGCTAGGTTGGGTAAAAACTGACGAAGGAAACTACTACTATGATAAAGAAAAGGGGAAACTAACAGGATATCAAACAATAGATGGCAAACAGTACAAATTTGATGAAAAAGGTTTGCAATACATAGGCTTTGATGAAAAAGATGGTGATAGGCTATTATTTTTGGAAGATGGAAAAAATAATGCCTTAGTAGAATTTGAAGATGAAAAGTACTTTGTTAATGAAGATTATACTTTAGCTTCAGGAGTAAAAACTATAGATGGTAGCAAATACTATTTTTCGACAAACAGTAATGAAATGGTTTCTGGATGGCAGAGTCAGGGTGGAGATGATTATTACTTCGATCCGACTAGTTTTACTGCTGTGACAGGAAACAAAACCATAAACGGTAAGTCCTATTACTTTTTAAGTAGTGGAGTTTTAGCTGAAGGTTGGGTAACCATTAATGGAGAACAATATTATTATTTAAACAACAAAAAGGTTACAGAGCCTACTAGTATAGGTGGAGCAACATACTATTTTAATAGTGATGGAACTATCACTACAGGTTGGGTAGATAGTAGCAAAAGCTATAAAAACAAATATGGAGTTAAAGTTACTGGATGGCAAACAATAGGTGGAAATAAATATCATTTCAACAGCTCTGGAATAAAATCTACGAATACAACTATTGGACTTTACAACCTTAATAGCAAAGGAGTAGCAACAAAGGCAGCTGCAACTAGCGCTAACCTAGGACTTCACTTAGACGACATACTCAATACCTATGGTAGAAGCTTAAGTGGAGCTGCATCTGCAAGTAGTTCTATGGTTAGCTATAGAAGTATGGGTAGTAGCGGAGGAACAAGTGCAAATGCAATCTACGCAATTAATAATCGTAGAGGAGCATGCTATCAAATTGCCTCACTAAACTATATGCTTGTTACTAGAATGGGATATTCAGCTGAATATATTGTAGGGACAGGAAGAACTGGAAATACACATGCATGGATTGCGGTGCATACAGGTGGAAAAACTTTATATTATGATGCGATTTATAGTTCAGGTAGTTATACTGAAGAGGAACTAAAAAAATTAAATATGAAATGGTAAGGAGAAAAAATTGGTTTTTAGCTCAATAAGCTTTTTGTTTTTATTCTTTCCTATTGTATTTGGAATATACTATATTTTACCGAGTATAAAGATTAAAAACATTTTTTTAATAATTGCAAGCCTGGTTTTTTATGCTTGGGGTGAGCCTATATATATTTTCTTAATGATTATTTCGGTATGGTTTAATTATAAAATTGGACTTAGAATAGAGAAAACAGAAACTAAGAAAACACAATGGCTAATCTTTGCAATCATTTTGAATATAGGAATACTATTCTATTTTAAGTATGCAGGATTTTTTGTGGAATTAGTGAACTTGTTACCAGGAATGGATTTTGCAGTTCCTGAAATTAGACTTCCTGTTGGGATATCCTTCTTTACATTCCAAGCATTATCTTATGTATTTGATGTAAAAAGAGGAGAGTCTAAGGCCCTTACAAGTTATAAGGAATTACTACTATATATAGCACTATTTCCACAACTAATTGCAGGACCCATTGTTAAGTTTCATGACATTGCAAGTCAAATAAAAACAAGAATAATAAATATTGACAGGGTAGCTTCTGGAGGAAGACGATTTATTATCGGACTCACCAAAAAAGTAGTTATTGCAAATGGTATGGCTGTTATAGTTGATCAAATTTTTGCAGTAGATGCTGGAGAGTTAAATATTATAAGTGCTTGGATTGGAGCAATTGCTTACTTATTTCAGATTTACTTTGATTTTAGCGGATATAGTGATATGGCTATAGGATTAGGTAGGATGCTTGGGTTTGACTTTAAGGAGAATTTCAACTATCCATTTATGTCAACTAGTATTAAAGAATTTTGGAGGAGATGGCATATATCTCTTTCTACATGGTTTAGAGAATATTTATATATTCCACTTGGTGGGAATAGAAAAGGAAAAGTTAGAACATATATTAATATGGCAATTGTATTCTTTGCTACAGGGCTTTGGCATGGAGCAAATATGACATTTGTTGTATGGGGAGCATTACATGGACTGTTTCTAATTCTTGAAACGGCTGGAATAATTGCTATAGAAAAAGTAAAGTGGAAGTGGGTAAAACACGTATATACATTGCTGATAGTAATATTGTTGTTTGTAATATTTAGAGCAGACAGTATTTCTTATGGGTTAGAGTATATAAAAGTCATGTTTACAGGCTTTGACTTCTCCGTTGCAAAAACAATGGTGGGGCTTGAGTTTATAGATGTTTTCACTGTAATTTTATTTATATTGGCCTGCGTTGGATCTACTAATATAGTTGAAAGAATTAGTATTAAATTAGAAGGAATTAGGATCGTAAATGAAAGAAAATATAGAATGCTTGAGAGAGCAAGTTACGTTATAGTTATGGTGTTTTTTGTAATAGATATCCTATTTTTGGCTTCTAACGCTTATAACCCGTTTATATACTTTAGGTTTTAGGAGGAAGCATGAGCAAAGTTGAAAAATATATTTTTGCGTTTACAATTTTAGTAATATGCATTGTACCGGTTCTTACGCTTCCATTATTTGATTATGAACCTAGTGAGTCAAGTGAGAAGAGGGAAAAAGCAGAAAGTCCAGTTATTTATGAAGAAGAAACTGGAGTAAATCTTGAATATTTTGAAGAGTTAAATGCATATCTATCAGATAATTTTAATTTTAGAGAGGTCTTAGTGTACTGTAATGCTATGATATTAGAAAATTTGTTTAATCATAGTGCAGAGTCAAACGTAATTGTTGGAAAAGAGAATTGGCTTTATTTTGCTGAAACCACTGATGATTACACAGGGACAAATGTTCTTTCAGATAAAGAGATAGAAGAGATAAGAATAACCATAGAGTTGATGAATGAGTATGCAGATAATAAGGAAGCAAAGTTCTTGTTCACTATTGCCCCTAACAAGAATACAATTTATCCAGAAAATATGCCAAAGCAATACTTAAATGGTGAAGTTGGTAATAAAGAAAAGGTAGATGAAGTTTTAGATGATTCATATTATCTGGATTTAGAACCAGCTCTAAAAAATCAAGAAGAAGTAACCTACTTAGAGAGAGATTCTCATTGGAATAACTATGGAGCATATATAGCTTTTCAAGAGATTAACGATACTCTTGGTGTAAGTGAGGAAACTTTTGAAATTACCGAGGAAGAAGTTAGGGAAGAATTTGAAGGTGACTTAGAAGGCATGCTTTACCCTGTAGGAGGAAGCTTAGATAATCAAGTATACTATGAATTTGATAATAGTTTTGACTATGTCACTAGGTTTAAAACCATGGATGATTTAAGTATAATAACTAAAAATGAAGAGGCTGAGGGCAGCATATATGTGTTTAGGGATTCATTTGGAAATGCACTACTTGAATTTTTTGGAAGGCAATACGAAAATGTTGAATTTAGCAGAGTTGTACCTTATAATTTAGAAGAAGCAGTGACAAATGACTATGTTGTTTTGGAGCTAGTTGAAAGAAATATACCGAATTTATTGGAGTCTGCCCCAATTATGGAAGCACCTAAGCGGGAGGAAGGCGATGTTAATAATAATAGGCTGAACCCAGATGTTCTAGAGGTTATGGAAGAAGGCGATTATTACCATGTATATGGATATGTTAATGTAGAAAAAACATCGGAAGACGAAAAAATATTGGTAGAAAGTGATGAAGGTATAATATATGAAGCATTTCCTATATTAGAAAGTGATCTAGAATTAGAAGATAAAACAGGCAAAAAAGGGTTTTCTTTATATATCAAGAAAGAAGAACTACCTAGCCAAGATAATATTAAACTAATATATAACTAGGAAGTAGTTATAAATATAAGAAAAGTATAATTGAAGGAGAAAGAGAAAGAATGAAGAAATTAGTATTAGCATTAGCAATGGTATTTGCACTAGTCCTTACTGGATGTGGTTCAGGTGGAGAAGAAGGTGGAGAAGCAAGCGACAATGGCGGGCAAGAGGGTATTGTATTAAATGGCCAAACACTAGAGATGGAAATGAATGTAACTGATGACACAATAAATACCTTAGGAGAACCAGTTGAAGTAGTTGAAGCTCCAAGTTGTCATTATGATGGAAATGATACAATCTATACTTATGAAGATTTTGTATTATATGCATATCAAGATGGAAGCGAAAACAAGTTGTATATTGTTGAGCTTACATCAGATGCGGTAGAAACAAGTGAGGGTGCAAAAGTTGGAATGACAGAAGAGGAAGTTATCTCATTAATGGGTGATTCATTCGAAAAAGAAGGCCAAACATTAAATTATGCTTTAGATGACTATAAATGCATATTCACTATAGGAGCTGAAGGTACTGTAGACTATATAGAATACCTACCGCTTTAATCTCATAATACTTAAGGGGAAATAATAGAAGGTTATAAGAATAAAGTTTTAATATCAAATCAGGAGTGAAAGATGGAGAAGAAGAGTAAAATAATAAATAAGCGAATAATTTTCATTCTGATTGGCATATTGCTTTTATGTCTAGGGCTTTTATTGTATACGACTTTCGCTGAAAGTAAGAGTGAAGGAGCAAAAAGTAATATAGAAAGCTGCACATTAAATATAAAGGCGCATTTAGAACTGATAAATTCGGAGAAGTATAAAGAAGAGGCTTTAGTAGAAAAAAATCTCTCATTCATTACCGGTACCTCCGAAAACAAATTCGAGCTACCTTTGAGTAATAGCATGGGAATTAATATTGTTGCTACTAGTGTAAAAAGTGAGCCTTCGGCATCATCAGAAACGCTAAAAGAATTAAAAATAGGATCTTATTTCCTGATTAAAGAAGAGGCGAATGCGGATTGGTTAAAAGTTGAATCTGATGGGCAAGAAGGGTATATTGAGAGCATCTTAGTAATGGTAAACCTTCCAGATATTATTCCCTCCATTAAGTACAATATTTCAAATAGCAGTAGCTCTGTGTTTACCACATCAGGAAAGGATTTGCCTGGGGTGACAGGAGAAAATTTCTATCATGCATATCACTATAATGAGAGACTTGGGAAGGAAGAATATGTTGCTCCTGTATTATATCCAATGGCGGAAAAATTGCAGCTAGCACAAGCAAAAGCCCTTAGCGAGGGGAACACTTTGATACTCTACGAAACATATAGGCCCTATAGCTTACAAAGACTAGTTGTAAACACCATGTCTGAAATGATGAGCGCAGATGAAACCGTTAAAGAAGGAGTTTCGAAAGCACCGTGGAGTATGTCCTGGTTTATTTCTAATGGGGTATCAAATCACCAAAGAGCCTTGGCTATAGATGTTACCCTTGGGAAGGTGAATTCATATAAAGTTGGGGCTGCATACGGAGAGTATTACTACGATATTGATGACTATACTGAGTTTGAAATGCAAACCCCAATGCATGAGCTAAGTACCGATTCTGTATCCATGGATTATCCTGTGAGCTTTACAAATGCAAATAACTTAAACTTGGCAGTTGGATCAAAGATGACAGATAGCTCTATTGATATGCGTAGATATCTTGTTGAATCAGAACTAAGACCAATTGCGTCAGAGTGGTGGCATTTTGAAGACTTAGAAAACATCTCAAAACTTGACAGCAAAGGATACAGTCTAACTAATAGTCTAACTTTCACAGAGTGTATAAGTGAAGAGCCAGATAATATTTAGTATACTATTTGGAAATAAAGAAATCAAAAGGGAGAGTCATAAAATACTGATTCTCCTTTTTGTAATTTACCAAAGGTTCATGTGAAAATGTAATTAACTTAGCTATAGCTTACTTGAATGAGTAACGTAAAAAGTGTATAATTAGCCTATAAATATGCGTGATTATTAAATGGAGAAGGAAATGGCAAATAAAGAGATAGAAATAGAAATAGATTTAGACTTAATGGACGGTGAAGAAATATTACTTGAAGAAGGAGAAGTGAGAGGAGTAGATAAAGGAAGTGTTCTTTTTTTTGATGATTTAATTTTAACAAATTATAACTTAATATACGTATTTAGAAGTCTTTTAGGGAAGGTGAAAGACGTCAATAAATATGCATTAGAAGACATACTTTTAGATGAAAATAATGAAGCTATGGTATACACCTATGGCAAAAAAGAGCCTGTGGATCTAAAAGTAATCTTTAAGGGAAAAAAGCTTGAACTTCTGTTTCAGGATGAGTCAGAAGAAAACTTAAAAATCTGGGTTAATGCAATCAGAAATGCATTATATGATTTAACTGGAAAAGGAAAAACGATAAAAAAAGATACTGAAGCTGTGATAAAAGTAGAGCCAGAAGCTGTATCAAAAGAAAAAATAAAATATGTTTCAAAAGAGTGTTTTGGATGCAAAACTCTAATCACAGGAGAAGAAGGTGCTGTAACTATATGTGAATACTGTGGCACTAAACAAGCTTTATAGAAATTACAAAAGAGAAAGTAAATAATAAGTACTTTAGCGAAGTGAGTTCAAAGTACTGCAAATAGTATATAGGAAATTGAAGAAAATAGATTGGAGAATGAAATGGCAGATTTAAACCTAAGAAGTGATGAAAAAATAATTTTAGAAGATGGAGATGTAAGTGAGTCAGGCTTATCAGGAAGTCTACTTTTTTCTGATGATCTTTATCTAACAAACTATAACCTGATCTATGTATATGTAGGGCTTTTTGGAAAAGTAAAGAATATTAAAAAGTATTCCTTAGAAGATATAAAGATTGATGAAAATGAAGAACCTATGGCATACAGAGACTGGAATGAAGATGCTGATTCAGTAGAACTTAGAGTAGAATTAAGAAGTAAAACTCTTGAGGTTTTATTTTCAGAAGACACAGAAGAAAATGTAGAAATGTGGGTTGATGCAATAAAAACTGCAGTAGAGGATTTACCTGGAAAAGAAAGGAAAAAAGAAGCTAAGAAAGACACAGAAGAGACTAAAGAAATAAAAGAAGAAGCGGCGCCGAAGCCTGAAGAAAATGTAAAATTCGTTTCAAAAGATTGTTTAGGATGTGGAATGTTAATTACTGGCGGAGAAGGAAAACTTGTAGTTTGTGAGTACTGTGATACCAAACAAGCGCTTTAGATTGAAAAAATGTAATGGATAAAAGCAAAAGGAATGATTTTGTCAAAAATACCAAAAAAATTAAAAAAATTTTGTAAAATTTGTGAAAAATAACATTGACAAAAGAACGATAAAATGATAAATTATGTCTATGTTATTTAAAAGCAAGCAAAGGAAGGAAGAACAATATGTTTACGATAATTAATACAGCATTAGTACTAGTGGTCCTCCTCAGCATTATCAAAAGTGAAGATAGTGCAATTTTGCGTTGCGTGAAGAATTAACATATTTACATTTGTATTTATAAACCTTCCAGTGACGTACTGAAAGGTTTTTTTATTGTGTAAGATAGTTTGACAGGTTATTAGAGAAATGGAGGAAAAAATGGAAGAGAAAATAATTGAATTAACCGGTGCAGAGATAGTAATAGAAGAATTAGTAAGGCATGACGTATCTGTAGTCTTTGGATACCCAGGAGGTACGGTAATTCCACTTTATGATGCCATTTATGATAATGAAAATAGGATACATCATGTGCTTACTGCCCATGAACAAGGAGCAATACACGCAGCAGATGGGTATGCAAGAGCAAAAAATGGGACTGGAGTTGTAATAGCAACTAGTGGGCCAGGAGCAACAAATCTGGTAACTGGAATTGCCAATGCATACTTAGATTCAGTGCCTTTAGTGGCAATAACAGGTAACGTTCCGGTGTCATTAATTGGTAAAGATAGTTTCCAAGAAGTAGATATAGTTGGGGTATCACAACCAATAGTAAAGCACAATTTTGTAGTAAGAGATATTAAAGATCTTGCAAGAACTATAAGAGCTGCATTTAAAATTGCAAATGCTGGAAGAAAAGGTCCAGTACTTGTAGACATACCTAAAGATATACAGACTGAGTCTTGTGAATATAACCCATATGCTGATTTTGATGAGATTGTAAGAGAAAAGGCTATATTGAAGCCTAACTTGGAAAAAGTAGCAGAAGCTATTGAAACTATAAATAATTGCAAGAGACCATTTATTTATGTTGGTGGTGGTGTTCTAGCAGGTGGAGTTGAGAAAGAAGTAATTGAACTAGCTCAAAAAATAGATGCTCCAATTGCAGTAAGTATGATGGGATTAACAGCTATAGATTTTGATTATGAATATAATTTGGGAATGTCGGGAATGCATGGGAAGTATGCAGCCTCAATGGCACAAGATCGCTGCGATACAATAATTGCGTTGGGTGTTAGATTTTCAGATAGGGCAACTGGGAATGTAGCAAAATATATTAACGAAAAAAATATTATTCATGTAGATATAGATTTGGCTGAAATAGGCAAAAATGTTCAGGCAGACACACACATTTGTGGTAATATAGAAGAGGTGATGAAACATTTCTTAGAGGGTGTTAAAGAGAGTAATAAAAAAGAATGGCTAGAAGAAATTAAGAAATTTAAACACAGAGACGAGTACCATCCAACGTCAGAATTTAGACCAAGAAGTATAATAAAAACTGTGGGCAACAACTTTGAAGAAGAGACTGTAGTTGCAACGGATGTAGGACAACATCAAATGTGGACTGTACAACATTATGAATTCCATAAACCAAGGACTTTACTATCTTCTGGTGGACTAGGAACAATGGGATATGGACTTGGTGCAGCAATTGGGGGATGTTTTGCAAGTGGAAAAAAAGAAACAATTCTTTTCACAGGAGATGGAAGTTTCTCTATGAACTTGAATGAAATGGCTACAGCAGTGACAGAGAACTTACCTATAGTAATAATACTATTTAATAACAACGTGCTTGGAATGGTAAGACAATGGCAAAGTATTTTCTTTGATGGCAGACATTCACAAACTACTACAAACAGAAAGACTGACTTTGTTGCACTAGCTAAAGCCTTTGGAGCAGAAGGTCATAGGGTTACCAGCTTAGAAGAACTTGAAGAGGTTTTAAAGAATAGAAAAACTGAGGGGCCTATGTTAATTGAATGCCCAATAGATAAAGATGAAATGGTGTATCCTATGATTCCACCAGGACAGTCAGTAAAAGATATTATTTTAGAGTAGGAGGGGTACAATGGAAAAACTAACGCTTGAGCTAATTGTAGCTAACCAATATGGGGTTTTAAATAGAATAACAGGGCTTTATGCAAGAAGAGGCTTCAACATTCATAGCCTAGTAGTAAACCCAACTGAAGACACATCAATTTCAAAAATGATAATTGTGTCAGAGGCAGATGAGCTAACAAGAAACCAAATGATTAGCCAATTAGATAAACTATTCGATGTAATAAGTATTACTCAAATTGAGTGCATTGAGGAATAAGAGAAGCAGTAATACTGCAACAAAAGGAATCAACTGGAATATTGCCAGTAGATAATATAGCTAAACTATTAAATTTAATATTAAATAAGAAATGGAGAAACAAAATGAGCAAAATGTTTTATGACAAAGACTGTAACCTAGGTTTATTAGAAGGAAAAACAGTAGCAATTATTGGTTACGGTTCACAAGGCCATGCGCATGCACAGAACCTAAGAGAAAGCGGAGTTAATGTAATTATTGGACTATATGAAGGTTCTAAAAGCGCTGAGGTAGCAAAAGCTGATGGATTCGAAGTACTAAATACACCAGACGCTACAAAAAAAGCTGACATTGTTATGATTCTTGTTAATGATGAAAAAATGAAGTCAATTTATGAAGAAGGAATTAGAGATAACTTAGAAGCAGGAATGACAATTGCATTTGCTCACGGTTTCAATATTCACTTTGACATTATTGTACCTCCTACAGATGTAGATGTAATCATGGTTGCTCCTAAAGGGCCAGGACATACAGTAAGAAGTCAATACGAAGAAGGAAAAGGTGTACCTTGCCTAATCGCAGTATATCAAGACGCTTCAGGAAATGCAAAAGAAACTGCATTAGCTTACGCTTCAGGTGTTGGTGGCGGAAGAGGTGGAATCCTTGAAACAACATTTAAAGAAGAAACAGAAACTGACCTATTTGGTGAGCAAGCAGTACTTTGCGGAGGAGTTTCAGCGCTAATGAAAGCTGGATTTGATACTCTAGTTGAGGCTGGATACCAACCAGAGAGCGCTTATTTTGAGTGTGTTCACGAAATGAAGCTAATCATCGACCTAGTAGTAAAAGGTGGGTTAAGCTATATGAGATACTCAATTTCAGATACAGCTGAGTACGGTGACTATGCAATAGGTGATAGAATTATCACAGATGAAACAAAGAAAGAAATGAAAAAGGTTCTTACAGAAATTCAAGATGGAACATTTGCTAAAGCTTGGATTAAAGAAAATGAAACAGGAAGACCTACTTTTACAGATAGAAGAGAGTCAGAAAGCAAGCTTCAAATTGAAACTGTTGGGCAATCTTTAAGAGAAAAAATGAGCTGGGCTGATAACCAGTAATTAGATTCTAAACTAATAATCAATGAATTAAATTATGGGTAATGGATAATACTAAAGTTCATTACCCATATAACCTAATTAATGACCATATACTGCGGAATATAGAGAGAAGGAGCTTTACAATGAATAGTAAGAAAATGACAGAGGGAATAGAGAATGCACCTAAAAGAGGACTACTCAAATCAATGGGATATACAGATGAGGCGCTTAGAAGGCCACTGATTGGTATAGTTAACTCGTTTAATGAAATAGTGCCTGGACATATTCACCTTCAAACTATAGCAAGAGCAGTTAAAGATGGAGTCTTAATGGCAGGAGGCACACCAATGGAGTTTAATACTATTGGGGTTTGTGACGGACTGGCAATGGGACATGAAGGAATGAGATATTCATTATCTTCAAGAGAGTTAATTGCAGATACTACAGAATGTATGGTAAGAGCACATTGTTTCGATGCTCTTGTATTCATTCCAAACTGTGACAAAGTTGTTCCAGGAATGTTAATGGCTGCAGCAAGACTAAATTTACCTAGCATCTTCGTATCTGGAGGTCCAATGCTATCTCTAGATGGAAAAGATTTAAATAGCATATTTGAAGCTGTTGGTAGTGTAAAGGCGGGTAAGATTACAGAAGAGGAGCTAAAAGTTGTAGAAGAAACATCATGCCCTGGTTGTGGATCATGCTCAGGAATGTTTACTGCAAACTCAATGAACTGCCTGAGTGAGGCAATTGGAATTGCCTTAGAAGGAAATGGAACAATACCAGCTGTTTATGCAGAGAGGTTAAGATTAGCTAAAACTGCAGGAATGCAGGTAATGGAGCTACTAAAAAAAGATATCAGACCAAGTGATATTATGACAGAAAAAGCATTTGAAAATGCACTTACAGTAGATATGGCTTTAGGCTGTTCTACTAACTCGATTCTTCATCTTCCAGCTATTGCTAATGAAGTGGGAATAAAAATACCTTTAGAAAAGGTAAATGAAATAAGCGAAAAAACACCTAATGTGTGTAGACTTGCGCCAGCAGGTCCGTATCACATGGAGGATTTATATAAAGCAGGCGGTGTATATGGAGCTATGAAAAAAGTAGAAAATCTACTTCATGGTGATTGTATGACAGCCACAGGTAAGACAGTTGCAGAAAATTTAGAGTTTGCAACTTATGGTGACGGACAAGTAATTCAAGAATACACAAAGACCGGAGGCCTTGCGGCACTATTTGGTAATATTGCAAAGGATGGAGCCGTTGTTAAGAGAAGTGCTGTAAAGCCAGAGATGCTAAAGTTCACAGGAACTGCTAAGGTTTATGAAAGCGAAGAAGATGCGATTAAGGGTATCTTTGGTGGCGAGATTAAAGCAGGGAATGTTGTAGTAATTAGATATGAAGGGCCTTCGGGTGGTCCAGGAATGAGAGAAATGCTCTCTCCAACATCTGCAATTGCAGGTATGGGGCTTGATAGTGAAGTAGCACTTATTACTGACGGAAGATTTTCTGGTGCAACTAGAGGGGCTGCTATTGGACATATTTCACCAGAGGCAGCGGCAGGAGGAGTTATTGCTTATGTTAAAGATGGTGACCAGATTGCTATTGATATCAATAATTACTCAATTAACTTATTGGTTTCAGATGAAGAACTGGAACAAAGAAAAGCAGAAATGCCAATAAAGAAAAAAGATAATGTTACAGGGTATCTAAAGAGATATGCAAAAAATGTAACATCAGCTAATAGAGGAGCTGTCGTTGAATAAAGGGGAAATATTATGGAAAAAGTAAGAATTTTTGATACTACATTAAGAGATGGAGAGCAAGCACCTGGGTGCAGCATGGATATTGAAGAAAAATTAGAAGTTGCTAAGCAACTAGAGAAGTTAAAAGTTGATGTAATTGAAGCAGGCTTTGCTATTGCATCACCAATGGACTTTCAGTCAGTTAACCAAGTTGCAAATATTATAAAAGACTGTCAAGTTGCTTCTCTTTGTAGGGCTAATAAAAAAGATATTGATGTGGCATATGATGCTCTAAAAGGTGCGGCTGATCCACTGATTCATACATTTTTAGCAACTAGTCCACTACATATGCAGTACAAACTTAAGATGAGTGAAGATCAAGTTATTGAGCAAATCAAAGAAAGCGTTAAGTACGCAAGATCACTTTGCCCTAATGTTGAGTTTAGTGCAGAAGATGCAATGAGAAGTGAGAAGCCTTTCCTTGCAAAGGTTGTAGAAACTGCTATTGCTAACGGTGCAAAAGTTATAAACGTTCCCGACACAGTAGGATACAGAACTCCAACAGAAATTGTTGAGTTTATTGATTATTTAATGAAGAATGTTCCAAACATTGACCAAGCAATACTTTCAGTTCACTGCCACGATGACCTAGGCCTTGGCGTTGCAAACTCAATTGCAGGTGTATCAGCAGGAGCTAGACAAATCGAATGTACACTAAACGGAATTGGAGAGAGAGCAGGAAATGCTTCACTTGAAGAAATCGTAATGGCACTTAAGACTAGAGCAGATCACTTTGGAGTTACTACAGGAGTAGACACAAAACAGATTTACAGAGCTACAAGACTTGTATCAAATATTACAGGTATTGCAATCCCAGCAAATAAAGCAATTACTGGAGCTAATGCCTTTGCACATGAGTCAGGTATCCACCAACACGGAGTACTAGCTAACCCAGAAACATATGAAATCATGAAGCCAGAAGACATTGGTATTCCAGAGAAGCAAATGGTTCTAGGAAAGCACAGCGGAAGACATGCCTTCACACACAGGCTAGAAGCATTAGGATACGAACTTCCAAAAGAAGAAATCGACGAATTATTCAAGTCATTTAAAGACCTTGCTGATAAGAAGAAGACAGTTACTGACGACGATATTATTTCTCTATTATCTAACAATGATCATAAAGAAATCGGCCAGTTCCAACTTGAAAGCTTCGTAATTAACTCAGGTAACCTAATCACAGCTACAGCTAACCTTAAGATTAAAAATGCTGATGGTAAGATTATTGAAAAAGTTGCTATTGGAGATGGACCGGTTGATGCATCATTTAAGGCTGTTAACAAGATTACAAAACACGACTTTAAGCTACATGAATACAGAATTCATGCTGTAACTGGAGGAGAAGATGCTCTTGGTGAAGTAATGGTTAAACTTTCATTAGATGGAGAAGAAACACACACAGGTAGAGCTGTATCTACTGACATTGTAGAATCAAGTATCAAAGCATACATTAACGGAGTAAATAAAATTTTAGGTTAAGCCTAAATGATAATAGATAAAGATATTGATAGAAAAGGGGAATTTGAAAATGGGAATGACCATGACACAAAAGATACTAGCAGAAGCTGCTGGTTTAGAAACTGTAAAAGCTGGAGAGCTAGTAATGGCAAAGCTTTCTATGGTGCTTGCAAATGATATTACTGCACCTGTAGCTATTAAAGAGTTTAAAAAAGCTGGACTTGAAAAAGTTTTTGATAAGACAAAGGTTTCATTAGTAATGGACCACTTTACACCAAACAAAGACATAGCTGCAGCTGAGCAGTGTAAGGCTTGTAGAGAATTTGCTAGAGACCAAGAAATTGTAAACTTTTACGATGTAGGAGACATGGGAATTGAGCATGCACTGCTTCCTGAAAAAGGACTTGTAAAAGCAGGCGACGTTATTATCGGAGCTGACTCTCATACATGTACATACGGAGCTCTTGGAGCTTTCTCCACTGGCGTTGGTTCTACTGACATGGCTGCTGGAATGGCAAGCGGTAAAGCTTGGTTTAAGATCCCTGAAGCTATTAAAGTTGAAATTACAGGAAACTACTCAAGTGACTTTGTTTCAGGTAAAGACGTTATCCTTCACCTAATTGGAACAATTGGAGTTGATGGAGCACTTTACCAATCACTAGAGTTTACAGGCGACGGAATTAAAAACCTTTCAATGGATGACAGACTTTGTATTGCTAACATGGCAATTGAAGCTGGTGCAAAAAATGGAATTTTCCCAGTAGACGAAATAACTAGAGAATACTTAGATGACAAGGGAGTTACATACAAAGAGTTCACAGCAGATGAAGATGCTGAGTATGCAAGAACAATTACTATTGACCTAGCTAAACTAGAGCCAACAGTATCATTCCCACACCTTCCAGAAAACACAAGAACACCTGACCAATTTGGCGATATTAAGATTGATCAAGTTGTAATCGGATCATGTACAAACGGAAGAATCTCAGACATGAGAGAAGCTTACGAAGTTCTAAAAGGACAAAAAATCCATAGAGACGTAAGATGTATTATTTTCCCTGCTACACAAAAGATTTATCTTGAAGCAATGGAGCTTGGATATCTAAAAGCATTTATCGAAGCTGGAGCTGTAGTTTCTACACCAACATGCGGACCATGTCTAGGGGGGCATTCAGGAATTCTAGCAGCGGGAGAAAGATGCGTTGCTACAACAAATAGAAACTTTGTTGGTAGGATGGGTCATGTAAAATCAGAGGTTTACCTATCAAGCACATATGTAGCTGCAAAGAGTGCAATCACTGGAAAATTAAGTGATCCAAGAGCATAAAAAGAATATAGAGGAGAATAATAATGGAAAGAAATGCGATTAAATTCGGAGATAATATAGATACAGATGTAATCATCCCAGCTAGATACCTTAATACTTCAGATCCTGATGTTCTGAAGCAATACTGCATGATTGATATTGATGAGAGCTTTGCTGGTAGAGTTAAAGCTGGTGATGTTATGGTAGGCGGAAAGAACTTTGGATGCGGATCTTCAAGAGAGCACGCGCCAATTTCAATTAAGGCTTCAGGAATTGATCTAGTAGTAGCTAAGACTTTTGCTAGAATCTTCTACAGAAACTCAATTAACATTGGACTTGCAATTGTTGAGTGCCCTGAGTTTGTAGAGGCAGTTGAAGAAAATGATATTATTGACTTTGACCTAAAGGCTGGAGAGCTTAAGATTGTAAACAAAGGACTAGAGTACAAAATTGCTCCATTCCCTGCTGCAATTCAAAATATCGTTGACGCTGGAGGACTTCTTCCTGCAATTAAAGAAGGGAGAATCTAATGTATAAGATAGCTGTACTAAAAGGTGATGGAATTGGACCAGAGGTAGCGACAGAAGCTGTAAAGGTTTTAGAAAAGGTTGCTGAAAAATATAACATAGAATTTAATTTTACTGATGCTCTAATCGGTGGAGCTGCATATGATAAAACAGGAAATCCACTGCCGCAAGAGACAATTGACCTTTGCAAAGCAAGTGATGCTGTAATCCTAGGCGCTGTTGGCGGACCTAAATGGGATACACTTCCTGGAGATGTAAGACCAGAAAAAGGACTTCTTAGAATTAGAAAAGAACTTAACCTTTTTGCAAATATTAGGCCTGCAGTACTTTTTGCTCCTCTTAAAGATGCATGCCCGTTAAGAGCAGATATTGCTGATGCAGGTATTGATATTACTGTAGTAAGAGAACTAACTGGTGGAATATATTTTGGAGAAAGAGGAAGAAGAGATAAGGACGGAGTTGAAGAGGCATATGATACAGATGCTTATTCAGTTCCTGAGGTAGAAAGAATTGCAAAGGTTGCATATGAATTTGCTATGAGAAGAAAGAAAAATCTAATCAGCATTGACAAGGCAAACGTACTAGAAAATTCTAGACTTTGGAGAGAAGTAGTTGAGAAGATGGCAAAGGACTATCCAGAGGTAACTCAAACGAATATGCTAGTTGATAATGCAGCTATGCAGCTTGTGAAAAACCCAGCTCAGTTTGATGTTGTTTTAGCTAATAACATTTTTGGAGATATTCTTTCTGATGAAGCAGCGCAAATTTCTGGTTCAATTGGAATTCTTGCATCTTCGTCAATGGGTGATGGAAGCTTTGGACTTTATGAGCCAATTCACGGATCAGCCCCTGATATTGCAGGAAAAAATATTGCTAATCCAATAGCTAGTATTCTATCAGTTGCAATGCTTTTAAGGGATTCTTTAGGGGAAGTTGAAGCAGCAGAAGCTATAGAGAAGGCTGTTGATAAAGCTCTGGAAGACGGATATAGGACATTTGATTTAAGAAAAGAAGATTATATTTCATGCTCTGAAATGGGAGAAGTGATTTGTAAGAATCTATAGTACTTACTAGAAGATTAAAATATTACTCAATTATAGAATCAACCTTTTGATTAAGAAGGGTTGATTTTTTTTGCACAAAACATAATGAGTGGAGTGTTAATTTTTCGATTTAAATCTATTGATTAACTGGAGAACTAAATAGTTCTAAAGTATTAAAAAAATAATTCTCTCGGTGGATATTTTAATTGATATGTTCATGCTATTATTTAAATATAAACCAAATTATATTTCACTTGTCAGGCATTAATTAATTAAAAAAATATGTGTAAATAAAATAACAATAAGAAATAGGAGATATTAAATGAACTATAAAGAACTGAGTATTCCAAATGAGGAATATAGCCATATTTCGCGAAACGAGCAAAACGAAATATTGATTGAGGGATGTAAAGTAAAGGATATTGTAAAAGAATATGGATCGCCCCTGAATATTATATCTGAAAAACAGCTTAGAAATAATGCAAAGCTATACCAGAAAGTTTTTTCTGATAATTGGCCAGAGGGTGAAGTTAGAATTTTCCCAGCAGTAAAAGCTAATTTTACTCAAGCATTAAGAAATATCTTGACTCAGGAAGGATGCGGATGTGATGTATTTAGCTATGGAGAGTTATTGTGTGCCTTAGAGAGCGGAATAGAGCCTAGTAAAATATCGCTAAATGGAAATGGTAAAATAATAAAAGGGAATCAAAGTATCAGACTTGCTGTAGAAAAAGGCGTTAAAATCACAATTGATGTTAAGGAAGAAATATATGAAGTAGAAAAAATATCAAAAGAACTTAATAAAAAAACTAAGATAAGATTGAGATGTAGACCTGATTTCACAGAAGTTCCATACACAACAGAGTATGTGGAAGCACCACTTACAGTAGGAATTGGAGCAGAACTATATAAAGCTGGACTTCCAGTGGATGATTTGATTGAAGTGGGTAAAATTGCAATAGCATCAGAACATATGGAGTTAACAGGAGCACATGTTCATTTAGGACGGCATAGCAGAGCTGCTGATTTTTGGAGATACGCTATGAAAGAATACGCAGCACTACTAGGGTACTTAAAAAAAGAACTAGGAGGTTGGGAACCTGATGAAATTGATATAGGCGGTGGTATTCCATGTAGAAGAGATCCAAACTGTAAACAGATTGTAAATGGAAGAAAGCTGGGAGACGAAGTAGGAGAGGCGTTAGTTGTTGTAGCGGAGAAAACTGGGGCAGATAAAGTAAAAGCCCATCAGAATTATATTAATGTATCAAGAGCTGCCAATACACCTTTATATAAAAATGACCCATTAGAAGCGGTAAGGGAACCATTAGAAAACTATGCAAAAGCAATAACAGAGACATTGAGAACTGAACTGAAAAATAATGGTATAGAGCCAGAAGGTAAAGTTCTCGAAATTGAACCAGGAAGAGCAATGTATGGAGATACAGGTGTTCATGTTACAGCAGTGACAGCACTGAAAACTGAAAAAAGACCTTATTTCTGGCAATGGTTGAATTGCGATACTTACGAGCACTTCCTTCTGAATTCATCTTATGCACATGCTTTATATAATTATATTTTTGATGGATATAGAGTTGAAGAGATGAAAGAAGAAGACTTAATGGTTGCAGATATTGTTGGGAGCAGTTGCAACACAGATAGGCTTGTTCCAGATGCGCTGGTACCTAAGACTGTGAAATCAGATGATTTAATAGTCTTTGTAGATACAGCAGCATACAATGTACCTATGTCAGGAAATTTTAATGCAACAGCTAGGCCTGGAATGGTTATTGTAAATGATGAGGAGATAGACTGGATAAAAAAACCTGAAACAATAGAAGATGTATTTAAGTTCGATGTGGTTCCAGAAAGATTAAAAGTGAAAGCAAATTAGAGGAGTAAGTCCATTAAATTCCATATAAAAATCGCTGGTAAAACAAGATGCTTTGCTAGCGATTTTCTCTTTGAGTTTCAACAAATTAATTAGAATACAATATGTAATTGAAATTAAAAAATCTGCTAGATGTATAATACAATCAAAAATTACATTCAAAAGAAAATGAGCAGTATTGCTTTAGTAGGAGGTGAAAATGGAAACCTATGGAATTATAAGTCTGCTACCAGTAGCAGTAGTAATAGTAACGGCTATGACCACAAAGAGAGCATTAGAGCCGTTAGTATTGGGTGCTTTAGTAGGGTTTGCTATATTGAGCAGAGAAAGATTTATTTTTAGTTATTTAGATGCATTATTTTTTGAGATTAGCAACTCAGCATATTTTATTGTTGTAGGAGGAGCATTTGGAGCTTTTATTCGAATGTTAGAAGAGTCAAAAGCAATTACGGGTTTTACAAGATTAATTATGGGAGTAGCAAACACCAAAAAGAAATCAGTTATTATAACCTGGCTCATAGGTATGGTATTTTTCTTCGATAATAAATTCAGTAATTTGAGTGCAGGTTTATCTAACAGAGAAGTGTCAGATAAAAACAAACTGTCTAGAGAGATGTTCACTTTTAATATTAACACTGTAGCATGTTCAACCTGCGTATTAGTGCCATTTTCTTTGTGGGGTGTATTTATGAGTGGACAAATTGAATCTGCACTAGAGCTTGGAAACGGCGAAGGTATAAAGGAAATAACAAAAGCCATACCATTTATGATTTTTCCAATTATCACT
Organism: uncultured Oscillospiraceae bacterium; assembly: GCA_964369805.1. Classification (GTDB taxonomy): domain Bacteria; phylum Bacillota; class Clostridia; order Peptostreptococcales; family Anaerovoracaceae; genus CAYJHC01. The sequence goes on from CAYJFM010000004.1 coordinate 39,296, forward strand.
CCTATAATTGTATTGCTATTTAACTTTAGGATGATACCGATTTTCGGTGGAATGAAAAAAGCTGAAAAGCGAGTAGAGCAGGAAGGGCAAGTGCAATCTGAGTTTCAAGGGAAATCGGAAATATTAGAACAACATGTGGATGGAAATCCGTTAAGTGTTTGGTACTTTCTAATACCGATGATTGCACTAGTTGCTACAACATTTTATTTTGGAGATTTACTCTATGGGCTGTTAGTAGGGGTTATCGTGTGTTCGATAGTTTATAGCGTAAAAGGATTACTGAAGACAGGTGAGGTGCTTGACATAATACCAAAAGGGTGTAATGATATGTTCGTAGTTATAGCGATAATAATAAGTGCATTCGTTTTGCAGCAAGTCAGCATTGAACTAGGGTTGGTAACTTATTTGATTGGTACTTTAGAGCCATATTTAATTGGAGGACTTTTGCCAACAATATCATTTTTACTATTATTGGGTTTAGGATTCGCGACAGGAAGTTTTTGGGGAATGTTGGCAATTTGTTTCCCCATGATCCTACCTTTAGCAGCTAGTTTAAACATGAATATGTACTTAATTATAGGGGCAATTATTTCTGGTGTATCTGCTGCTAGCGTAACATGTTTTTTCGGTGATTCAGTTACATTAGCATGTGAGATTACAAAAGTAAAAAATATTGATTACGCCAAGACGGCATTGCCACTTACGGTTGTACCATTAATTACAACTACAATAGCATACTTAGTTTTAGGTTATTTAATTTAAAAGAAAATTCGTTATGGATATCTTTCTATTTGAATTTCAAAAACAGATTTTAAATATTGAAAAAATCTTTGCTAATTGCTAAGAAGTAAAATAGCCTCCAGTTTATTGCTTACCTCAAGTTTTCTATATATATTTGATAAATGAGATTTCAGGGTATTGATACTGATAAATAGAATTTCAGATATTTCTTTGTTACTTTTACCACTATAAAAAAGCTGTACTATATCTATTTCTCGTACAGTTAAGCCATACTTGCTAATTAGGTCTATTTTATTGAGCATCATGAGATCCACTTTTTCGTCAGGGCAAACTTTTATCTCATTTTCTCTAATATACACATAATAGCATTTTAGAATTTTACTTTGATTAACAAAAGAAACAGAAGGAGCGATGGTCACAGAATGGTTTTCAAATTCTTTTGAAGTAGAGGATGTATCAGAAAGGTTAGGGAGCTGACCTGTTGGAAAAATAAGATCCGTGAATTTTATGTGTGCAGTTTGGGTATTGGAACTATCAGTTATTTGACAAAAATATGAACCTGCTTGCGAGTTATATTTAATAAGCTCGAAACTCTCGTTATAAATTGCTAAGCCAAAAGGTAAGTTATCCAATGTGCTCTGTAGGAAAGCGTCGTTTTCTGTCTGTGTAGTCATGAATAAAAATCTCGAAAAATTAGCATTTATTACGTGATATATATAATTTAGAATGAGCCTCTCCTTATCAGTGAAAGGGCCTTCATTTTCGTCTTTGAATATACTGATGGTATAGTGGTTTCCATCGTTATTATTAGATATGTTTATATCTATTTCATAGCGCAAATTTTGTGAAGCAAGAAATTCATTATAGTAATGATTTTCAAACTCCCCAGGGGAAATAATTTCTTCTATAGAAACTATAGATTTTGGTATGCAGTCATTTACATATCCATCAGAGATATTATTACAAATAGGGCTGCACTTCCTAGAGTTCTTTAAAAAGTCGGCAAAAATGTCTGAACAAATATAAGAACAAGTATTAAAACCAAAGAAATCAGAGAGCAAATTTAAAACATTAGTCTCTATGTTAACTAGGTCATTAAATAATAGGGTGGAAAAAAAATTAATTTTCTTTAAATCATTCTCATTAAGAAGTGATGGCATGTTGGAGTTCTCCTATATTTCTGTAACTAATTTAGAGTAGCTTAGATAGATTATATAACAGATGGGGAGAAAAAAAAAGCCTAATAATAGTAGTACTAAATTTAAATCTTAAAATCTTAAAATCTTAGAATATTACAACTAATTACACTTGTAGTTGCTACTTTAATTTGGAGGATTATTATATTGTTTAATTTAAGGTAATATTGATTATTCAATTATAGAGATTGAAAGAAAAAAGAAAATTCCCACATTAGTATAGTACTTTTTTGGTACTTGAAAGTAAAAAAATATGGTTCTGCGGGGGGGTGTGATAGGGACGAAACAAGAGTATAATGATGCCAAACACAGAAACATAATTTGGTTTGTTTAAGGGTTTTACAAGTATTAGGAGAATGATAAAATATGCAATAATGTCATATGATGTATGAAAACATGTCTAGGAGGAACAATTATGGAAGCTAAAGAAGTGAAACAAGAATACCTTGGTAGTATATTTGAAAGTACAAGCTTTGTTGAATATGCTGTTGAAAAAGTTTGGAGTGCAGCGGGTGCAAGTGATGAACATGCAAGGACAGTAGCTAATTGCATTGTACATGGAGACAGAATGGGAAAAGTTAGCCAAGGTATTGGGGTACTAGAAGCTGTGACGATGCACTTAAAGTCAGGGGCACTTGATATTAAAGCGGAACCAATAATTGAAAAAGAGGGACCAAGCTGGGTGTTATTTAACGGTAATAGATCAACAGGACACTATGCATTATCTAAAGCAATGAAGAGAGCTATAGAAAAAGCAAAAGAAACAGGAATTTGCATGGTTATGGGATACAACCACTTTGATTGTGGATGCTTTTCAAAATATTCCATGATGGCGTCAGAAGAAAATATGGTAGCTTTTGCTACTAATAATAGTGTGCCTCTAATGACACCAAGGGGCGGCATGCAAAATGTTATGAGTTGCCCACCTTTTACTTGTGCTTGTCCGGCAGGAGAAGAAAATCCTATTGTGGTTGATGTAATGCTTGCAGAAACCTATGATGGTGATATTTCAAAATACTATTATGCAGGTGAAAAAATGCCAAAGAAAATACTTGTAGACCCTGTGACTGGTGAAATTACAGATGATCCATCAAGATTTTTTGAAGAAATTGAAGGTTATGGAAGAATTTCTGATTGCACAGCAGCATCCACATTTGATACACAAAGGTTATATGCCATGAATATCTTTGCGGAAATACTTACAGGCATATTAGTACCAAATGCAGCTTTGCCATGCGAAATGCCGACAGTAATTGCAGATTGGTTAGAGCCTCAAGAAGTAACACCAGTAGGGGCAAGCTTTGCAATGGTAATTGACCCTGCACATTTCCAACCGTTTGGAGAATTTACAAAGAGGGCAGATATGTATGTTCGTTCAATAAAGGATGTAAAGAAAGCAGATGATTGTAAAGAAATTTTCTTGCCTGGGGAGAGGGCCTTGGAAAGATTAAAGAAAACTGATGAAGTTGAAATATACAATAATTGCTGGGTACCTTTTGTGGAACTAGCGAAGGAGTATAAGATAGATATGGATGAGTTGAAAAAAGAATGGCTGGAATTAAATAAGTAAAGAATTAGCGATTTATGCAAAAAAAGGAGGATATACTAGTATGAAGAATAAATGGGAACCACTATCAGCAGAAGAACTTGCCGAATACAAAAGAATAAACGAAACCATGACTGGCATGGAGTCATTGCCACCGCTAGCACTACAGCATGCTGAAAGGATGAGAACTGTGGGTGGCGTTGGAATTGAGGAATTAAGTTACATGAACAAGGATTACTTAGGTACTTTCATGGCACCGTTTTCGAGGGACTCTAAGAATGCAGATATTGCAATTGTAGGAGTTCCAATTGAAGGATTTTCACCAATTAACTCATCGCACAAATTAGCACCTACGGAACTTAGAAAAAAATCAAAGATAGGAATGGGAACCGTATCTGGGGATATGGTTGCACCATTTGAAATGTGCAGAATAATTGACTATGGAAATATTGATATATACGGATACTTTGATTTGAAAAAATCAATTGATGCTGTTGAAGCTGAGTTGACTAAAATTGTACAAGATGGCGCGGACCTATTTATCTGGGGAGGAGATCATTCAATCACATATCCTCCATTAAAGGCCTTAGGCGAAAAATATGGACCTCTAAGTGTAATACACTTTGATGCACACTATGACTTAACTACAAGAGCAGCATTTGATAATGAATATACCTCAGGAGCATTCTTTACTAGGGCAGCGTCAAATGGATATATTGACCCTAAAAGATTAGTTCAACTAGGTATGAGAGGCAGACAAAGCTATCTTGTGAAGGGAGCTCATGAACTATATGGAACTACAGCTCTTACTGCAGATGAAATTTGGGATATGACCTATGATGAAATCGCACAAATAATTATTGATACAGTAGGTGATGGACCGACATACTTAACTTTCGATTTAGACTGTCTAGATCCAACTGAAATGATTTCTAACTCTAGCCCAGAACCGAATGGTATAACTTCAAGGCAAGTTCATGAAATCATAAAACGAATAAAAGATAAAGTGAATTTAGTGGGCTGTGACGTAGCAGAGTACGCCCCAATGTGGGATCCTTCAGGAAAGGATGCTATTGTTGCCTGTGGTATAGCTTGGGATCTATTTTGTTGGCTCTCAGAGAGAAGAGCAGACAGACAAGGAATCAATAGAGTTACAGACTGGCCATTAGCCATGGGATACTCTAGCTTATAACTAGCATAAGTTTAGGATCAGTAAAGACAATAGAGAAAGAAATTGCAAATTGTTGGAAATGGAGAAAATCATGAAAAATAAATGGGAGCCAATGGATCCAGAAAGATTGAAAAAATATAGAGAAATAGATGCAACAAAGACCCCTTTAGATTATTTGCCAAAGCATGTTCTGGAACACACACAAAGGATGAGGACTATTAATGGTGTTGGAATAGAGGCACTTAGTTATATGAACAAAGACTACCTAGGGTCATTTATGGCGCCATTTTCTAGAGATATTGAAAATGCAGATATAGCAATTATTGGGATTCCTATCGAAGGAAGTTCACCGATTAATTCAGGGCATAAGCTTGGGCCTACAGAACTAAGAAAAATATCTAAACTGGGAATGGGAACTGTTTCAGATAAGATGCTAGTACCTTTTGACATGTGTAGGGTAATTGATTATGGAAATGCTGATGTCTTTGGTCCTATGGCAATGGTGCCAGAAATTGAGATTGCATTAGACCATTGCAGAAAAATAGTAGAAGCAGGAGCAGATTTATTCGTATGGGGAGGAGATCATTCTATATCTTATCCGCCGCTTAAAGCCTTAGGAGAAAAATATGGACCGCTGAGTGTGATTCATTTTGACGCTCATTATGACATGCTCTCTAGAGCAGCTTATCCTGATTTTGGATCAAGTGCAATGTTCACAAGAAATATTACTGATGGATTAATTGATCCCGAAAGAATGATTCAAGTAGGCCTTAGAGGAAGGATGACATTCTTAGAGCAAGGTGGGTCAGATTCTTTTGGTATAAAATATATTAGTGCTGATGAAGTGTTTGAAATGGGTGTAGAGAAACTAGCACAAGAAATAATTGATAGGGTAGGCGATGGACCAACATACTTTACAATTGATCTTGATGTGCTTGATCCTTGTTTCCATATTGCAAATTCTAGCCCTGAACCTTTTGGATTAACAACTAGGCAAATATACGAAGTAATAAGAAGAATTAAAGATAAAGTAAACTTAGTTGGGTGTGATATTGCAGAATATACTCCTATGGCAGATGATGCAAATAGAAAAGATGCTATTACAGCATGTGGAATTGGATGGGAATTATTTTGTTGGCTAATCGAAAGAAGAGCTGAAAGGCAAGGTGAGCATAGGCAAACAGAATGGCCATTAGCAATGGGTTATGCGAGTCTATAGTAGAAAAGGAGTATGATTATGACAAATGTAAATGATGGAAAAACTAAGCTAAAACTCAATGCTAAGATAGGATATGGTTTTGGAGGGTTCGGGTCCCTTATGATATGGAATGCGTTTATTCTATATGGATTATTTTTCTTTACGGATATTGTTGGATTTAATCCAGCATTTGCAAGCCTTGTATTGTCAATTGGTGCATTCTGGGGTGCCTTTACAGACCCTATAGCAGGATATATCTCAGATAATAGAGACCCAAAAAAAGGAAGAAGAAGGCCACTTGCTAGAGCTTTTGCAATTCCACTTGGCATAGTAGGCTTTTTAGTATTTACAAACACACCTTTAGAAGGTGTAATAGAACAAATTTATTTCATTTTAATAGTATTAATGGTTTATACTTTCCAATCTTTTGTAGATGTACCATTAACTTCGCTTGGAGCTGAAATGACGATGGATTATGATGAAAGATCATCCCTAAGTTCAATGAGATCTTTTTTCTATATGATTTCAATTATTATTGGTAATTCATTCTTAGCGATCGTTACATTTTTCGGAGATACCTTTGCTGATGGGTCTATGGAAAAAGGCTTCTCCTATGCTGGTTTGTTTTGCGGTGTATTAGTAGCGCTATCCTTATTAGTGTGTGTGAAAATGACAAAAGGATATGAACTTGAAACAGAGATTGAAAAAACTTCATTTAGCATAAGAGAAAATCTTATTGAACCGTTAAAAAACAAACCTTTCAGATATGTTGTTGGAATGTATGCCTTCTCTATGGCAGGGCTACAAGTTGCAGCAGCAGCAGCCATTTTTTACTATATATTTAATATGGGATTAACAGAAGTAGAAATCGCTTCATTGCTATCAGTGATGGCTTTAATTGGAGTGGTTGGTGTAGCCGTTACGAACTTCATTAGTGTTAAGTTTTCTAAGAAGATTGCCTGGGTAGTAATCATGGGGCTTTGGGCAATAGGTATTATATTATTTCCCGGAATTTGGTGGAGAGATAACGATCCTACACTTATAACGATTGCAATTTATGCGGTTACAGTGGGTCTTGGTACGCAACTAATTTATCAACTTATATGGGCTATGATACCAGACTGTGTGGAACTTGATGAGTATAAAACGGGAAAGCGAAGAGAAGGTTTATATTTTGGATTTGCAAACTTTGCACAAAAAATAGCAGGAGCATTAATTGTACTTGTTGTAGGAGCAGGCTTAACATACTATAAATATGACCCTTCATTAGTTACTCAGACGGAAGAAACCTTAGATGGTATAGCAAACATAATGGGGCTGTGGGTAGGTATATTAGTAATAATTTCAGTTATTATTGGTATCTTAAATCCAATGACAAAGAAAAGGCATGCAGCAATCCTTGAAGCACTTAGAGCTAGAAAAGCAGATGAAGAATATTGTGAAGATGGATTTAAACAGTTACTATAATTAATAGCGATTTTAACTAAGCTATAAAGAAGTATAATGATGAGTACTATATATTTTTTAATGATGCTAAGGAGGCATAAATGAGAGGCTTTGGAGTAAAATCAACTAGCAATTTAACATGGCTAGAAAAGGAAAAACCTGTAGCAGGTCCTTTAGATGTAATAGTTAAACCAGTTGTAGTAGCGCCCTGCTCTTCAGACGTACATTCTGCACATGGTGGAGCAGGAGAGATTACTGACACTATACTCGGTCATGAAGCAGTTGGTGTGATTGTTGAAGTTGGAATCCTTGTCGAAAGGTTCAAAGTGGGAGATAAGGTTGTAGTTCCATGCTGTACGCCTGATTGGTTAGCGATGGGAGTTCAAGGGAAATATAATACTCACGATCATTTTGCAGTAGGTAGTTTCAAATTCTTAGATGAAAAAGATGGTGTGTTTGCAGAGTTTTTTCATGTGAATCATGCTGATGCGAATCTAATACATTTGCCAGAAGATATGGCACCAGAAGCGGCACTTATGGCAGTTGATATGATGTCATCGGGATTTCACGGTGTGGAGCAAGCAGAGATAGCCTTTGGTGATACTGTAGCAGTTCTTGGGATTGGCCCTGTTGGCCTTATGGCAGTAGCAGGGGCAGCACTTAGGGGTGCAGGCCGTATAATGGTAGTAGGGACAAGGCCAAATTGCATTCAAATTGCAGAGGAATATGGAGCTACTGACATTGTTAGCTATAAAAAGGGTGATATTGTAGAGCAAATACTTGCTTTGAACAATGGAGAAGGTGTAGATTCTGTAATTGTAGCTGGTGGAGATGCAAGCACTCTTACACAAGCTATAAGTATGACAAAACCTGGAGGAATAGTTTCTAATATTAGTTTTATTGATGTAGATGATGTGATATCAATACCTTCTACAACTTGGACTTTCGGACTTGGCAATGTGGATATACGTGGAGGGTTTTGCCCTGGTGGTGCAATGAGAATGAAAAAAATGATAGAAGTTATAAAACATGGGAGAGTTGACCCTACTAAACTTATAACGCATAGGTTCTATGGTTTTGAAAAAATCGAAGAAGCTTTTGAATTAATGGATAAAAAACCTGCTGAACTAATTAAGCCGGTAGTATTCATAGACTAAAGATTAAAATGATACTTGAATTACAATTATATAAATAAAAGTAAAAAACAAAAATAAACTTATTTAAAAAAGGAGATAACTATGCAAGATAGATTATTAAAGATGAATCCAGATATGTTGGAGTTTATGTACAAGAAATTTTGGATGCAACTAGGCGCATCGGAGCCACATGCAGAGGCTTTTGCAAGAGGAGTATCTATGGGAGATAGGCAAGGCAAGATATATCAAGGAATGGGCGTAATGGAAGCTGCTCTAATTCCTGTTGAAGGTAAAATTGGAGACTTAACGACAGAGCCGGAGGTAGTTGATGAAGGCCCAACATGGGTTACTTACAAAGGCAATAGATCTACAGGTTACTATACAATCACGCAAATGACAATGAAAGCCATTGAAAAAGCGAAAGAGTACGGTATTGCAATAGCATTTGGATATGATCATATTGATGCAGGTTCTTTTTTTAGCTATACATCTCTTGCACTTGAACATGACATGGTAGCAATGGCATCCAATAATTCAGTACCATTTAGTGCTCCGTATGGAGGAAAAGATTTTAGAATGTCGGTACCTCCATTTGATGCTGTATGCCCAGGAGGAGAAAACCTTCCGATAGTTGTAAGTACAAAACTATGTGAAGGGTATGATGCAGATATAACAGACGCATTGCTAGGAGACGGAAAATTAAAAGCTCCATTGATAATAGATCCTGTAACGGGTAAAACGACAGATGATGTTAGACCATATGCGGAGCTGATAGAAGGGTACGGAAGGGTTTCGGACTGTTCTGCACCATGGATTTTCTCGAACCCAAGATTATATGCATTGAATATATGGAATGAGTTTATGACAGCTATTATTAATCCACATGGAACATTGGCTTGTGATTTGCCAAATACACCGTCAGAATTTTTTAAGGAAGATTCACCGTCACCTGTGGGAGGCTCATATGTAATTGTAATTGATCCTAGTAAGTTTGGCCCTCTTGCTAATGTTAAAGAAAAAGCAGACAAATTTACTGATGCAATAAAAAATTGCCCTAAAGCAGATGGTGTTGAAGAAATATTTATGCCTGATGAGTGGGGTGTTAAAAGGGTCTTTGGAGATGAAAAGGACTCACTAGTTAATGTGATGGAAGATCACCTAATTGCGTTTAAAGGGTTCCTAACAAAATATGGATTAAACTATGAGGAACTCGAAAGAGAATGGGAACTGGTAAAATAAGTGTAGATTTTTAAATTTACAAATACCTTTAGCTTTAAATAAACAAATGATTAAACAATAGGAAAACTGCTTCGAAGGCTAAATTCTTTAAAGCAGTTTTTTGTTGTAGCATTTTAGGAAAAAGGGTTAGTACTACTTTAGACTGTGTTGTACCATTTTAGCTTGGTGTGAATCATCTTTCCACTTCGCTTTATTATGGTATTAATTAAGAGCTTCTACTTTTCTATCAACAACTAAAGATTCATATCTACCTGTAATAAAGTCTTTGTCTTTGTAATCAACAAAGGCTATTTTGTTTTGGCTATAAAGTATTGCAACTCCACGTTTAACCCCTTGGGTAGGAAAATTTTCGGAGATATAGATTTTTGCCTTTTTTAGTGCTGGATCATGCCTCTGAAGGACTTTGTACAGTCTGCCTGTAGAGTTTGACTCTAGGCAGTCCAGGGCCATTATATCTCTTAGTTCATCTTCACCTAAATACTTATATGTGTCAAAAATTAACTGTGCATAGTCTTCCATGCTTGTACCGTGGGTTACCTTTGGAACATTTGCAAAGAACTCAAATGGGGTTTGGTGAGTTTTTTCTAATAAGAAGTTTACAGTTCTATTGAATCTTTGAGAGTTAGACAGTCTTTCTAGTGAATCTTCAGCTGTACTGATTTTTTCCAAATCGGCTTCAGATACCCAGGGCGTGGATATTACTTGGTAAGGTGGTTTTTTTTCGTATTCGCAAGGGAAGTCTGCCCCGTGGGTATGCATTGTGCTACCACTTAGGATCTTTAGAAAACCTAGCTGCAGCATATGTGCTTTAATTTTAAAGATAGTGTTTAGCCCATAAGCAAAGCTTTCTAAGTCTTCCAAGGGGAGGCCTGCTATTAGGTCAATATGGATATGCATGTTGTTAAAGCTGATTAGTTTTTCTATATTTGAAATAAGAACTTTTGTGTTAGTCTTTCTATGTATGGCTTCTAAAGTTTCCTCGTTAATACTCTGTATACCTATTTCCAGCTGCACGCGTCCGATAGGCATAGAGTCTAGGATTCTTAAGCTTTCTTCTGTCAAGATATCCCCTGCTATTTCAAAGTGGAAACATATATCTGTATCTAAATTTTTAACGTAGTTCCAAATTGCATTAGCATGTTGTTCATTTGCATTAAAAGTTCTATCAACAAATTTAATAGTTTTAGTACCCGATTTTGCTAGTAGGTCGATGTTCTTAAAGCAAATATCAAGTGGGAAAAATTTAAGCTTGTGGCTTCCTGAAAGGCAAAAAGCACACCTATAGGGGCAGCCTCTGCTTGTTTCAATATATGAAATTCTTCCTTGCAGATGGTTGAAGTACTCTATTGAATATAGATTTGCCAAGATTTTTTCTTGGAGAGAGTTTTTTACCGTTGCTTCACATGAAGATTCTACTTCCTTATAAGAACCATCCTCTTTACTGATAAATGCAAGAGCTTTTCCTTCCATAGGGCAACCTTTTGATAGGGCTGTAAGTGTGTCTGCAATTGTATATTCACCTTCGCCTAGACTGATTCCATCAATAAAGGAATAGTTTTGTAGTAAATCTTGCCTATTATGCTCTGCTTCAGGGCCTCCAAGCAAAATTTTCACCTGCGAGTTTGTATTCTTGATTATTTGGCATACTTCTAGAACTGTGGTGATATTCCATATATAGCATGAGAATATTGCTATTTCAGGGTCTTTTGCTAGAATTTCTTCTGCACATGTCTGAGGATCTTTGTGTATCGTACTTTCGTATATGTGGCAGTCAAACTGACTATCTCTTAGGGCTTCGAAAAGGTACCAAATGCCAAGTGATGAGTGTACATATTTTGAGTTGAATGATGCAATGACTATGCTTTGTGTTGTTTTCTTCATGTGTTTTCCTTTTTTTGTATTGAGTTTAATATATATATTATACGACAAAAAAGGGGATAGGGGAAATTTCTTTGTGTGGAAGTAAAATATTTGAAGAAATAAAAAAAAGAAGCGAATAGAGGCTTCTTTTTTTCTTGTGTAAATTTAAAGGGTAGTAATTATCTGTAAATGATATCAGCCCTAGCAGGACCATTTGAAATAAAGCTAAAAGGAACACCTATTTTATCTTCAATAAACTCTATATAGTTTCTAGCATTTATAGGTAAGTCTTCATATTCCCTTATGCCTTGAATGTCACACTTCCATCCAGGAAGTGTTTCTAGTATTGGCTTACATTTTTTTAGAATATTTGTTGGAGGGAAGTAATCAATTCTTTCTCCATCTAACTCATAGGCTACACACACAGGGATTTCATCTAGATAGCCTAAAGCATCAATTACAGTAAAGGCAACAGAGGTAGCGCCTTGAACCATACAACCATAGCGTGTAGCTACACAGTCAAACCAACCCATTCTCCTTGGTCTTCCTGTTGTTGCACCATATTCACCACCATCACCACCATTAGTTCTCATTATGTGAGCCTCATCTCCAAAAATTTCACTCACAAATTCGCCAGCACCAACGGCACTCGAATAAGCTTTAACAACAGCAATAATTTCTTTAATTTCATATGGAGGAATCCCAGCTCCGACAGCACCATATCCTGCTAAAGTAGAACTGGAAGTAACCATAGGATATATACCAAAATCGGTGTCCTTCAATGCACCAAGTTGCCCCTCTAATAAGATGTTTTTATTTTCTTTGATAGCGCTTTGAAGGAAAGAGAAAGTATCTGCAATATATGGAGATAAGCCTTCTTTGTATTCCATCAACTTATCATATACATCATCACATGTTATTTCTGGCTTGTTATAAAGTGATGTGAACATTACATTTTTCACAGATAATACTTGATTTATTTTTGCTCGTAATGACTCTTCGTCGTCAAAAAGCTCGCTTACTTGAAAACCAATTTTTGCAAATTTATCAGAAAAGAAAGGAGCAATACCTGACTTTGTTGAGCCAAAAGATCTTTCAGAAAGCCTTTCTTCTTCATATGCATCCTGTGCAATATGATAAGGCATAACTATTTGTGCTCTGTTTGAGATAAGAATATTTGGATCAGGAACACCTCTTTCTTTTAAATCTAATAGCTCAGCCAGTAGACTTTCTGGACTTAGGGCTACGCCATTTCCAATAATATTAACTACATGACTTGAAAAAACACCAGATGGAAGTTGATGTAAGGCAAATTTTCCGTAGTCATTAATAATCGTATGCCCAGCATTAGCACCACCTTGATATCTAATAATTATATCTGCTGAAGCGGCTTTAACATCTGTTATTTTGCCTTTACCTTCATCTCCCCAATTAGCACCTACAATTGCTGTTACCATAATTTCCTCCTTTATAAATTTATTTGTGTTTCAAAATCTTGAATGTTATTGTATTTGCTTAGCACCTCAGCAACATCATTAAGAATAAACTCTTCTGTTTGGATAGGAGCGCAACCCACATATTTAGACGGATCAATAATTCTATTTAACTCCTCAAGGGTTACACCGAAAGAATCGTCATTTGCAATTCGTTGCAAAAGGTCATTTTCGCCACCTTCTTCTTTAATTACTTTTGAGGCTTCCATTGAATGATACCTAATTCTTTCATGTAACTCTTGTCTATTACCACCTTTTTTCACCGCATCCATCATGATATTTTCTGTTGCCATAAATGGCAATTCACTTCTAAGTCTTTGGTCAATAACCTTTTTATATACAACAAGTCCATCTGCTACATTTAAATAGAGGTTTAGTATAGAATCTATAGCCAAAAAAGCTTCGGGCATACTTACTCGCTTATTTGCAGAATCATCTAGAGTTCTTTCAAACCATTGAGAAGCTGCTGTAATATAGGGGTTAAGACTATCTGTAATTACATACCTTGCAATTGAGGCAATTCTTTCAGTACGCATAGGGTTCCTTTTATACGCCATTGCAGAAGAACCAATTTGAGATTTTTCAAAAGGCTCCTCTATTTCTTTTAAATGTTGAAGTAGTCTAATATCATTGGAAAACTTAGCAGCGCTTTGAGCAATTCCGCATAAGACTGAGATAAATTGACTATCTAATTTTCTAGAATAGGTTTGCCCAGAAACAGTGAAACAAGAATTATATCCCATTTTTTTAGCAATTTTTTTGTCTAAAGATTTTACTTTTTCATAATCTCCATCTAAAAGCTCAAGAAAGCTTGCTTGGGTTCCAGTTGTACCTTTAGAGCCAAGTAACTTACTCTTTGATAGTATATATTCAATGTCTTCTAAATCCATAAGTAGTTCTTGTATCCAGAGAGCAGCCCGTTTCCCTACAGTAGTTGGTTGTGCTGGCTGAAAATGTGTAAATCCAAGTGTTGGTGTATCTTTATATTCTAGTGCGAACTGTGACAGTTTCCTAATAAGAATTACCATTTTTGATTTAATAAGAGTTAAAGCCTCTGTCATGATGATTATGTCAGTATTATCACCAACGTAACAAGATGTTGCGCCAAGATGAATTATTGGAGCAGCTTTTGGGCACTGAACACCATAAGCATAAACATGAGACATGACATCATGTCTGACTTCTTTTTCTCGTTGCTGGGCAACTTCATAGTTAATGTTTTCAGAAAATGATTTTAACTCCTCAATTTGCTCATTAGAGATGGGAAGGCCAAGCTCTTTTTCTGATTCAGCAAGGGCTATCCAAAGTTTTCTCCAAGTTCTAAATTTTTTTTCTGCAGAAAAAAGGTATTGCATTTCTTTGCTAGCATACCTTGTAGAAAAAGGTGACTGATATGTGTTATTATTCAAGATTTTTCTCCTTTTCGTAATATATATTAAGTAACAAATAAATTAAATTTATACTAAGCCTATTCTTTTCATCATTTCTTGGTAAGCTTCTTCAGTTCCTCCTAAATCTTGCCTGAAGCGGTCTTTATCTAATTTTTCTTGGGTTGTCAAATCCCAAAAACGACAAGTATCAGGGGAAATCTCATCAGCTAAAATGATTTCTCCTTCAATTCTACCAAACTCTAATTTAAAATCAATTAAATCAATATTTACTGATTTGAAAAAATCTAAAAGTACTTGATTTATATCTAGTGCCATGCTTGAAAGGATAGCCAGCTCTTCTTTAGTGGCAAGGTCTATTGAAAGTATGTGGTAATCATTGACTATAGGATCTCCTAGAGCATCATTCTTATAGCAAAATTCTATAACTGGAAACTTTGTAGCTGTTCCTTCTGGAAGCCCTAATCTTTTTTGCAAACTTCCTGCAACTTTATTTCTAACAATAACTTCTATAGGGATTATTTCTACTTTCCTTACTACAGTCTCTCTATCGCTTAAACCTTCCACAAAGTGTGTTTTGATATTTTTAGATTCAAGCAGTTTAAATAAATAGTTAGACATTAGATTGTTAACAATGCCTTTGCCTACAATAGTTCCTTTCTTTAACCCATTAAAAGCTGTTGCATCATCCTTATAATCTACTATATAATATTTTTCGTCTTCAGTTGCAAAGACTTTTTTTGCTTTACCTTCATAAAGCTGTTGACATTTTTTCATATAATATACCTCACATTCTATTTAGTTAATAATTGATTTTTTCCTACTGATATTTTATTAGAATTGCCACTAAAACAGTTAGTGCAAAACTTCATACCGGAGTTGGCACATGACATTTTTAGACCTTTTAAACTTATATACGATAGGGTGTCTACACCAATTCGCTTGGCTATTTCATCTAAAGACATTTTATTTGCTATCAAATTTTCTTCACTATCAATATCCGTGCCAAAATTACAAGTATACTTAAAGGGTGGGGAAGAAATTTTCATATGGATTTCTCGTGCTCCTGCGTTCCTCAAGGCGCTAACTATTTTGGCACTTGTTGTTCCACGGACTATAGAGTCGTCAACTAAAACAATTCTCTTCCCAGCTACATTTGAAGAAAGAGGGTTTAGTTTAAGCCTTACAGCATTTTCTCTTTGGGCCTGGGTTGGATATATAAAGCTACGCCCTATATACCTGTTTTTGGCTAACGCAAAATCGAAAGGGATATTGCTTTCTAAGCTATAACCTAAGGCAACCTCTATTCCAGTATCCGGAACCCCGCATACTAAATCTGCATCAACAGGTGACTCTTGTGCTAGTATTTTCCCCATATTTACACGGGCATCATATACATTTAGCCCATCGATTGTGGAGTCTGGTCTTGCAAAATAAACGTATTCAAATATGCATAGTCCGTAATTTGGATTCTTTTCGGTTAAAGCAATTTCTTCATGAATAATTTCACCATTTTCAATTAAAATGATTTCTCCAGCTTTAACGTCTCTAATAAACTGGAATCCGCATGCATCAAGTCCACAACTTTCTGATGAAACAGCCATTCCGTATTGATTTTTGCCTATACAAAGTGGACGGAAACCATCTGGGTCTCTTACAGCAACTGTGCGACCTTTGTCATCTATAATAATTAAAGAAAAGGCACCTTTGAGCCGCTTGGTTGCTTTAACTATGCCCTTTAGCAAGTTGTTTTCTTGCATTATATTATATGCAACAAGTGAGGCTATTACCTCACTGTCACTTGTAGCATGAAAGTTTATACCATAACTCATTAATTCTTTTTTTATTTCCATAGCGTTTATTATATTACCGTTATGACTAGTAGCAATTCTTCCAGTTAAAAATTCAGTTACAAAGGGGCCTACATTTTCTCTTAGGTTTAAGCCAGTAGTGGAATACCTATTATGTCCTATAGAAACTTTGCTTCTAGGTAAGTTTGATAGGTTTTCTTTGCTAAAGACCTCACTTACTAAACCAACGTCTTTATGAGAAATAATTTTATTTTTGTAAGTAGCAGCTATACCAGCACCTTCTTGCCCCCTATGTTGCAAAGCTAATAGACCATTATAATTTATTCCAATTGCTTCGTCAGTATGAAGATTGACTCCAAAGACAGCACATTCTTCATGTAACTTATCATAATTCATAAATAATTCTCCTTTTAGAGCTAGTTTTAAAATCAATTCAAGGTATAACTGCTCTAATTGATACTGTACAGTAGATCTCCATAAGTAGGCAGTTTCCAATATTTTTTTGGGATGATAGTTTCTAATTCATCAATCATAACTCGGATTTCAGCCATATTAAGATATATTGTGTCTCGGTAAAACCTGCTCAGTTCTAAAGTATTATTAATAGTCTTTGTGGTAAGCAGATCTTCTTCTAGCTTACTTAGTAAATAATAGATTTCTTTAGTTAGGTTGGAGGCTTTTTCAACAACGATTTGCTCTATTGAGTTATTTATGTTTAGTTCTTTTTTATCAATAATTATTGAAAGAAGATCTTTTTGGTAGCTGAAGGAAAATTCAATAATATTTTTAGAAATTATTTCATGGAAAGTTAAGGCTTCTATATGTATAGTTTTTTGGTAGTTCTCCATTAAAATTTCATATCTACTCTTTAGTTCTTTCTCGGATAAAACTGAGTGTTTTTCGAAGAGCTTTAGATTGTCTTTATGAACAAAATATGGCAGAGCATCGACTGTAGTTTTTAAGTTTAAAAGTCCTCTTTCTTTGGCTTCTTTTACCCACGTATCAGAATAGTTATCTCCATTAAAGATAATCCTTTTATTATCCTTGATGGTTTTTTTCAGCAAATGGTGTAAGGTCTCGTTAAAGTCATCACAGTTTTCGAGAATATCAGCAAAATCAGAAAGGGTCTCTGCCATAATTGTATTAAGAATCAAGTTAAACCCAGAAATGGAAAAGGCTGAACCTACCATTCTAAATTCAAACTTATTGCCAGTAAAGGCAAAAGGGGAGCTTCTATTTCTATCGGTAGTATCTTTTGAGAAATAAGGCAGTACATTAGTACCTAGTTTTATTAGACTTTTCTCAAACCCTTCATAGGTTTTTCCTTTTTCAATAGAGTCAAGAATTTCTGTGAGAGCATCTCCTAAATAAATTGATATAATTCCTGGAGGGGCTTCATGTCCACCAAGCCTATGGTCATTACCTGCGCTTGATGCTGAAATTCTAATTAAGTCTTGATGCATATTTACTGCTCTTATTACTGATACTAAAAATAGCAAAAATTGCATGTTCTTGTGAGGAGTATCGCCAGCTTCAAAAAGGTTTATTCCAGCATCTGTAGATAAAGACCAATTATTATGTTTACCAGAGCCATTAATACCCGCGAAAGGCTTTTCATGAAGTAGGCAAGTTAATCCGTGTTTATCGGCAATACTTTTCATTAGCTCCATTATAGTTTGATTTTGATCAGTTGCAATATTTGCTACAGTGAAAATTGGTGCAAGTTCATGTTGGGATGGAGCTACTTCATTATGTTTTGTTTTTGACATAATGCCAAGTTTCCATAACTCTTCATCAAGTTCTTCCATAAAGCCAGAAATTTTTGGCTTAATAGTCCCAAAATAATGGTCACCTAGCTCTTGCCCTTTAGGTGGTTTAGCACCAAACAAAGTACGACCACAATGTACTAGATCAGGCCTTTTATTAAATACTTGTTTGTCAATTAAAAAGTACTCTTGCTCTGCACCCACAGTAGAATATACTCGGTTAGTTGATTTATTTTCAAATAGCCTAAGGATTCTTAGTGATTGGAGATTTAGTGAATCCATTGAACGCAATAGAGGCGTTTTTTTATCTAAAGCTTCACCAGAGTATGAACAAAAAGCAGTAGGTATGGATAAGACTTTATCTTTTACGAATGCGAAAGATGTAGGATCCCATGCAGTATATCCTCTTGCTTCAAAAGTGCTTCTTATACCCCCATTTGGAAAAGAGGAAGCATCTGGCTCTCCTTGGACGAGTTCTTTCCCAGAGAACTCCATGATTATTTTTCCATCTTTTGTTGGAGAAATGAAAGAATCATGCTTTTCAGCGGTTATGCCAGTCATTGGTTGGAACCAATGTGTAAAATGAGTTGCACCTTTTTCTATAGCCCAATTTTTCATTGCGGTTGCAACTTGGTTGGCGATTTCAAGGTTTAGATCGGACCCTAATTCCATAGTACTTTTTAAAGATATATATGCATCTTTTGAAAGCTTATCTCTCATAATTTTATCATCAAAAACCATGCTACCAAAAAGTGTAGTAATTTTATTCATGATACCTCCTTATAGTAGGGTTATTCCTTGATCTTTACAACTAGCGATTGTATTTTTATCCCAAATTGAAACTTGAACTTCTCCAATGTGAGCTTTTTCTAATAACAACATTGATAATCTAGATTGACCAATGCCACCTCCCATAGTCAGAGGTAAGGTTCCATCAAGTAGTGCTTTGTGGAAGGGTAGTACTCTTCTATCGTTAGCATCAGCCTTGGTTAGCTGTTCATCTAAGGAAACTTTATCAACTCTAATTCCCATTGAAGACACTTCGAAAGAACAACCAAGAACTTCATTCCAGAAGAGGATGTCACCATTTAGTTTCCAATCATCATAGTCAGGAGCACGACCATCATGCCTTTCTCCGGAGGCTAGCACGTCTCCAATTTGCATTACGAAAGCAGTTTTATGCTCTTTTAAATAGGCGTCTTCACGTTCTTTAGGAGTTAATTTTGGATATAGAGTTTCAAGTTCATAAGTTGAAATGAAACTAATATCTCGAGAAAGCTTAGTGGAGAGCCCAAATTCACTGTTCAGTAGATCTTTAGTATCACATATAGCATTTACAATAGATGTTACTGTAGTTTGAAGGGTATTAATATTTCTAGTTTCTAAATCAATGACTTTTTCCCAGTCCCATTGATCAACATATATTGAATGAAGGTTATCCATTTCTTCATCACGTCGAATGGCATTCATGTCTGTGTATATTCCTTCACCAACAGGAAAACCATACTGATGTAGTGCTTGTCGTTTCCACTTTGCGAGTGAGTGAACTACAACTGCATCTGATCCAGTCTCAAGAATATCAAATTTTACAGGTCTTTCTATTCCATTTAAGTCATCATTTAAACCAGTGTTTATATCAACGAAAAGTGGCGCTGATACTCTTTTTAAATTTAGAGAATTGCTCAGTTTTTCTTCAAATACTTTTTTTAAAGCACCAATTGCCAATTGGGTTTCATAAATTGTTAGGGAACTTTCATACTCTTTAACTTTGATCATTTTACTCATAATTTATTCCTCCTGCAAAAAAAAAGAGGCACTGCGAGCCGAATAGCTCACAACGCCTTTGTTGTATATAAGGATATTATAACAAGATTAATCATTTGTCAAGAAAAAAATCAAGAAAGAGAAATTTGACTTTTAGAGAGAAATATCATATAATATTTTCGAACAATGGCGTTCATCAAGTTGTAGGGAGTGAGATTCTGTACAGATATTGATGGACGATTTTTTTTTGAAATGTAGCATAGATATGATGAATATAGAGGAAGGTGACAGTATGAATAGAGAAATTTTAGAATTTATAGAAGAGAATGATGTTAAGTTTATTAGGCTAGGCTTCTGTTCTCCGCTAGGGCAGTATAAAAATATATCAATTATGGCAGATAAACTTGAGGAGGCATTAGAAAGTGGAATCTCTTTTGATGCATCAGCTATTGAAGGGTTTTCTGATGTTAATGAATCTGATTTATTCCTTTTTCCTGATCTGAAAACATTAGGGATGCTCCCTTGGAGACCAAATGTGAACTCTGTAATGAGACTTTATTGTGATATAAAAAAGCCAGATAAAACGGATTTTCAAGGAGATAGTAGGAATATATTAAAGCAGGCGATCAGAGAAATGGAAAAGCACAATATAATTTGCAAGATTGGAACTGAATTTGAATTTCATTTATTGCATATTAATGAAAAAGGGGAGCCAACAGATAAACCAATAGATAAAGGGGGGTACTTTGATACCGCGCCACTGGATAAAGGGGGAAGTATAAGAAGAGAAATATGCCTTTGTTTAGAAGAAATGGGGTTAGTGCCGGAGGCTTCTCATCATGAACAAGGTCATGGACAAAATGAAATCGATTTTAGATTTACGGATGCATTAACAAGTGCAGATAATTTTTTAACTTTTAAGTCGGTTGTTAAATCAATAGCATCTATGAACGGACTATTTGCTTCATTTATGCCAAAACCATTTCTTGATCAAAGTGGTAATGGAATGCACACGAATATTTCCTTACATAAAAATGGCAAAAATATTTTTAGTGATGTTGAATCAGAAGATTATCAAATCGCAAAACAATTTATAGCTGGGATTTTAGATAAAGCTGCAGAAATAACTTTGTTTTTAAACCCTAACAATAACTCATACGAAAGGCTAGGGGAGTGTGAAGCCCCAAAATACATATCATGGTCAAACCAAAACCGTTCTCAGCTAATAAGAATTCCAGCTGCGAATAATAAAAATGAAAGAATGGAGCTTCGATCGCCAGACCCAACTATTAATCCTTATATTGCCTTTGCCTTGATTATTCAAGCAGGGCTGAGTGGTATAGAAGAGAAGATGTTACTACCTGAAGCTGTGGATGAAAACTTATACTTAGTTGATAAAAGTGTGATTAAAAACTTAAAAAAACTACCAGATAACTTAGGAGAAGCTATTGAACTGGCGGAAAATAGTAAGTTTGTTAATGAAATTTTAGACCAGAAATTCTTGCGAAAGTACTTAGAAATTAAGAAAAAAGAATATGAGGTGTTTTTAGAAGCTCGAGATAAAAAAGAGTATTACAAAGAAGCATATTTCGAAATATTTTAACAGGAAGGTATAAAGTATTGAAGAACATTTTAATCATTTCAAATAACGAAAATGGAATAGACTCAATCAAGAATATTTTAAAAAAAGAGGGCTGCGAGAAAATTACGATTGCGAAAACCTGTGGAGAAGGACAAAGACGTGTATTATCGCAATATTTTGATTTAGTTTTGATTAATAGCCCCGTACTTAATGAGTCAGGTGAGAGTTTTGCTAAGGCGTTAGTGGCTAAAACTTCATGTCAAGTCATTTTCTTTGTGCGGAGTAGTTCTTATGGATATATTTCGAATAGGTTAGGTGACTACGGTATAATTACGCTACCAAAACCTATTGACAAAACTCTTTTGTGGCAAGCAATTAAAATTGCAAAGGCAACAGATGCAAGGCTTAAAAACATGCAGAAGGAAACCAATAAGCTAGCTAAAAAAATTGAAGATATTAAGGTTATAGATAGAGCGAAATACATATTAATAACATACCTTAATATTAGTGAAGAGGAAGCTCACAAACATATAGAAAAGAAAGCTATGGACACAAGGTTGTCTAAGCGAGAAGTTGCAGAAAATATTCTTAAGGTATATGAGGTTTAGTAATAGAAGGAGAGAAAAATGAAAAAACATATTTTTGTAACAGGTGGAGTTGTATCTGGTCTTGGAAAAGGAATAACTGTGGCCTCTTTAGGAAGACTCTTAAAAGAGAGAGGCTTTAAAGTTTCTGCACAAAAACTGGATCCATATATCAATGTGGACCCAGGGACAATGAACCCATTACAACATGGAGAGGTTTTTGTAACTGATGATGGAGCTGAAACTGATTTAGACTTAGGGCACTATGAAAGGTTTATAGATGAAAATTTGAATCAATACTCAAATCTTACCTCAGGGAAGGTTTTTTTTAATGTAATTAATAGAGAGAGAGAAGGAGGGTACCTTGGGGAAACAGTTCAGGTAATACCTCATATTACTGATGAAATAAAGAACTTTGTATATAAAAGTGCAGAAAAGAGTGATGCGGATATATTAATTACAGAAATAGGGGGTACGATTGGAGATATAGAAAGCCAACCTTACTTGGAGGCAATTAGGCAAATTTTAATTGAACAAGGCACAGAGAATTGCTTGTTTATACACGTAGCTCTAATTCCTTACTTAAAGAGTTCTAAAGAGCATAAATCTAAGCCAGCACAACATTCGGTGAAGGAATTAAGAGGTGCTGGTATTTCTCCTAATATTATTATTGCGAGAGCAGATGAACCAGTTAGTGAAAGTATTATTGAGAAACTTTCTTTGTTCTGCAATGTAAAAAAAGATTGTGTAATAGAAAATTTGACAGTAGATCACCTTTATGAAGCTCCACTAATGCTGCATAGAAAAGGCCTTGATAATATAGTTTGTAGAGAGCTTAAATTAGAAGCAGAAGAACCAGATTTAACATCTTGGAAGATGATGGTAGAAAAGAGTAAAAACGTAATTAAAAAAGTAAAAATTGCTATAGTAGGGAAATATGTAGAGTTAGAAGATGCATATTTGTCGATAATTGAAAGCTTAAACCATGCGGGAAATGATAAAAATGTGGAAGTTGAAATAAAATGGGTAGATAGTGAGACTGTTGAAGCCATAAACTGTAAAGAGGTATTTGAAGATGTAAAGGGGATACTTATACCTGGAGGTTTTGGAAGTAGAGGGATTGAAGGTAAAATAAGAGCTTGCCAATTTGCTAGGGAAAACAATATTCCTTATTTTGGGATTTGTTTAGGAATGCAAATTGCTATAATTGAATTTGCTAGAAATGTATGTGGACTTGATGGAGCAACTTCATCTGAATTTGACCAGTGTGCAAAGCACAAAGTGATTCATATTATGGAAGAACAAAAGAATATTGTTGAAAAAGGAGGAACAATGCGACTTGGCTCATACCCATGCAAAGTGAGAGATAACTCAATGCTATCATCTCTGTATGGCATGAATTTAATTAATGAAAGGCATAGACATAGATATGAAGTTAACAATCACTACAGGCAAATGTTTGAAGAAAAAGGGATAGTAATAAGCGGTACTTCACCAGATAATCTACTTGTTGAAACAATTGAGATAAGGGAGAATGAGTTTTTTGTTGGAGTTCAATTTCATCCTGAGTTTAAAAGTAGACCAAATAAACCACATCCTTTATTTGTGGGATTTATAGAGGCGAGCATAAAAGAAATTTAAATTTGCATATAAAAAGGACGGAAAGGACGGAATGCTTATAAAATATAAATGGGAATAAGGGAAAAATATACTATTATGTGTTATACTAAAATGATTAACTAATCTTGTGAATTAAGAATTATATTGAGTGCAGAGATAAGAAAGGACGAATATAGATGATTACTAGCAAACAAAGAAGATACTTAAAGGGGTTAGCTCATGATTTAGATCCAACCGTTTATATTGGAAAAGCAGGACTAACAGATAATATTATTTCAGAAATGGAAACTGGGTTTGAGCTGAGAGAACTTGTAAAGGTTAAGTTACAAGAGGGATGCGAGCTAAATGCAAAAGATGCAGCAAATATGGTTGTTGAGAGAACTGATGCAGAATTTGTGCAGGCAATAGGGAGGAAGTTTACCTTATACAAAAGATCTAAAGAAAATGCGAAAATTGAGTTGCCAAGGAAATAAAAAAGAGGTAGGCAGTGCTAAAAGAAGATAAGATTTTAATTGGCTCGGTTGAAGACAGGTTAGAAGAGTGTCAATATGGCTATATGGTTACTAATAGCCACTTTTTAGATCTTAGACAGAGAACAGTGATAAATAATAACCTAAAATGTGAAAGAGGGGTTAGATTTGAGTTTTATGGCGGATACGAAGACTCGGAGCGCGTAGTTATAATTTTTTTGCCAGATTATGTTGATTCGGTCTCTTCTTTTTTTGCTGAAAATAAGGAAGAGAACCCTCTTAAAGTAATTCGAGTTTCTAAAGCAAAGGGGTCAAAGGAATTAAGCCATAAAGACTACTTAGGATCAATTCTGGGACTTGGAATAAAAAGAGAGCTCATAGGAGATATACTTGTGTTTAACGATGGGGCAGATATTGTTGTCATGGCTGGCATAGCTGAGTTTTTGGCGGCCAATTATATAAAAGCAGGTAGAACGCCTCTTGAGGCTTCAGTCCTTCCCATTGATGAAATTAGAGAGCATCAACAAAAAACGGAAATAAAAAAGGATACAGTAGCCTCTTTAAGGATTGACAATATAGTATCATCAGCTTTTAAAGTTTCAAGGGCAGGTGCTACAGAGGCTATTAGGCAAGGTGTTATTTTTGTAAATAATCTGGAAGTGTCAAAGAATGATAAACCTTTAAAAGAAGGTGACAAGATTACATTTAGAGGTAAGGGGAAAGTGATACTAGAAGAAATAGGTGGGACTAGCAAAAAAGACAGAACTAGAGTTACATATTTAGTATATATATAGAAATAGAATAGATTTATAAAGAACTTTATTATTTACTAACGAGGTTCTTTATTAGTTTGCGGAAATAGCTAGGAACAAAAATGATTAATTTGCTGCTTTGATAGCGTTTAGCTATTGTTTTTGAAAGATTGAAAGAGAGTATCAATATATTAAATATTACACAAAATAAAATACAACTTTATCAGGTGAATTCGTTGAAAATACAAGAAGTTTATAAATCAAAGACAAGTGTAATAATTTTATTGACAATTCAATATATTGATGATAAACTGCTACTAATAAATTGTTCACTATATTGATACTAGGTTCTAAATAGTGAATGTTGCTATTATTAAATATTATTTTATAACAACTAAAGGAGGAATTATATTATGGAAACAACTTTCATCAGTCCGGATAATACCTGGGCGCTGATGGCAATCACATGCGGATGGGTAGCATTTGCTATCTATGCTGAGCAAACATGGAAATGGGCATCAAAAGTATCAGGTGCAATTATTGCATTATTAGGTGCATTAGTATTAAGTAATACAGGAATTATACCAACAAGTGCACCTTGGTTTGACGACATTATTTGGGGATATGTAATCCCGCTAGCAATCCCGCTATTATTGTTACAATGCGATATAAGAAAAATTTGGAAAGAATCAGGAAGATTATTAATTATTTACTTAATCGGTGCAGCGGCAACAACAGCATCGGCAATACTAGCATTTTACCTATTAGGGGATTATATCCCTTCTGCAGCAGCAGTGGCTGGTATGATGACTGGATCTTATATTGGTGGAGGAGTAAACTTTGCAACACTATCAGGAGCTTTCGATGTACCAGGAGATGTAGTTGCAGCAACAGTAGTAGCTGATAACTTGCTTATGGCACTATACTTCTTTGTATTAATTGCTATTCCAAGTATAAAGTTTTTTAGAAAAATGTATAGTCACCCACATATTGATGAAGTAGAAAGTGTTGGAGTAAGTGAAGAATCAAAAACAAAGGCAGCAGCTTATTGGAATGCAAAACCTGTGTCTTTAAAAGATATTGCATTTAACATTGCAATTTCAGTAATTATTGTAACGATTTCAACTGAACTTGGCGAATTATTATCAAATGCAATCCCTACAAGCAATTTTGTATTTGAATTAATTAATGGAATCATTGGAAACAAATACGTACTTATGACTACTTTCAGTATGTTAGTTGCTACGTTTGCATCTAAACAGGTATCGAAAATTGGTGGGTCACAAGAAATAGGAACATTTTTAATTTACCTATTCTTATTTGTAATTGGTGTTCCAGCTTCAATAACATTAATCATTCAAGAATCACCAATGTTATTAGTATTCTGTTTAATTATGGTTCTTGTAAATATGATAGTAATATTCACACTAGGAAAAGTGTTTAAATTCTCCCTAGAAGAAATGATTTTAGCATCGAATGCAAATATTGGTGGACCGACAACTGCAGCTGCTATGGCTATTTCTAAAGGATGGACAAATCTAGTAGGCCCGATTATGTTAATTGGTACTTTAGGATATGTAATAGGTACGTACGCAGGAGCATTTATAGGAAATCTATTAGGTGCATAAGGAAAATAGTATAACTAATTTTACAGAATTAGAAGGCACTTATATTTTAGAAAGAGGCAATAATTTGGTTTTTGATGGGCATTCAGACATTTTTACCGATGTGGCGATTCGTCGCTTAAAAGGGGAAACAAACATAATTCAAAACTATCATTTAGATCGTTTAAAAAAAGGCAATCTTGAAGGAGCTTGTTTTGTACTTTGGGTAGATCCACCCTATGATAAGCAAGGCCCTAAAAAAAGGTTGGAAGAAATAATTCAATTAGCTAAACTAGATCTGGCAGAATGCCAGGAAGTCATGGTAGTAAGAAATTATAAGGAAATTCAAGATGCAATAAGGCTAAAGAAATTCTATATTCTTATAGGGCTTGAAGGGATGTCTGGTATTGATAATAACCCAGATGCACTTTATGACTTGTATAACTTTGGAGTTAGAGAGTGTATGTTAACTTGGAACGAAGAGAATTCATACGCGACAGGTGTGGCAGGTGACATTAATAGAGGATTGACTACTTTGGGGAAAAAAGCTATTTCAATAATGGAAGAAAAGAAAATCATATTAGATGTCTCTCACCTAAATGATAAATCCTTTTGGGATGTAATTAACTATGCAAGAATGCCAATACTTGCTTCTCATTCAAATGCACGAGCATTGGCTAATGTTCCAAGAAATTTAGATGATGAACAACTCTTGGCTATAAGAGATGGTAAAGGCTTAGTATGCTTAAATGCTTTTAATTTATTCATTCACAATGAAAAAGAGAAACAAAATGCGGAAAACCTTATTCGTCATGCTACATACATTGCTGAAAAAATTGGGGTAGAACATTTAGGGTTTGGTTTTGACTTTTTTGAATTTTTACCTAATACTTCGGTTTCTGGCTTTAGTGACAACCAAACCCCGTCTGCAGATGGAATTGAAGATTGTAGCAAGGTGCCACTACTCTTAGAAGGAATGAAAAAAGTGGGCTTTACTGAAAAAGAACTTCAGATGATTGCGAGAGATAACTGGCATAGTTTGATAAAGAGAGTTATTGATTAATAATAAAAAATGTGGAAACTTTATTGTAAAAGCTCCACATTTTTTTGTTTTTTAGTTGAATTTACTAGCTAGTTAATTGTCATATCTTTAAATATCTATGAAAGAGGTGTGTACTTAAAAGAAGCAGGGTGCCATAGCCCAAATTGATACACATTTTTCTTTATTTCTATTTATGTACTTGTGTGGTAATTTACTTGAAAAGGTTATGCTATCACCTTTAAATAGGGTATACTCTGTTCCGTTAAGGATGATAGTTAGAACTCCCTCTAGAACATACCCACACTCTTCTCCTTCATGTGTGATTGACTCTTTCTCTTGGACCTCATTGCTATCTAAAGTGATTACTACCATGTCTAAGAGCCTCTCTTGACTGGTTGAGGAGAGTAACTGATACACAGATGCGTCTTTCTTAGTAGAGAAAACCCTATGATCACCGCTTCTAATTAAGAGACAATCTTTTTTAGGGCTATCTTTAAAAAAATAGCTTATATCTGTTTCGAGGGCATTGCTTAATCGAAATAAACTTGTTACTGATGGAACCACCTTATCTCTCTCTATTTGACTGATTAGCCCAGTACTTACTTCTGATTTTTCTGAGAGCTGCGCTATGCTTAAGCCTTTTTTGTTACGAAGGTTTTTTACTTTTGCTCCAATTTCTAACTCCATTTATATCTCCTACTCGACACTTGTTAATTTAGATTTATTTCTAGGTGTTAAGATTCTATCAAAAAAAGCATATAATTTCAAGATTTTAAAAAGGATACTGTAGGGATTGGTAGAAATTTGGTAAATTAATAAATAAAGAGAAAAACATATTGACAACTATACCCCGGTAGGGTATAGTTAAGACGAAGGTACCCCCCTAGGGTATAGGTTTATCGTTAGGTTAACAAGTTTATATTCTAACAAGGGAGAAATTAATTTAAATATTATTTTTTGGAGAAAGAGAGGTAATAATGCATCAATGTATGGATGTGGACGCAATTGAAAAGCGTTTAAAAAAAATAGAAGGTCAAGTAAGAGGAATACAAAAAATGGTAATCGAGGACAAACCTTGCGAAGATATTTTAATTCAAATTGGAGCAATTAAGTCAGCGCTACACAAAACAGGACAAATAATATTAGAAGGCCATATGCATCATTGTGTTTTGGATGGGATTAAGAAAAATGAAGAAGAGGAAACTATAGAAAAGCTAATTTCAGCTTTAAATCAGTTTTCTAAGACAATTTAATAATTTGATTAAGTAAAGAAACTATATTATTTTACTAAGTAGATATTATAAAAGGTAAAAAAATGGAACATTATATTGAAAAACTAAACTCAAAAGCAATGCTGTGGTTATCAGGAATTTTCATTCTTGCTAGCTTTATAACAGAATATATACTGCCACTTATGGATATATCCTTTGAATTTCCAATAAACCCAGCATGGGTATCATTGTTAGTTTCGGGAATACCAATTGTATATGCAGCTATTCAGGGACTAATGGATAAGAAAATCAAATCTTCCCTTCTAATTACAATTGCCATGATAGCGGCAGTATATATTGGAGATGTTTTTGCAGCAGGTGAAGTGGCATTTATTATGGCTATTGGGGAATGGCTAGAAGATAGAACTGTGCAAAAAGCTAAGAAGGGTATAGAACTCTTATTAAATCTAGTACCAAGTGCAGGGAGAAATATTATAAAAGGCTCAAATGGAGTAGAAAAAGAGGAGATGAAACCAGCTGAGGAAATTAAAGTTGGTGATATTTTAAGGATTTTTCCAGGAGAGAGTTTTCCAGCAGATGGAACTATTATAGTTGGTAATACTACCGTAGACCAAGCTATTTTAACTGGTGAATCTTTGCCAGTTGACAAAGTTATTGGCGATGAAGTGTTTACAGGAACCATTAATAGGTATGGGTCGGTGGATATAGAAGTTACTAAATCCTTTGCAAATTCTTCACTTCAAAAAATGATCAGATTAGTTGAAGAAGCAGATAACAATAAAGCACCAACTCAAAAAATCGTAGATAAATGGGCTGGTTATTTAGTCCCTACCGCTTGTGTTATAGCCATTATTACTTACTTAATATTCTCGTTTGCCTTAAATAGACCAGACGATGCTCTTATTAGAGCCGTAACAGTTTTAGTAGTATTTTGTCCTTGTGCATTGGCTCTTGCAACACCAACCTCAATAATGGCAGCTATTGGTCAAGCAGCTAAAAATGGTGTTTTAATTAAGTCTGGAGAGGCTTTAGAACAGATGGGAAAAGTGACAACAGTCGCATTTGATAAAACAGGAACAATAACAGAAGGAAAACTATCTGTGACTGATATCAATGCTTTTGGACTTACTGAAGAAGAACTTTTATCTATTGTGACTTCAGTTGAAAGCAGATCAGAACATCCAATAGGGAAAGCTATAACTAACTATGGAAGGCAGCTAGATGTCATATTTAAAAGAATAGAAGAATTTCAGATGATTGTTGGAAAAGGTGTTTTGGCTACAATTGAAAAAGAAATATTTTACTGCGGGAATGAAGAGCTTATTGAAAAGGAAGTAGGATTAACTATACCAAGTGAAGTAGAAAGTCTAATCTTTGAATTAAGGCAAAAGGGGAAAGCCATTGTAATAGTATCGACTAAGACTAGAGTCGTTGGAGTGATAGGATTGTCAGACGTTTTAAAAGACACATCAAAAGGTGCTATAAGCACATTAAATCAGGCCGGAATTAAAGAAACAATACTTTTAACTGGAGATAAGGAAGAAAGTGCAATGTTTATTTCTGAAAAGGTTGGAATCAGTCAAGTTAGAGCATCCTTATTACCTGAGGGAAAAGTAAGTGCTGTAAAAGAACTTATGGATCAAGGCGAAAGCGTATGTATGGTTGGCGATGGCGTAAATGATGCCCCGGCTCTTAAAACTGCATCTGTAGGTGTGGCAATGGGAACTATGGGTAGTGACATTGCAATAGATGCAGCAGACATTGCAATAATGGGAGATGATATATCTAAGATTTCTTATATAAAAAAATTATCAAATGCTACTATTTTTTCAATTAAGTTTAATATAACATTAGCTATGATAATAAACTTTGGAGCGATAATATTATCTGTTTTAGGGCTGCTAAACCCAGCATCAGGTGCCCTAGTTCACAATGCAGGCTCTGTAATAGTTGTTTTAAATGCAGCAAGATTGTATGAAAAGAAGATTTAGCCTAATATTGTAAAGATTATTTATTTTGAAGAAAGCGATGAGACAAATTTCTCATCGCTTTTCTGCACTTACGAGTTATCTTTTCGAAACATTAACAAATGGATTAACTGTGCCCACATAAAATAATAATAAGCAAATTAGTTTCTTGAAAAACGAAATAAGGAATGGTATAATAAAAAATCAGTGAATTTCTTACTGAGACTAATTTATATGGGGGTAGATGGGTGCTGGTGTGCCTTGCGGTCTTCAAAACCGTTACGAGGGGTTAAGAGCCTCTTGGGTAAGTTCGATTCTTACATACTCCCGCCAATCAAAAAAGACTGTTGAATTTTCAACGGTCTTTTTTATTTTGCAGAGCTTTGAATGTATATATTTAGATAAAAACTAAAGAAGAGAATATCAAAATATCTAATTTCAGTAAGAGTTATCTACTTTTGATATAGAGGGTTTGAAAAGTTTAGACTATGAAAATATTAGGAATTCTGATATTATAGGAGTGGGTTACAAGTAAAAAGGTAAAAACCTATAGTTAGGAAAAAATAGACATATAGATTAAAGAGAAAGGGCTTAACATGGAGAATAAAAAGCGCATACTGAGAAGTATTCCAAAGATAGATGAAGTATTACAAGAAGAATGCCTCTTTGAATATTTTGAAAACACACCAAGAGAATTAATAGTAGATGCAGTGAGATTGACAATAGATGATTTTAGGGCTGAAGTGCTAGCATCTCATGAGGAAGACTTGATAGAGATGGATAAATCTCAAATTATGGCAGAAATTATTGAAAATATTGGAGATAAAAAAAGAAAAAGTTTAAGAAGAACAATTAACGCAACTGGTGTTGTTCTTCATACAAATCTTGGAAGAGCACCAATTTCTAAGGCAGCAGCAGAAAGTGTTGCTTCGGTAGCTGTAAACTACTCAACTCTTGAATATGATGTAAAAAAAGGTGGGAGAGGCTCTAGACATGATCATGTTGAAAAAATTATAAAGGAAATTACAGGAGCTGAAGCTGCAATGGTTGTAAATAATAATGCTGCAGCTACAATGATTTGCCTATCTTCTATGGGATATGGAAAAGAAGTAATAGTATCAAGAGGTGAACTTGTTGAAATAGGTGGTTCCTTTAGAGTACCTGAAATAATGAGTCAGAGTGGAGCGATACTAAAAGAGATTGGAACAACAAACAAAACTAAAATTTATGATTATGAAGCTGCTATTAATGACGAAACTGCAGCTCTAATGAAGATACACACTAGTAATTATAAAATAATGGGCTTCACTGAGGAAGCAAGCCTAGAAGAGTTAGTTGAGCTAGGAAAGGCGAAAGGCCTTCCTGTAATCTATGATATGGGATCAGGCTTGATGGTTGACTTACAAGAATATGGTGTAGATGAGCCAACTGTAAAAAGGTGCTTAGACACAGGAATAGATGTGATACTATTTAGTGGAGATAAACTCTTAGGAGGACCACAAGGCGGGATTATTGCAGGTAAAAAAGAAATAATTGATGCTATGAAAAAACACCAACTGGCAAGGGTTATTAGGGTTGATAAGATGACACTGGCAGCTATGGAAGCAACTTTTAAGGAGTATATTAGTCAAGAGAGCGCTATGAAAAATATTCCGATACTGAGGATGCTTACTGATAAGCATGCAGATTTACAAGCAAAAGCAGAAAACTTTGTTTCTGACATGGAGTGTAAAGTAGATAAGTTTAACTTTGAAATAGAAGAAACTTATGGCCAAGTAGGAGGGGGATCTGCACCAACAGTACTTCTTAGAAGCGTAGGTGTTGCCATTACATCTGAAGTAATAGCTCCGAGTATGCTTGAGGGTAAATTGAGAAAAAGAGAATTGCCAATTATCGGAAGAATTAGTAACAATAAATTTTATATTGAGATGAGAACCGTATCGATAGAAGAATTGGAAATTATAAAAGAAGCGTTGTTAGAAATTGATGGTGAATAATGAAAAATATAATTGTAGGAACAGCTGGACATGTAGACCATGGTAAAACAAGCTTAATAAAGGCTCTTACAGGAACAGATACAGATAGACTAAACGAAGAAAAAAATAGAGGTATAACCATAGAACTTGGATTTACCAATATGCCTAATGATAGAGATTTAGGAATTGGAATCATTGATGTTCCAGGACATGAAAAGTTTATTAAAACTATGCTTTCTGGAATTGGGTCTATAGACTTAGCAGTGCTAGTTGTAAGCGGAGAAGAAGGAGTTATGCCGCAGACTCTTGAGCATTTTCAAATAGTGAAGATGCTAGATGTTAAAGCAGGAGTAGTGGTAATAACAAAAGCAGATCTAGTAGATGAAGAGTGGTTAGAGGTAGTAAAAGAGGATGCAGCGGACCTGGTGAAAGGAAGTTTTTTAGAGGGTGCAGAAATAATAGCGGTATCTTCTCATACTGGAGAAAATATAGATGTGCTTAAAAATAAAATTTGTGCTTTAGCAGAAGAAATACAAGAGAAAAATGCTGAAAACAACGCACTTAGAATACCTGTAGACAGAGTTTTTTCTGTAGATGGTTTTGGAACTGTTATTACGGGAACTTTAATAGAGGGATCTTGCAAGGTAGGCGATGATATTGAAATTTATCCTGAAGGGAAATCTAGCAAAATTCGAAATATTCAAGTTCACGGAAATTCAGTAGAACAAGCTTTTGCAGGCCAGAGGAC